>NZ_JAPYKS010000070.1:0-1672 GCF_037179605.1 Mesorhizobium salmacidum (SeqCode)
TATTGCCGCAAAATAGAAATGTCTTGATTCCGCAAAGTAGGAATGTCGCCCTGCTCGTCTATGAGCGAGGGAGATGGCGGGTTGGGACTGATCTTAATGAGCGAGCGCGAGCTGCAACGCATCGAGGTGCTGTCGAAGGTTTTGGAGCGGCGCATGGCGGTTGTCTCGGCGGCGCATGTGCTGGATATGACGACGCGTCAGGTCCAGCGTCTGCTGAAGGCGTTCAGAGCCGAAGGCGCCGCAGCACTTCGGCACAAGGCTCGAGGACGACCGTCGAACCATCGATATGTCGCCGGCATCGGTGAACTGGCGGTTCAGTTGGTTCGGGAACACTATCTCGACTTCGGGCCGACCTTGGCGGCCGAGAAGTTGGCGGCGAACCACGGCCTGATCGTGTCGCGAGAGACGTTGCGCAAATGGATGGCGGAAGCCGGAATCTGGTTGTCGCGGAAGCAGCGCAGGACGTTCCATCAGCCCAGATTACGTCGGGAATCTTATGGCGAGCTGGTGCAGATCGACGGTAGTGATCACCGTTGGTTCGAGGAGCGGGGCGATCCATGCACCCTGCTCGTCTTCATCGACGACGCCACGAGCAAGCTCCAGCAGCTTCGCTTTGTGAAGTCGGAGAGCACCTTCAGCTATTTCGAGACGCTGGAACTCTATCTGAAGGCACACGGCTGCCCAGTCGCATTCTACTCCGATAAGCACACGGTGTTTCGTGTCGCCAAGAAGGATGCCAAGGCAGGCCGCGGCATGACCCAGTTCGGCCGCGCCTTGTCAGAACTCAACATTGAGATCCTGTGCGCCAATTCGAGCCAGGCCAAAGGCCGGGTCGAAAGGGTCAATCGGACGCTGCAGGACCGTCTTGTGAAGGAACTGCGCCTCGCCGGCATATCGAACATCGAGGCGGCCAACGCCTTCCTGCCGGGGTTCGTTGCCGACTTCAACGAGAGGTTCGCCAAGGTCCCTACCCGACCGGACAATCTGCACCGCGCATTGAATGTTGCGCCGGATCGGCTGCGTGACGTGCTGTGCAAGCGGGAGCAGCGTTATGTCGGCCAGCAATTGTCGTTCTCCTACGAACGCAGGCAAATCATGCTTGAGAAGAACGAGCTTTCGTGCGGGCTGGTCGGTAAATACGTCGATATCTACGAGTTCGCCGACGGTCGGCTGGACGTTCGATGGAGAGCGTGTTCCTTACCCTACACCGTCTTCGACAAGGAGCAGCGCATCACGCACGCGGCGGTCACCGAGAACAAGCGGCTCGGCGAAGTGCTGACCTGGATCAAGGCTCAGCAGGACGAGGCGCGGCCTCCGCCGAAGATCAAGACCAACAGCGAACAGATCGCTTACAAGAAGCGCGGGTCGAAGCCGGGCCGCAGGACAGATTTCATCAACGACCCTGCCGTCATCGCGCGGCGAGAACAGGCACTGACAAGGGTGGCCGCTGCCGAGTGAGGCGGCTTTCAAAGCTAAAGCCAGGGAGCCAAGCTGGAACGCGCCCGATCGGGCTGCGCAACCCCGACCAGCTGACGCCCGATCGGGCACTCATGTCGGCGCCAGGAAGTGCGCCGCTGTCGCATTTCTAACTTGCTGGACCCTGCCCTCGCAAACGTAGGATGCGACATTTCTACTTTGCAGAGCGAGCGACATTTCTACATCGCCGCCACAT
>NZ_JAPYKS010000071.1:0-1580 GCF_037179605.1 Mesorhizobium salmacidum (SeqCode)
ACCGGATCGACTGGAGCAACCGGCTCGACCGGCTCTACGGGAGCCACAGGTGCAACCGGTGATACCGGAGCAACCGGTTCGACCGGCTCGACCGGAGCTACCGGCTCGACTGGTGCGACCGGTGCGACAGGCTCGACGGGCTCTACTGGTGCAACCGGAGCCACCGGTTCGACCGGAGCAACAGGTTCGACTGGTGCCACCGGTTCGACCGGAGCAACAGGCTCGACTGGTGCCACCGGCTCGACTGGTGCCACCGGTTCGACCGGAGCAACAGGTTCGACGGGTGCCACCGGCTCGACTGGTGCCACCGGCTCGACCGGAGCAACCGGCTCGACCGGGGCCACAGGCTCGACTGGAGCTACAGGTGCGACGGGAGCTACCGGCTCGACCGGAGCAACAGGTTCGACCGGAGCTACAGGCTCGACTGGTGCAACAGGTTCGACTGGGGCAACCGGCTCGACTGGAGCGACGGGTTCGACCGGAGCGACAGGCTCGACTGGAGCGACTGGCTCGACCGGAGCAACCGGCTCGACCGGAGCCACCGGCTCGACCGGAGCGACAGGCTCGACTGGAGCCACCGGCTCGACTGGGGCCACTGGCTCGACTGGGGCCACCGGCTCGACTGGTGCCACCGGTTCGACTGGTGCCACCGGCTCGACGGGTGCCACCGGCTCGACGGGTGCCACCGGCTCGACTGGGGCCACCGGCTCGACCGGAGCAACAGGCTCAACTGGAGCGACGGGTTCGACCGGAGCGACAGGCTCGACTGGAGCGACTGGCTCGACCGGAGCCACCGGCTCGACCGGAGCGACGGGTTCGACCGGAGCGACAGGCTCGACTGGAGCGACAGGCTCGACTGGGGCAACCGGCTCGACTGGGGCCACCGGCTCGACTGGGGCAACCGGCTCGACCGGAGCCACCGGCTCGACTGGGGCCACTGGCTCGACCGGAGCCACCGGCTCGACTGGGGCCACCGGCTCGACTGGGGCCACCGGCTCGACTGGGGCAACCGGCTCGACTGGGGCCACCGGCTCGACCGGAGCAACAGGCTCGACTGGAGCGACGGGTTCGACCGGAGCGACAGGCTCGACTGGAGCTACAGGCTCGACTGGGGCAACCGGCTCGACTGGGGCCACCGGCTCGACTGGGGCAACCGGCTCGACCGGAGCCACCGGCTCGACTGGGGCCACTGGCTCGACCGGAGCCACCGGCTCGACTGGTGCCACCGGCTCGACTGGGGCCACAGGCTCGACTGGGGCAACCGGCTCGACTGGGGCCACCGGCTCGACTGGGGCAACAGGCTCGACTGGGGCAACCGGCTCGACTGGGGCCACCGGCTCGACCGGAGCCACCGGCTCGACTGGTGCAACTGGCTCGACCGGAGCCACCGGCTCGACCGGAGCCACCGGCTCGACTGGAGCCACCGGCTCGACTGGGGCCACTGGCTCGACTGGGGCCACCGGCTCGACTGGTGCCACCGGTTCGACTGGTGCCACCGGCTCGACGGGTGCCACCGGCTCGACCGGAGCAACAGGCTCAACTGGAGCGACGGGTTCGACCGGAGCGACAGGCTCGACTGG
>NZ_JAPYKS010000072.1:0-1455 GCF_037179605.1 Mesorhizobium salmacidum (SeqCode)
AAATCCTGTCCCCGCAACCAAACTTACCAAAACGGCCCGCCAGGCGCAAAGCCGGCGGGCCGTTTTGCGTTGCGCCGCCTTGGATCCGGCCTGACCGCCCCAAGCAGACCAAGCCGGCGACCCGGACAAAAATCAAATCCTCCCCCCAAAACCAAATCAAAAAGACAGCCGCCAGGCTTCAAGTCGGTGGGCCGTTGCGTATCCGGATCACCGTGGAGTGTCGATCCAATCCTGTCCAGGCCCGCAAAAGAGGCGACCCCGATGCCGCGGACAAAAATCAAATCAGTGAAGACATGGAGGGATGGCCAGGTTCAAGATCGATTGGCCGCCAAGCATGAACAGATTAGCCGGTTGGGCTTTAACTCAGCCGGCTTCCTCACACGCTATCGGATGGTGGATAGCAGGATCTGCGGCCTCCGCTCGCACCGAGACCCTCGATCGCGTGGTGCTGCCCCAATCGGTAGTCCAATTCCGCCGAATCGGGACCGAGGCGATGCCGCTTGGCGGGTTATGATGATGAAGCGTCGCCGAATCGGCAGTGGATTGCCAGCTATCGCTATCTATTGTCATCAATAACGCTCGAGCCATGATCTCCCCCAGGAGGTCGCCATACCCAACCGCGCTTTGAACGAGCACTGTGAGAGCTTCATCAGGAAACAGCTCGAGTTCGGCCGCTACAACAATGCCAGTGAGGTTGTCCGCGCCGGCCTGCGCATACTCGAGGATTTCGAGGCGGAAGGGGAAAGTGGCTGTGCGAGAAAATTCCCGCGCGTCTGGCCGAGCTCCAGCAGGATTCGACGAAGGGAATTCCAGCCGAAACGGTCTCTTCCGAGCTTGAAACACGCCATCGCGCGAAGCAGGCGAAAGCCAAGTAGGGAATGGGATACCGGATTGTCTTTCATCCGGTGGCACAAGCCGAACTCGAACATTCCATGACGGCATAGCCGAACGGGGCGTCGCCGGCGATTGCGTGGAATTTTATCAATGGTATCCGCGATCATTGTCTGGGCTTGTCGACTTTTCCACAGCGAGGCACTGAGCGGATCGCGATCATGCCTGGGCTGCGGATTGTTGGCTGCCGGCGCTGGATCAGCATTGCCTTCGCGGTCGAGGGCGAGCAGGTGCTGATCCTGGGCATCTTCTACGCGGGCCGAAACATCAACACCGGAATTGCTGGAGAATCGGCGTTGAAAGCCGCTCGGGCGCGTTCGGTGGCCGTTTTGGGGCGCCAGTTTTTCAAAGCGAAGTATGCTCGGCATGGGGTCTGAGGCGAGTATCCCAGGCGTGACCAACCGCGGAAAGCGGCGCGGAAACTCAGCCTAGCCAACTCACGAATTTCGGCCCAGTGGATATCTCCCCGAAAAATCGAAAAAACATCTGAGATCGGTGTTGACAGTTTGTCGGGGTGGCGACTATATACGCCTCACGAACGAGGGCGGTGCGCCGCTGGCGACG
>NZ_JAPYKS010000073.1:0-1388 GCF_037179605.1 Mesorhizobium salmacidum (SeqCode)
CCGCACCATCTGGACAGCAGGAACTGGACTATGGGCAAGGTAACAGGCTTTCTCGAAATCGACCGGCAGGTGCACAAGTACCAGCCAGCCTCGGACCGCATTCGGCACTTCCGCGAGTTCACGCTGCCGATGTCGGACAAGGAGGTCGAGAAACAGGCCGCGCGCTGCATGGATTGCGGCATTCCGTTCTGCCACGGACCGACGGGCTGCCCGATCCACAACCAGATCCCCGACTGGAACGACCTCGTCTACAACAGGGACTGGGACAACGCGATCCGCAACCTGCACTCGACCAACAATTTCCCGGAGTTCACCGGCCGCATCTGTCCGGCACCCTGCGAGGAAGCCTGCACGCTCAACCTCGAGGACATTCCAGTCGCCATCAAGACGGTGGAGCAGGCGATCGCGGACAAGGCTTACGAGACCGGGCATATCAGGCCCTATCCGCCGGAGAAGAAGACCGGCAAGCGGGTCGCCATCATCGGCTCCGGACCGGCCGGCATGGCGGCCGCCCAGCAGCTTGGCCGCGCTGGCCACGACGTGCATGTCTACGAGCGCGAGAGCCGCCCCGGCGGGCTGATGCGTTACGGTATTCCCGACTTCAAGATCGAGAAGCACTATATCGATCGGCGCATCGAACAGATGCAGGGCGAGGGCGTCACCTTCCATTGCGGCGTCAATGTCGGCGTCGACAAGCCCGTCGCGGAACTGCTGACCGAACATGATGCCGTGCTCTATTGTGGCGGCTCGGAAACGCCGCGCGCGGCCGGAATTCCCGGCGACGATCTCGGCGGCGTGCATGACGCGATGCCCTATCTGGTGCAGCAGAACCGCCGCGTCGGCGGCGAGCCGATCCAGTCCGTGGCGTGGCCGTCGCATCCGATCATCGCCGGTGGCCAGCACGTCGTCGTCGTCGGTGGCGGCGATACCGCGTCCGACTGCGTCGGCACAGCCTTCCGCCAGGGTGCGGTGCGCGTCACCCAACTCGACATCCGCCCGCAGCCGCCCGAGAAGGAAGACAAGCTCTCCGTCTGGCCCTACTGGGCAACGAAGATGCGTACCTCGTCCTCGCAGGCTGAGGGCGCCGAACGCGAATTCCAGGTGGCGACTCTCGAATTCATCGGCGAGGAAGGCCAGCTCACCGGCGTCAAGTGCTGCGAGGTCGACGAGAAGCGCAAGCCGATCGCCGGCACCGAATTCGTCATCCGCGCCGATCTTGCCTTCATCGCCATCGGCTTTGCCGGCCCGGCGATGGGAGGGGTCGCGGCGGAATTGGAGGGTGAGATGAAGATCACCACGGACAGCCGCCGTTCCAGGAATGTCGAGGCCAACGACCGCGACTACAGGACCAGCGTCGACCGGCTCTACGCGGCGGGCGATGTGCGCCG
>NZ_JAPYKS010000074.1:0-1304 GCF_037179605.1 Mesorhizobium salmacidum (SeqCode)
GCGCTCCAAGGCGACCACGTTCTAACATCCCGACAGGAGTAGCCGCCCTCAATCTGGCTCGGGCGAGACCCCAATCACCCCATCTGTTGAAAAAGGTGCTCGCCGCAGGTCGATGACCGTGATTCACTAATTCCGAAGAGATTCGGAGATGACACGTGCGCGGTGGCGACAATCGAACTGGCGAGTTGTTCAGCTACGTTGATCTGGAGGCGCGGGTTCGGCGGGGTCACCCGTTGCGAGCGATCCGGGCGATCGTGAACGAGGCGCTGGTCGCGTTGGAGCGGGAGTTTGCGGCGGGGCGACCATCGATCGCGCCGGAGAAGCTGCTGCGTGCGATGCTGCTGCAGGCGTTCTACTCAATCCGCTCGGAGCGGCTGTTGATGGAGCGGCTGGAGTACGACCTCCTGTTTCGCTGGTTCGTCGACATCGGCGTCGATGAGGCGCCATGGAACCATTCGGTGTTCTCGAAGAACCGCGACCGGTTGCTGGAAGGCGACATCGCAGCGAAGTTCTTAGGCGCGGTGCTGGCGCAGCCCAGGGTGAAGAAGCTCCTGTCCACCGACCACTTCTCGGTCGACGGCACGCTGGTCGAGGCGTGGGCGTCCATGAAGAGCGTCAAGCCGAAGGACGGCTCGGGCGAGCCACCGGCTCCAGGCGGCGGGCGGCGCATCGAGGAGGCGTTCGGCTGGATCAAGACGGTCGCGGGGCAAAGAAAGACCAGGTTCCGCGGCCGTGACCGCGCCGGATGGGCATTCACCTTCGCGGCCGCCGCCTACAATCTGGTACGGCTACCGAAGCTCGTGGCGGTGCCGACATGAGCGCGCCGGCTGGCTGCCAGCTGACCGGCAGCTGGCGTATCGTCGAGGCCGACCTGTGGGATCGCGGCTATCTCGACCTCAGCGGCCCTGCCACCATCACCATAGGGGATGACAACAACGGCGAGATCGCCTTTGGCGCCCTGCAAGCCGGTCTTGATCTGAGCTACAGCCCCTC
Source organism: Mesorhizobium salmacidum (SeqCode) (assembly GCF_037179605.1). NCBI lineage: Bacteria > Pseudomonadati > Pseudomonadota > Alphaproteobacteria > Hyphomicrobiales > Phyllobacteriaceae > Mesorhizobium > Mesorhizobium salmacidum (SeqCode). Next base: position 994 of record NZ_JAPYKS010000074.1, read on the forward strand.
GATGGTCTTCTTCACCTGGGCCGGCTGCGACGAAATGGACGAAGTCACCGGTGACGGCTCCGCCGAACTGCTCGAAGACGGCTCGATCGAAATCACCTTCGTCTACCATAACGGCGACGAGGCCATCCTCAAGGCCAAGCGCTACACTTCTTCAACAGATGGGGTGATTGGGGTCTCGCCCGAGCCCAGATGCGGGCGGCTCCTCCTGTCGGGATGTTAGAACGTGGTCGCCTTGGAGCACCACAAACATCGGGAAGGAGCAGCCATGAAGTATTTTGCTGGATTAGACGTATTTTGGAAGAGACCACGAT
>NZ_JAPYKS010000075.1:0-1162 GCF_037179605.1 Mesorhizobium salmacidum (SeqCode)
CACCCCTTGTATCTGCACGGAGGAAACTTTGTGCGAGAAGAGCGACTGAGCCTCGAACCGGATGGCCATCCGATTCGAGGCTTGGCGAAGTCGCCCGACACCCCTCCGGTTACAACCGTGGATGAGCCTGGGATCTTCGCCTTCGTCACGTACGACCGAATAGTCGCTTGGCTCCAATCGCACGCACAAGGCAGGTTACCGTGAACACGATCATATGTGGAGTGGATGTTTCGAAAGGATGGCTCGATGCCCATGTCGAGCCGAGCGGGGCGGCTAGCCGTTTTGCCAACGATGCGGCAGGCATCGCCGACCTGGCCGGCTGGTGCCAGGGCCACGACGTCGAACTTGTCGTCATGGAGGCCAGTGGCGGCTACGAACGACTGGCCTTCCTGCTGTTGTGGGAATTGGGGGTATGCTGCGGCATGGCCAATGCCCGCAGTGTGCGCTACTTCGCCGAAGCAATGGGCTTCCTGGAGAAGACCGACAGGATCGATGCCGCCATGATCGCCCGCTATGGCCAGGTCAAGCAGCTCAAGCCAATGCCGCCACCCTGCGCGGCTCAGCAGCGGCTCAAGGCATTGGTTGGGCGGCTTTCCCAGGTGGGAGGTGATCTCACCATCCAAAAGCAACGCAAGAGCGCTGCCGCCGATAACGAGACCATCGCCAGTCTCGATGAGGTGATCGCGCTGCTGGTACGCCAGAGCCGCCGGCTCGAGGGTGAGATCGCCTCGCTCATCGATGACGATCCGCTGTGGGCATGCCTTGACCGGGCCTTTCGCTCGCTCAAGGGGGTCGCCTCCCGTACCGTGGCGCGGCTGATGGCGCAGTTGCCCGAAATCGGCATCGTCTCCAATAGAGCCATTGCCAAGCTGGCCGGCCTGGCTCCGATCGCCAATGACAGCGGCAAGCGCAGCGGCCGAAGACCGGTGCGCGGTGGTCGTGCGGGACCGCGAGGCGTCCTCTTCCTCGTTGCCAGCATCGTTGCCAAATATGATCCGCACCTGGCCGCTTTCCAGCAAAGGTTGCAGGCCGCGGGAAAGGAAAAGATGGTCATCCGCATCGCTCTCGCCAGAAAGCTGCTCGTCATTCTCAATGCAAAAGCACGCGATGCGCGAAGCGAGTTCGCAAATGCAACTTGACACCTCAGATAGTCGCTCATCCG
>NZ_JAPYKS010000076.1:0-1102 GCF_037179605.1 Mesorhizobium salmacidum (SeqCode)
AAAGCGACGATATAGTGCGGGCTGACGGCCCACAGGATTTCCGGATCGACGATGATGTGATTGATGCCGGACAAGCCGATGGCCAGGAACCACACCGCGGTCACCGGGCCGAACACCAGCCCAACGCCGCCGGTACCGAAGCGCTGGACGGCAAACACCACAGCGAGGATGACCAGCGTCAATGGCACGACATAGGGCTGGAAGGTGGGGGTGACGACATTCATGCCCTCGACCGCCGAAAGCACCGAAATCGCCGGCGTAATGACCGCGTCACCGAAAAACAGCGAGGCGCCGACGATGCCGATGCCGAGAATCACCGCCGAGCGCTTCGGAAAACTGCCGCGGGCCAGCGCCATCAGCGACAGCACGCCGCCCTCGCCGCGGTTGTCGGCACGCAGCACGAACATGATGTACTTTACCGTGACGGTAATGGTCAGCGACCAGATGATCAGCGACAGCACGCCGAGAATATCGGCACGGGTGGCGACATCGCTGCCGGACGAAGCGTGCAACGCCTCCCGGAGCGCATAGATCGGGCTGGTGCCGATATCGCCATAGACCACGCCGAGTGCGCCCAGCATCAACACCTTGGTGCTGTGCTGCTCGATTTCGGGATGACTCGATTGGTCGACGGGTTCTGCCTCACTACCAGCATTGGCAAGGGCCATGTACGACACTCCGATAAACGCGCGGTGCTCTACGCTTGCTGCAACGCAATATCAAGTGCCGTAACGTTATGGCACTCATGTCGGCAGCGCGCGGCTTTTTGTCGGCGACTTCCCGCGGATGTCGATTCCTACGACGTTCGCAGGCTCACGTTCGGACCCACGGCACAACCTGCGGGCCGGCGAGCACGTGTCTGTTAAATGGCAACCTGCGTGCCGATTTCAACGACGCGGCCGGTCGGGATCTGGAAATACTCCGTCGCATCCGCCGCAGAGCGCGCCAGGCCGATGAACAGCCGGTCCTGCCACACCGGCATGCCGGAATTGGGCGAAGCCTTGAGCGAGCGCCGCGACAGGAAGAAGGACGTCGTCATGATGTCGAACTTCCAGCCCTGCTTGCGGCAGATCGCCAGCGCGCGCGGGATGTTGGGCTGTTC
>NZ_JAPYKS010000077.1:0-1090 GCF_037179605.1 Mesorhizobium salmacidum (SeqCode)
ATGGTGCTTCGAATGGATTCCCCGGCCCCTGCGATCAAGGTGCAGAGCTGGCTGCGTGGCGAGCCGCTGACAGCCTTTCAGCCTGGGAAACTGTACATCGTCGAATTTTGGGCGACGTGGTGTGGCCCCTGCGTGGCGGCGATGCCCCATCTGGCGCAGCTCCAGGAGAAATACAAGGATCGCGGGCTTGAGGTTGTCGGAGTCGCAGCTTCTGAACGCGCCGCAACCGCGGACGAGGCGCGAACCAAGCTGGACGCGTGGTTGACCGAAAACTGCACGTATCTGAACTATCGGATCGCGTTCGACTTCACAGGCGAAATGAACAAGCTTTGGAGGAAACCCAGCTTCTCCCTCGGGATTCCGACCTCGTTCGTTGTCGATCGTGACGGCGCCATCGCCTTTATCGGTCATCCGACGGACCTCGCTAAGGTCTTGCCCGAAGTGATCAACGGCAGCTGGCGCACCAGCAAGCAAGCGAAAGCCGGCGATGCGAAGCGGATTGCCGAAGGCGAAGCCGAAATGGTGAAGATGCCGATTTTGGCGAAGTATTACGCGGCGTTCAAGGCACAGGAGTGGCACACGGCGCTCTCGGCCATCGAAGAGGGTGTCGCCTTGTTGCCGGACGATCCCGATATCCGCACGCGTCATGCGAATCTGCTGCTTCACGAAATGCGCGACATGCGGGCGGGCATGCCGGTCATCCAGCTCTTGGTTCGCGACGCGATCAACAAAAATTCCGTGGATTGGTTGTCTCAGGTGCTGGAACAACTCTTCCATCCGGAGGAGGACTATTCGTACCTTCCGTCTGCCGAGCGCTTCGCAATAGGCAAGGAGCTATCCGAACGCATCCTGGCTCTGGATCCCCCGGCAGGCGACGGCGCCTTCAAGTTCCTGTATTACCCGGCGCTCGGTCAGTACTTTTACGAGAGCGGCGACAAGGATCGCGCGATCGAGTTGATCGAAGTGGCACTGAAATCGCTCGTCGATTGGCAGGATGGCTCGGAAAAAACGAAACGCCGGATTGGACAGCGATTGCTGCAGGCCCTGGCCAACTACAAGGGTGAGCAGGTTTGCTCACAAGGTATTTGTA
>NZ_JAPYKS010000078.1:0-1053 GCF_037179605.1 Mesorhizobium salmacidum (SeqCode)
AGATGATACTGGACGCGACGACCCGCCAAGGGATCGCCCCAGACTTGGCCGAGTTCGATGATCAGCCCGCTCAAGGGGCCGCCGAACCTGTCCCACCTGGAAGCCAATTGCTCCGGCACCGACAGGCTTCCCACCATCAGGCCGTCGAAAACCACCTTGGCGATCTCACGCGCCCATTTACGTCCTGCCGGGAGCGCACGCAGGGTCCGCGGGTCGATCGAGCCACCACCGCTGCCGCAATCCGACGCAGCGTTCCACAAGGCGAACCACGCCAGTGCTTGGGAAGCGGTGCGGCCGTCCGCCGAGATCGCCCCATTGGCATGCGCCGACGCTGGATGCTTGACCCTGGGGTCGGCGGAAAAGCCGCGGGCGATAACGATTTCCGCGTCCGCCAGCATCTGCCTCGAATTGCGGGTGAGCGAGTTGGGGCTTGCCCGATAAAAAGCGAGCGGCTCGTCGACCATCACCCAAGGTTTGCCTTGACGTGCGACGCGCTGCCACAAATCCCAGTCTTCGCAGGTGCGCAGCGACACATCAAAGCCGCCCAACTCGACGATTGTCTCCCGGTCGATCAGCAGCGCGTGCGTGCGGATGGCACATCGGCGCGCGAAGGTCTCGAAGGGTTCAATCGCAACCTCGGTCGCGATGCTCGACGGGGTCAGTGCGCCATCGGGCATCACGCGCCGGGAACCGCAATAGCAAGCCACGGCATCCGGCGCGGCCTCCAGTGCGGCCAGCATCTTTGCGAGGAAGCCGGCGTCCACCCAATCGTCCGCATCCAGGAACATCAGCCAGCGGCCACGCGCCATCGAAATCCCTTCATTGCGCGCCCCCGCGGCGCTATGGGCACAAGAGTTCGCTGTCCGAAACCGGGCATCGCGCTCAACATAACCGGCGATGATTTGTGCGGTATTATCCGTCGAGCCATCGTCGACGATGATCGCCTCCCAATCAGCGATGCCCTGACCGAGGAGGCAATCGAGCGCTTGTGTCAGCGTGAGCCCCGCGTTCCGCGCCGGCACCACGATTGAAACCAAGGGATTATCCGCCACG
>NZ_JAPYKS010000079.1:0-921 GCF_037179605.1 Mesorhizobium salmacidum (SeqCode)
CATCCCAAGACGCGTCTGCCCGGTGGCGGCGGCGCACCGGAGATCGCGACATCGTCGAAGGAGATCTACATAACCATGGCGCAGACCAAACGCGGCATGGTCGAAAAAATCGACTTCTTCACCTCCTTTGGCCATGGCGAAGGCGGCGACCACCGCCAGCGGCTTGGCATCGACACAGCTGGCCCGACATTGCTGGTCACCGATCTCGCCGTCTGGAAGCCGGATCCGGTGACCAAGGAATTCACGGTTGTCTCGATGCATCCCGGGGTCAGCCGCAAGCAGGTGCAGGAGAGCTGTGGCTGGGTGGTTAAGTTCGCGGAGGCGCTTGACGAAACACCGGCGCCAAGCGAACTCGAACTCAAGACATTGCGCGACCTGCAGGCCCGCACCAAGGCGGCGCATGAAGGGACCGGAAAAGGGAAGGCTGCCTGACATGGCCGAGGCCTATATCTGCGACTATATCCGCACGCCGATCGGCCGCTTCGGCGGTTCGCTGTCCTCTGTACGATCAGACGACCTTGGCGCCATCCCGCTGAAGGCTTTGCTTGCGCGCAATCCCGGCATCGACTGGCAGGCGGTCGACGACGTCGTCTATGGCTGCGCCAACCAGGCCGGCGAGGACAACCGCAACGTCGCGCGCATGGCGTTGCTGCTAGCTGGGTTGCCGAAGGAGATACCGGGCTCGACCGTCAACCGGCTGTGCGGCTCAGGCATGGATGCGCTGACAATCGCGGCCCGTGCCATCAAGGCGGGCGAGGCGGAGCTGATGCTTACGGGCGGCGTGGAATCGATGAGCCGCGCGCCCTTCGTCATGCCCAAGGCCGACGCTGCCTTCTCGCGCAATGCCGAGATTTACGACACCACCATCGGCTGGCGCTTCGTCAACCCGCTGATGAAGAAGCAGTATGGCGTCGATTCCAT
>NZ_JAPYKS010000007.1:0-287913 GCF_037179605.1 Mesorhizobium salmacidum (SeqCode)
TGATCTGTTCGAACACCCGCCCCAGCAATGCCAGTTCCTCAGGCTCCAAAATTCCCGCTTCAGTTGCCTTTAGTCGAATTGGCATGATTCTCCTCGCGAAAATCCTGCAAGGAAGCGTGCCGCAAATCCTCTTCGCCGCGTAGGTGCTTCACCCTGCCAATCAGCCCCGGCTTGACCCATTGCGTCGTCGGCCGCTTCATGCCCTTTGGCGCCGGCCCCGCATGCTCTTGGACGCGCTTCCACAGTCGTTCTCGAATCGCTCGGCTGGAGTTGATGAAAGCCGACCCGACATATTGTCCTGTCTTGCGATCGGCCATCAAAGCGAAAGCTGGCTTTCCGGGCTCCCGTTCGACGCCAAGAAGCTCGTATTCCTCGACCGTATAGCATTTCGCCTTCAGCCAGTTCGTTGACGCACCAGACCGATATTTGCTGTCCCTGCGCTTCGACACCATGCCGGCTTGGTCGATCAGGTGGAAGATGGCGCTCGCCTCGCCCGGTAGCGCCTGGCTGAATTGGATGCGCTGCCCCTCGGGGATCATCTCGGAAAGGATCTCGCGCCGGTCCTCCAGCGGCATGTCGCGCAGATCGTGGCCGTTGACGTGCAGGAGATCAAAGGCAACTAAATAGAGGTCATGCTGCCGACTGGTGATGGCTTTGCGCAGCGCGCCGAAGTCCGACAGGCCGGCCTCGTTCAACACTATGATCTCGCCGTCGATGATGGCGCTTTCGACATCGAGTCCAGCGGCGGCTTTGGCGAGGTCTCGATATCTGTCCGTCCAGTCGAGCCCGCGACGCGTGAAGATCCGCACACCACCTTCGTCCTTGATGATCTGGGATCGGTAGCCGTCGAACTTCACCTCGTGAATCCAGCCTTCGCCCTCGGGAGGCTTCTCAACCAGGGTCGGCATCAGCGGCTCGATGAAGTTCAAACGCATACGCAGGACTCGCGAACCAATTAGTTTTAGCTAAAATAGTTCTAAAAATGCAAACTGGGTGTGCCATGTGCAAAAAGCTAGGTGCGCCACGTTGGCACCCATCGGATTGAGTTCGGCGATGACGAAGTATCAGGTCGAAGAGATCTACAGCGACACGGTCGTGTCATCTGGCACTGTCGTGGAGAACGATCCTATGAAAGCCGCCGAAGTCGCTGCCGGTCAAAAAGTGTTGCCAAGGGCATTGCAGGATCATTGGTTCCGCGTGGTCGATGAAGAGCAAGCCGCTGTGTATGAGTACAGCTTGCTCGGACCTGACGAGCGTACAGACCTCTTGGAATGGAATGAGCAATCCGACCTCGGTCCGCCGATCATGGGCAAGGTTTATGGACCTGAACTCGCCAACGAGGACAATCACTTCTACAACTGTCCCGCATGCGACCAGCCGGTCGATCAACGCGATTTCCGTCAAGTGTTCTGGCACGAAGTGCCCGGCCATGAACCGCTGGAGCCGAAGCCCGAGGCGAAGGTGATCGAGTTTCCTAAACGGAAATGAGACGCCGCCGGCCGGACCAGCCGGGAGCGCCAATCACCCGGCCGCCAATGAACCTTCGCGTACCCGCATCTTGCCCCAAAGCAATTGGCCCGCGCCCTGGCAGAAAGACGCGGGCCGGCCAAGCTACCCGCGTGGCCAGCAGCAAAGGGACTCGGCTGCGTTCGCCCGAACTTGTCGCGCGTCCGGCTGTTCCCATCCGGGAAAGATAAAAGCTTTCTGCAGCAGCCACGCGCATCATGCACGGCACGGGCGGGACCGAATTCTCTTCCTGTCGCGATTCGGCTCTAACTCCTATATGCTTCGCGGAAAGCATAGGAGATTTCATGCCTAAGCCGACAAATGCCGCCGACATGGCTCGGTCCGTTGGCGTCGATCCGAAAGCGTTTCGGCAAGCGCTGCGGGATCGGAACTTCTCTTGGCACAAGCACAACGATGACTGGATCGTTGAACTGGATAGCGACGAGCATTCGGCCATGCGGACTGTGCTGGTAACGCTCCTGAGACGAAAGAAAGCCTAATGCCCACCGGACCAAAGGCCAGAAGCGCCCCGCCGACGTGATCGGCAACGCCGTTCGCGTCATGCGCATTGCGACAGGCGAGGAAGACGACACAATCGTTGATGACGGCAAAGACCCTGCCGCCAGGGCTCTAGGAGCCAAGGGCGGTAAGAAGCGCGCCGAGAACATGACTCCAGAGCGGCGCGCCGAGATCGCCAAAAAAGGCGGCAGAAAAAAGTTGGAAATCAAGCAAGCATAATTGAAGCGGCCCTCCACTGGTCTGGCCGGTAAGGCTCGGCGTCCTTCAGGCAACTCTTGTTCCAGGGCGCCTAGCCGACGAGACTCTGCTTCGGTTGCCGGCAACTATCGTCTTCACGTGAATATTGGGAAGAGACGCGACTTCCACCCATAGGCCGTGAACGAGGTCGCCATTAACTACTTTGCAAGCTCTCCCTTGAAGCCCCGGCTTTGGCCGTCATATCCCGTATATGCCAGGCAAGCACAGCCAGCCCGTTTCCGTCTTCGATCTCGACGCGCTACGCGAGGCTTTCATGAAGTCCGTTCGCGACAACAACGTCTCGCCTGCAGAATGGGGCGAACATGCCCAATGGTTCATTCATCAGCTGGCGGACCACAAACTTTCCGAAGTGGCGGTTGGCCAGATCACCGGAGACCCAGACGCCAGCCAGCCATAGGCCAGCAAGGAAAAGCCCCGGAGCGTGGTCTCCTTGGTATCGAACCGTACGTTGAATCCCTTTGATGCTCGCTCCCCAAAGGCGTAATTACAACCTTAGCTATTGGGAGGTAGCGATGGTTGAGGGCCATACAGAGATGGCGCAGGCAGCTATTGAAGCTAGCTTTCTGCGACGGCAGGGCTCCTATGCTGGACGAGCCGCCTTCCGCCGCGACATGGACCAGTCCCGGCGTGCCATCGCAGCTTCACGCGAAATTCTAAAACGGCTTCGCCAGCGCAAGATAGACGAGGCGCTCACAGACGTTGAACAGCACCGCGTGTCCGCCTTCGAAGCCGACATTCTGCGCAAGGTCTTTCAGGACTTGGCCTTGGAAATGAAGGCACCAGAGGGTCAATGGCGCGATCTCGCTCAGAGCCTGGTCTACGAGTTTACCGGATGCGAGCGCGTTGATGCTGCCTTGGTGGACTGGATCATAAAGAAGTAAGGCGGCATTCGCCTTCTCCTGGACCGTGGTGTCAACGATCACCGCGCGAAAGTCGGCCGGTTTGACCGCGCCCAACCGCGTCGCTGCCGAAAGGCTCTCCTGGAGCAGCGCCATCAGCCGCTCCTCACCCATGCGCAGACGCCAGCGCGTCAGCGAGCTGCGGTCGAAGGGCAGGCCACGCTGGAAGAACGCATAACAGCTGGTAATAGGGGTTCTCGAGCCAGCGCTCGCACAGCGCCTCGTCGGACAGGTTGTGCATCGACTTGAGGATGGCCAGGCCCGCCATCAGCCGGGTCGGCAGCGGCGGCCGGCCGGGATCGTCGTCATAGACCCGCCAAGCCGTTGTTCGAGGAAACGCCAGTCGATCGACCGGGCTAGCTTCACCAGCGCATGGTCCATGTTGAGGATCTGGTCGAGCCGGGATCGCAACAGGTCGGCCTTTCCGCTTTCGCGCCGTTCCTTCGGCCGCATCGCTCGCTCCATCGCTGCTTCACAAGAACAGTCGAATCACGCGTATAGACACGCTTTCAATTTGCGGGAAATCGCCGCTCAAAGCCACGATTTTCGGCAAAATCAAACGCAAAGCTGGAGCAGAATCCTAAATCGAATCAAAGCCTTTCGAGTTCTTCACCGAGGACGAGCTAGCAAAGATAAGTCTGCGTCCGCCGAGCGCGCCAAGAGCCAGTTGCACCACCGGAACCAGCTGCCAAGCAGACACTACATAAGGGTCAATGTTCACTGCTGTGTCGCCGTCGGATGGCAGTGGTTGCTGGATTAAAATATGCCTATGTCTGAGGAGAGGAAAGAAGGAAGACCCGTGAACTGGGCAATTGCTATCGCGTCCTCTCCTGTCCCACCAGTCGCATCGAAGTAAAGCGTTCCAGCGCTGGCTCCATCATCATCGAAAATGAAATACCCATCTGTTTCGCCATTCGATGCAGAAGCCGCATCTGCTGCGGTGACGAGAGTGACTGCGCCACCCGCTACCAATCCGCCGTCAAACCCCGCCGCAGATACTCTCAACAAATCTATTCCGGGTGAGAAATCGGTGATTGTATGCGGACCATCTGTGAGGGCCGAAAAATTGAAGGTGTCGGCGCCGGCCCTAATCGGGCCGGTGTAGGTCGTAGCCTTGCCGGCGGTGCTGGTCTGGCTCACCGTGGTCGGACTCCAGGTCGAACCGCCATTGGTCGAGACTTCATGGCTTACCGTGCCGGCGTCATTGCCAGTCAGGCTCAGATCAAAGCTTTCATCGCTGGTGATCTCGTTACTATTGGAGGAACCGATGTCCGCTAAGTTGGCAAAGGCCAAGGTGCCCGACGAAGACGATGTGCTGCCGTGGATGGTGATGGTCAAAGCGGTGGTGGACGTTGCGCCCTGAGCGTCCGCCATCGTGTAGGTGAATATGTCGGTTGCGGCCTGGCCCTGGCCGAGCTGTTGTGTATCGGGATCACCATCGTCGCGCGCGTAGGTCCAGGTACCCTCCGCACCGAGGGTCAGCGAGCCATAGATACCGATAACAGCCGACCCGACGTTGCCCGAAACGTCTTCTGCCGACGTGCCTGCCGCAACCCCGATCACGGACATGCTGTCGCCGCTGTCAACGTCGGTATCATTGCTGAGCACATTGCCGATGGGCAAGGTTGATAAATCAGTATTGTAGATAGATTGAATTTCTTCAGCAGTCAGTGCGCGATCGTAGACCTGAACGCCGTCCACCTCGCCCTGCAATAAGCCGGGGATACTGCCCCCCGATGGACGGGCGCCAATCAGAAACTCGGTATCCGCAGGCGTATTGATAGGCAGCGAGCCCGTTTCGACGGCGACACCGTCCAAATACAAGGTCACCGAGTTGCCGACGTTGGTGACAGCAACATTATACCATTGTTCGGTTTGCAAAGACGGGCCGAACACCGCGCCGCCCCATTGCGAGAAGAAGAGCGTGTCGCCGGATGTGCCTAGCTGGTACGTTTGGCCAGATGATCCAAAGGTTCCATAGCCAGCCAGAAGCGATTCACCGGTCGTAAATGCGTCCGCCTTCACCCAAAGGGAAATCGTTCTGTCACTGTTTCCAGTCGGCAATCCCGTGCTGGGTGCCGCGAAGAGATCATCAACGCCGTCAAAGCTAAATGCTTGTCCGAACATGCCGGTCGCAAACGACGCACCGTTTTGGAGTACGCCATCATTGCTCCCCACAGCATCCTCGGTCGTCCCATCCGCCGACCAATAGGCAATAAGGCCGGAAGGCAACGATGCGGGATCGCCCACGCCGATATCGCTCTGAGCAACCGGCCCGTCATTGCTGCCGTGGATGGTGATATCAATCTGGGCAAGATCGGTCGCTCCGTGGGAGTCGGTCAGTTCATAAGTAAATTGATCGGCAGCGATTTGCCCGGCCGAAAGCGCCTCGGTGGCGCTTGAATTGTTGTCTAGATTATACGTGTAGGTTCCGTCAGGATCGATATGCAGCGTGCCATAGGTTCCAGCTATCGCCGTTGCGCCATTCACTGCTGTCAAGCTGCCGCCACTGGTTTCCGTGCCGGCTCGTGCGGCAACGACAGTCAGCATGTCGCCCATCGGATTGTCGGGATCGCTATCATTCGCGAGCACGTTGCCGGAGGCTACATCGTCTCCTGGCGTGCCGTTGGCGATTCCCCCGCCTTCGGTTACCGCATCCGAACTATTGGCATCGTTCGAGGCTACGGGTGGATCGTTGAGGATAGTGGAAGCCGCGAAGGTGCCATTCGCGAACTCGAACAACTCGACATTGCGCACAGTGTCGGCGCCATCTGGCGAACCCGGGCGAGTGTCGACTATGGTGTAGGAGCCGTCTCCATTGTCCGTGATCTCGTAGTTTTTCCAGGCGCCGCCATAAATCGCTGTGTCGCTGGTACCTGCCCCACCATCAATCGCATCACTTCCGCTGCCGCCTGTGATCGTGTCATTGCCTATGCCTGCATTGATCGTGTCGGCACCCGATCCACCAGTGATGGTGTCGGCCTGGCTGCTGCCAGTGACGGTGAAGCCTTCGCTCTGCCCACTAAGCATGATCGTGACGCCCGCTGCTGCGGTGGCCGCCGAGATCGCCTCCACCCCCTGGATCGAAGTATCCAGCGTTCCTCCCAGCGTGTTTAGATCGCTTGAGGTCGAGGTCAGGTTAATTGTGTCGCCAGCACCGGCACCAAGATTGATGGTACCTGCACCGATGATGATCGCATCGAGCTGTGCGCCACTGAGCGTGGTTGTATCGGAGCCAGCAGTACCGGTGAGATTGCCAGTTTCGACACCGCTGACCGTGGTGACCCCGCCCGCCGAGATACCCATCGTTCCGGCGGCTACCACATTCAGGGTGTCACTGCCATCATTCATGTTGATGGTTGTGAAGCTGTCCCATTGGGTCGCAGTGATGGTGAAAGTCTGATCGAAGCCGTTGCCGCTTCCTTGATTGACGGCCGTCAGGGTCTCGACCGAGCTGACCGAGCCTAGGGAGAAATCAACGCTCGTACCATCTCCCGTGGAGATGAAATTCAGGCTGTCGGTTCCAGCGCCACCGTCGATGGATTCACCTGCGACGAACTGGCCAGTGGCGACATTGATCGTGTCATTGCCTATGCCTGCATTGATCGTGTCGGCACCCGATCCACCAGTGATGGTGTCGTTGCCATTGAGATTAGTCCCATCGACGACGATGTGGTTCACGCCACTCAGACCGGACGCGTTGATAATCACACCATTGGACGAGCTCATAACGGTGCTTCTGATCATCAGGTCGCCACCCACTCCGTCACGATTGAAATCGGCGGTTGAAACCTGGCTATTAGCAACGATCAGGTTGAAGCCTGGCGCATCTTGGCCCAACACAATCTGATCGATGTTGCTGATGGTGGTGAAGCCTGACAAGTCATAGATGCCCGCCTCCGAAAGAAGCAAACGGTCCGTCGTCCCTGTTTCCCAGGTCCCATCAATCGTTTCACCCGCTGCAAGTTCGTATGCATGATCGATTTCAAACAGATCCGAACCGGTTCCGCCAATCAGATAATCTCTACCCACACTGCCAATGATCGTGTCGTTGCCATCGCCACCGAAGATATTATCGTCCCCAGCCGCCCCGTCGATCCAGTCATCTCCACCAAGAGCATTAACCCGGTCCGACAAATTCGTTGTGCCAGAATAACTCGTCAACACCCATTTGTTGCCGGTCCAAACGTAGATCCCGTTGACACTAATTGATTCGCGCCAGCCCGTGCCTATAATATCCGCCATTGGTTTGCTCCGTCATTGGGTAAAAAGCATGGGAATGAACACGATTTTGCTTAGGCGAGCGTGTACTGGTTGGAACTGCTCGACTGGACCGTCATCCAGGTTCCGTTCGTCAGCACCTGCCACGAATTGACTATCCCGGTCACCGGCACGCCGTCGGCGTCCGTGACCGCGGTCGTCAGGGTCTGTCCAGTAGCCGCGGTGCCGGTGATGGCGGCCGAGCCGGCCCGGTTCAGATCCTGAACGGAAAAGATTGCACTGCTTGTGCTGTCTGTAACGACGTTCTTGCCGCTGCCTTCCGGATAGCTCCCAACGGCCTTGTACTCGGCCGTTGTTGACGAGGTCGAGGCGGAATAGGGAATAGTGTAGCTGGTGCCGGTCGCCCCCGAGCACCTGCCAGGTCGCGCCACCATTATTGGAGACGTACCACTGGTAGCTTATCTTCTTTGGCGCGCCGTCAGGATCGGTGATGCCGGTCACCGTCAGCGTCTGCCCCTCGGATATCTGGCCTGTCTGGCCTGTCGTGTAGCTGGACCCGCCACTCTGAATCGTGAGTATGCCATTCCCGAGCATAGCCGCCTCCCAGCGTTGCGCGCCAATCTGCGCGCGGCGTCTCTACCGGTCTCCCGCAGACCAGTTTGCGCCTACCAAGGCCGCATCCTGCAATGACGATATGCCTGCTCGGACCGGCCCGCAGGACCCAAATGGGCTAAGCCGCGCTATTTGGATCAGTTCGAGCGCGTCAGATGCTTGAGCCAAAGTGACCCGCTTGAGGTCAGGGCGAAGGCTCCCAGCCAATTCTGTAGCATTTGCCAAACCGCAATCGACAAAAGATATTTCAGTTATAGGGCCGCCCATCTTGGTACTCCACGATACTTGGTTCGTGAGAAGCAGACCAAAATCTAAGGCCATTCAGAAGAGGGCGGACCTCCCATATGGGGGCTATTGGGAACTAAACCCTGGAGTTTTAGCATAGGGTGAGGTAAGTTCGTCGGCAAAAGTGGGGCTATTGTCTTCTGACCCCATGGTGCCGCAATTTGCCGTCAACCGCTCTGGCCTCGATTGCCTGGCTAGTGGGACACGCTTGGAGACTCTAGTGCATCGCGACCCTGCTCGACGGGGTCAAATCGTGCCCAGGCGGCGGCGCAGCGCGCAGTTATATTTGGGAGCTCCATGAGACCATTGTTTCCCCCTGGCATAAGTTTACCGAATTGTATTCTGGTCAGACGATCACGCTATGTCCGATAGACCTTACGAGGCTTTGTTGGATACGATTTACGAAGCGGTCGTATCGCCTCAGAAATGGATCGAAGTATGCGATGGCTTGGCCCGGCTGGAAAACGGGACCGGTGCATTGTTGATGCCAGATGTAACGGAGTTGCGAAGGCTCGGGCTGCCTCACTCGGATGCGCTAAACGAGTCTGTTGAGATCTATCAACGAGACGGTTGGTATTTCCAAGATGAACGTTACCGCGGAAGAGCCACCCACGGGCTTGCCCGCGTAGTGTTCGACCAGGACATTATGACCGCGGAGCAAATGGCAAGTTCGCCGTTCTATAATGACTTCCTTCGTCCCTGCGGCCTCAGGTGGTTTGCTGGCATCAGCATCACTGTCGGCGGCAAGCCGTGGACGGTATCAATCCAGCGCAGCAATAAGCAAGGGCCGTTCGAGGAGTCAGATCGTAGGCGGCTCGAACTCTTGGCAAGCCATCTGTCTCGCGCCGCAACCACTGCCGCTGCCCTCAACTACGCCCACGCTGAGGGCGCGGTGGATGCTTTCGAGCGCATGTCGATCGGCGCCATCGTTGTCGATGACGGTGGGCGAGCCATTCTCATCAACAAGATCGCGTACGCGCTAATGGGTGATGGTCTGCAAATTCGCCAAAATAGGCTGGAGGCCACGAACACCGTTGATGCAGCTGCACTAGATGCCATGTTGCACTCATGCACATTGCGCTCGAATGTTGCTCATGTATCGGCTACGAAAATAGTTGTGGTTCGGCGACCGTCGGGTAAACACGCTTATCAGATATCAGCCTGCCCCCTGAGCGCGAGGTCGGTCGATAATTTTGGCGACGCACGGGCCCTTATTCTAATTGCAGACCCCGCACAACAACGCAAACCGACCACGGAGGTTCTGCGTAGGCAGTTTGGCTTGTCATTATCTGAGGCTAAACTTGCCAAGATTCTTGCAGGGGGTCATTCGCTTCATGATGCGGCGAATCTGGTTCGTATCACTGAAGAAACCGCTCGATCCTATCTAAAGTCTATTCTTTCCAAAACGGAGACGCACAGACAAGGTCAACTGGTGGCGTTACTCGCCACCACGGCATTCCTCACAAACGACGAGAGTGTCGATGCCTTGTTGAAATGATTTAGGTGACCTGCCACCGATTTTTTATCCAGCGGCAACTAGAGCTTCGGCGTGATGGATGTCTCCTAGGCTCGGCGACTGAAGGCGCTGGAGGACGAGAACACGCGGCTGAAGCGGCGTCTGGCCGACGCCATGCTCGACAATGCCGCGCTGAAGGATCTCGTGTGGAAAGAAACGGTGACGCCCGTGGCCAAGCGGAAAGCTGTCGCTCGCCTGAAGGATGCCTTCGGGATGAGCGAACGGCGAGCGTGTAAAGCGTAACGCGCCGCCCGAAATACGCTTTCCAACGCTGCTCGGGCGCCGTCGTGCAGGCGCATGCGCCCGAGCATATCGTGCCTGGTGGCCTGCCGACAGAGGCGCTGATCGCCCAGGTCATCGTCGCCAAGTTCGGTGATCATTTGCCGTTCTACCAGCAGGCCGAGATCTACGCCCGCCAGGGCATCCAGCTGGATCGGGCGACACTGGGCAACTGGGCTGGCCGGGCCTGCTTCCATCTCAAGCCCGTCGCCGACCACATGCGCGGGCATCTGGCGGCGGCGGATCGCCTGTTCATGGACGAGACCACCGCGCCGGTGCTCGATCCCGAACGCGGGAAGGTCAAGAAGGCTTCTTCTGGGCGATCGCTTGCGATGACCGCGGCCATGGCGGCCAAGGCCCGCCCATCGTGCTGTTCCATTATGCGCCCGGGCGCGGCGGCGCGTATGCCGAACGCTTTCTTCAAGGCTTCGGCGGACAGTTCCTGCAGGTTGACGCCTATGACGGCCATGACCGGCTGACGCGCTTGGAGCGGCCGCAGGGACCATGGCTGCTCGTCCATTGCTGGAGCCACCTGCGCCGACGTTTTGTGAAGCTGGCGCGCAATACCAAGTCCCCGATCGCCGAAGCCGCCGTGCGCCAGTTCGCCACGCTCTACGCCGTCGAGGCGACGGTGCGCGGCATGACGCCACAAGCTCGGCTCGCCGCCCGACGGGAGCATTCCGCGCCCATCATCACTGCCCTGAAACCATGGTTCGAAAAGCAGCTATCGATAATCTCCTCCGGCTCTGGCCTGGCTGAAGACA
This sequence comes from Mesorhizobium salmacidum (SeqCode), assembly GCF_037179605.1. Lineage (NCBI taxonomy): Bacteria > Pseudomonadati > Pseudomonadota > Alphaproteobacteria > Hyphomicrobiales > Phyllobacteriaceae > Mesorhizobium > Mesorhizobium salmacidum (SeqCode). The sequence goes on from NZ_JAPYKS010000007.1 coordinate 10,860, forward strand.
TCCGTTATGGGCTCGGCCACTGGCAAGGCCTGACCCGCCTCCTGGATGATGGCCGCCTGGAACTCGACACCAACCCGGTCGAAAACGCGATCAGGCCAGTATGCCTGACCAGAAAAAATGCCCTGTTTGCAGGTCACGAAGTCGGGGCGAAAATTGGGCGCTGCTCGCCTCCATCGTGGCCACCTGCAGGCTCAACGACGTCAACCACGTCGCCTACCTCGCCGAAACGCTCGACGCCATCATCAACTGCCATCCGCAGACCCAGATCGAGGAACTCATGCCTGGCTCGGAAAACGTTAAGCCCAAATCCATAGGCGATCCGCGAGGCGCTTACGCTGTGCCGCTCGCTACGGCGCTGTGGAGGGCGCGCTCGCGAGCGGCTTCATCATCGCCGAGCTACACCACCTGATAGGACACGATCCTTCAGTCGACAAACCCAAATTTTCTCAACCTCTGATCAGAACAGATCGGGATTGAAGCGCCATCAACTCCAAAGGAGTCCGACCCTGGATAGTTGCGTGCTGACGCTCCGTCGCAGAGATATCCTTTTTGGTCGGGCAGTGCGCAAACGGCGGGGCTGGCACGCAGCATTGACAATGTGCCGTCTAGGTATCGGAGACAGCCTCGGAACCGCTTGGCCAAATCCGCCGGTCCGTTGGCCTTGGTTGTCCAGAGCACTTCCGCATCGCAGATGACCATACTGTCGGCACCACGTTCGAGACTTGGCTTCGGATTCAGCCGCTGTTGAATATCCACCAAGATCCCGTTCGGGCATCTTCTTACGGCCTGAAAATCCAACTTAAGCGGGCTCGGCGGCCGCTCGATCATCAAGTAAAGTCCCCCAACAATGGCGACCAGTGCCACCCAAATCAAGTTTCCAACTATGCTCTCCCAAGCGATTTCGGGCAACCTTTTCAACCACTCTGTCATGGGGAGGCTTCGCGTGGCTGCGGGGCCAGCATGTACGCCAGCCAAAGGTCACGCACTCGGAACTCAATCCTAAGCCAACCGCTGGAAGCTCCGACGCCGCATCGGAAATCGCTTCCGCCTTCAAGAGGAACTCCTCCCTTGCCAAAAGTGGCGTCTCGAAACGCTGAAACGCATTCTTCGATGCGGCTTGCATTGTCGCGCAGCAAGGCCGGCACAACAGTTCTGGCCTCCTCCACATCGAATTTGAGCTGCCCTTGTTGTTCGGCAGTCTTGATAAAAGTCTGAAACTGTTGGCCGAAAATCGTGGCCAAGTTCGACCCGTTTTCACCGTTATTCATAAGGGTCGCCACCACGGCGGACTGTGCCGTATCTCCCTCTAGACTCTGAACTGTCATGTCACACCACTGGTCTTCCGGAGCTTCCGTTGACCAGCAAGCCGTGGCGTTCTTAATCCATGCGCCGTCTACGCCTTGCGGCGGTTGCGTGTCGCAGGTGCATTTTTCCTGCGACGGGTTTTCTGCTTTAGATACCGAGCACGCACCAAGAAAAACCAGAGCCGATATTAATGCTACCGACATTCTCATGACCCTACCGTCCTAGCCCAAAACAATAGATGAAAGTGGATTGTTTGCTAGTCTACACCTTTTGACAACGATCGCGCAGCATTTACCACCTACAACTCGCCGCCTCGCTCGCGTAGCCATCTGCGATGCTGCGGGTAGGTCGGCAAGATCCTGGCAACCTCTGCCCAAAACGCCGGTGAATGGTCCGGAACTTTCAGGTGAGTCAATTCATGCACGGCAACATAGTCGATCACTTGCGGCGGTAGCTGCATAATTCGCCAATGGAAATTCAGCGTGCCTTTGGAACTGCAAGAGGCCCATCTGAAACCCAAATCCATGACCTGCACGTATTTCGTGGGGCTTACTCCTACGATCCTCTTCCACCTGTTAACAGTGTCATTCAGGTAAGGGTGGGCCGCACGCGTATAATGCTCGGCTATACGCTTCTCGCCGACCGCCACCTGCTCTCGACGGAACAACAGCCGATCGCCGTCGAATCGAACCGTGGGAGTGGGCGGCCCGGCAGGATCGACATCTATCAGCTTCAGTCGATAATGCTTGCCGAGGAAGTAGAACCCCTCGCCATCGACGAACTCGGGGCGACGGAATACCGTCTCGCGACCGGTGTCCTTTTGGGTTGCGAGCTTCTGGTGAACCCAAACCAACTTTGTCCTGATCAGTGCGCTGACTTGGCCAATGTCGGCATCTTTCGGGAGGTGAGCCACAAGCGATGCATCGCGCTCCACTGTTAGACCGATGGTCTTCCTGCGCTCGCTGCGCTTTATGTGAAAGGTGAGGTCGTCGACACGGATGGTCTCATTCATGAGGCGAACGCCGCGCGATTTGCCCGCGCAACCCCCATACAATCAGCTGCAATTGCATCCAGCTCCGAGAATGGGAACAAGTTACTGCTATCGAGCTGACGGAAAACCCATCGCCTCGCTTCCTCTTGCCCGACTGAATTGTCCCAGAAGCCTGCTACAGCCGTCTCCTGCCGCAGATGCCGAACGATTTCCGAAGCCAATTCCACAAGATCGGTATCCCTGTCATTGCTCCCGTATCGCATTTGGAGGATCCCGAAGATCGGCCCCTCTGTGTGCGGGTCGAGCCCGTGATACACTGTCGAGGCGGATGACGCCGCCAAGGCTTCATCAATGAGCTTCTGAAGCTGCTTTGCGATCTCATTCCAGTCTTGTTGATGACTGGTCAGTATACCTTCGAGCCGCTCGCTCAGGCTCTTGAACTTGGCCGGGTCCTGCTCGAACGAAATCGAAATGTGGTGGCGAAGAGCGTTCTCCATCTCAGCCGCCTTCGCGCGGTTAGTCCTCTTGCGCGAGACCTCCGCAGCGAAGTTGGGATCCAGGATTTCGATAGGCGGAATCTTGGGATCAATGCCGTGCGCCTGTATGAAGGCATCGAGCATGGCTTGAACTTTGTGCGCCACCCCGCGAACATCGAGAGTGCCGTCGCGATAGAGGTTCGCGGCAGCCTTTGCGACGAAGGCGTAAATCTTTGCGTCTTTGGTGAATGGTCTTGCCTCGGGGCGGGGCATGAGCGTGTCGAACAGGCCGATGAGGCTCCTCACAAGAACGAGGAACTGGGCTCGAAACTTCTGGTCCTTGAGCTTCCCAACGCAAGCGTCGACGTATGCTTGCAGATCAGATCCAAGGATTATGCCCACATCGGCGAAATGCTTGACCACCGCGTCACGGGCTTGCCGGAGCTCAGGCAGGAGCTCGTCGGGCATGCCAATACCACCGGTTAGGTCGCTCTGATCCTCGGCGTCATAGAGCGCGAGCGCATCTGCCAGGTTCTTTCCGACGCCGTAGTAGTCCACAACAATGCCGAAGCGCTTGGCCTCGCCAGCCGTGCGGTTGGTGCGGGCAATGGCCTGGAGCAGCTCGGCACCAGACATGGCGCGGTCGAGATACATTGCCTGTTCTACCTTGGCGTCGAAGCCGGTGAGCAGCTTGCTCTTCACCACAAGAATCGCGAGGGCATCCCGGGAAAGTGGCTTCTTGAACCGTCCGATCCGCTGCTTCGTCTCCGCCACGCCGCCCCAGGCTTTCAGGTAAGGTAGGTCATTGTGGTCCACAGAGATGACGGCCGCGAACTCGAGGGTCTTGATCGTATCGAGGTATGGCAGCGCGGAGGCAAGGAACGCCACGTCGCCACCGGCGTCCTGAGCGTCTTCAGGGGTGATGTCCTTCAAGATGTCCGCAGCGCCTTCGATGGCGGCAACGATTTCGTCGCGGGCGTCGTTCAACGCATCGACATACTGGACCGCCAGTTCCCTGCTGGAGCCGACGAGCTGCGCCTTCAGGTCGTTCGGAAGGATGTTGACGATGTAGTGCCGAAGCACGTCGATGGCCTTGGCCTTCAGCGGATCGGCGGCATTGAGAACGCGGGCACGGGTCGCATAGCGGTTCTTGATCGCCTCCCGTTCTTCGGATGATTTCCCGGCGAAGGTGGCATCGAACAGCCCGTCCAGCGTGCCCGTGTCGGTGACATCGGCCTTGAGCTCCCGCCCTTCGTAAAGAATCTTCACAATGGCGCCGTCCGCCTCAGCATCACGGAGCAGGTAGCGGTCGATGTATGTGCCGAAAATCTCTCTCGTCTTCTTCTTGCTCTTCTCCTCGATGGGCGTTCCGGTAAACCCAATCCGCGCGGCATTTGGCAGTGCGTCCAGAAGGTTCTGGTGAAGCCCGCTGGTGTGCGAGCGGTGCGCCTCGTCGATCAGGACGAGGACGTCCTCGCTTTCGTTCAGGACAGGAAAGGCTTGTCGCTCGCCGATCTTTGCGACCAGCTTGCCCGAACGCAGCTCGTCGGTCTTCGCCGCAGGAAGGTCCTCGTTCTCGGCTGCGAATACGATTTCTTGCTCGTCACCGCCGCCGTTCCGTTCCTGCAGCTTCTGGATCATCACGAAAACAAGGTCGGGCTCCTGGCGACCCAGATGGGCTTTCGCGCCATCGGCATTTCGCGCGACCCGCATGACTTGCCCGGCCAGCTTGGCCGTCTTCGACAGTTGGTCCTCGAGGTCTGTGCGGTCTGTGACCACGACCACCTTGAACCGGCGAAGCTCGGGGATTGTGCGCAGCTTTTTGACCAGGAACACCATGGTCAGGCTCTTCCCCGAGCCCTGAGTGTGCCAGATGATGCCGCCCCGGCGATCCGTCATGCCATCCTGGCGGCGAGTCTTGCCCTCGCGTAGGCGCTGCAGAGCAACATGCACCGAACGGAACTGCTGATAGCGCGGCACGACCTTGATCCGCACTCCGTCGTCCGTCGTCATGTACACGATGAAGGAACGCAGCGCGTCGAGGAGGTACGCCGGCCGCAAGAGACCCGCGGCGAGAACTTCCTGCTGCACGAGTTCGTTGCCGGGAACCTTGCCGATCTCGCGGCAAACCTCATCGCTGGCGGCGCGGGCGTGCTCGATGCCGACCGGCTTAACCGAGCGCCACGGCAGGAAGTCGTCGGGCCGTGCGGTGACCGATCCGACGCGGGCGTCGTAGTAGTCGGTCGCGACGAGGAGGTGGTTCGTCCAGAACAGCCGCTCGGCACCCTCGTCCTTCTCTGGCACGCGGCGGTTGGCGTAGCGGCGCATCTGGTCGATCGCGGTGGCGATGGGATCGGTGACGGCGGGGCTCTTCGCCTCGACCACCACCAGCGGCAGGCCGTTCACAAACAGCACGACGTCCGGCACGATAAATCCGCGGTCGCCAACGGCGCCGGGCGGGTCCACGCGGAACTGGTTGACCGCGATGAACTCGTTCGGGTCGCCCGACTCGAAGCCGATGAAACGCACGCGACGCTCATGCTCACCGTCGGGGCCCGAGACGTTCACGCCGCGGACGATCTTGTCATGGAGCTCCTCGTTGATCGCGATGAAGTCCTTCGCGGCCGGCCGTTCAAGTTGCGAGATCGCCTGGTCGATGCGACGGTCGTCCAGCCATTCGGAGCCGTCTTCATTGCGGTTGAGGCGGCGCAGCGCGGCCTCGAGCCGGTCACGCAGCAGCGTCTGCTGAAAGTCGGCGCGGCCGAGCAGGTGATAGTCCTTGCGGCCGGTGCTCGGGTCCTCGTCGGCACCTTCGACATGGCTCCAGCCCATGGCACGCAACTGGCGCAGAAGGGGGCGCTCGACGACGTTCAGCTCGTCCAGTCGGTCCTGCTGGCTCATTCGGCAGCCTCCAGAATGGCCATTACGGGCTTACGCCCGGTCAGAAGGTCGTCACGCAACCCTTCGCGGAGCAACGCCAGCTTGGCGCGCTGGTGACGGTGGTCCTCGATGGCCGCTGCAACTCCATTCACGCGTTCGATGATGGCGCGCTGTTCGTCCAGAGTGTCTGGCACGGCGATCAGCGCGCGCCGAAGGTTCGTCGGATTGATGTTGACCTGCTGGACGCCCGGGGTGGCGAATTGCCGAATGGCGCGCTGGACCGGTGCCCAGTTCAGCCAGAGGTGAAGGAACTCTGCCAGGAGTGCATCACCGCAGTGAAGCCGTACAAGGTAAGATGCGAAGGCCGGACCGGGTTCGTCCGGTCGCCAGATGGCGGCCTTACCAACATGCTCCCAGCTGTTCGTGCGATTGAATAGGACATCGTTGCGCTGGACCCGGAAACGCTCGACGGCATGGGCGGGCGCATACTTCAGATCGGACAGATCGAACTCTCCGTCCTGAATGTTGTTCATCCGTAGGACCGGAATTCCCGTGCCGCTGTCGCCCAATGAATGGTTGGTGCCGTATTCGGCCCCGACGACGAAGTGCCCGAGGTTGGCGACCGTCCATTTCATGGGGCGCGGTCCGACCGCCGTCTCGGTAAGCGAAAATAGGTCTCGCGGCGAACCGTCGTCTGCCAAGCCGCGCGTGAGCAGATCGTCGATGATGCCACCGTGGATGGTGCGCAGTTTCTCTATCAGCGCGTCGGTTTCGAGTATCGCATCGTCGATTGCATCGACAATATCTGCGATCCGTTTCTGCTCACCCGAAGGAACGTCTGGAACCAGCCAGCTAAGCGTTTCGTTCGGCGTGACGCGTGTGTGGCTGTTGGTCGATCCAACTGCGACTCTCTCGAGGCGTCTCGAGAAAATTCCACTGCCGAAGTACGCAGCCCAGTAGCGGAGATCGTCGCTATCCCGCAGGCGGACGTAGCAGATGAATTCGGTCGAACAGCAGGTCTTGTCCTGCGGATCGAGAACGACAACGACACGTGGCTTCCGTGGATTGAGCTTCGACACCAAGACGGATGGTTCAGAGATACGTGTCTTGTTGCTCTCGATGGTCACGCCGAGTTCGTCGGCGGGTCCACCCAATTGATCGAACGCTGGAATGCTGTAGTGCGTGAAGCTCTCATTCGGCGACTGCACAGGAAATGCGGAAGCCGTGTTGATGCGAAAAACGGACGCAAGAGGTAGCTGGTCCCAACTCACGTAAGAAGTTTTTTCAGGCATACCTCAGCTCCTTCAGGTAGCCTTCGAGCAGCGTCGTCGCGTCGGCCCTCCGCCCTTCGATGTTTGTGAGACTGATCCGGTACTTGTCCCAGAGGCGCTCCAGGTCGGCCAGAAGCGCGCTAACACGGCGCACGCGGGCGCGCTCCAGTCGGTCGAGCAGTCGCTCGCGGTCGATATCGAGCACAAGCTCGCCGCAATCGTCGTCATCCAATTCAGCCTGTGCCGCGGTCAGCCGCTCGACGAATGCCGCCTTCAGGCGCCGCAACGTGGCGCGCGCGGCCTTCAGCTCCTCCTTCATCGCCTCAAAGGGGGCGAGCATGGCGTCGATGGTCTCCGCCTCCTCGACCAGCGGCGCGAGGCGGCGCTCGAGGTCGACCAGTTCGGCCACAAACTCCCGCACGTCGATGCCCTGTGCGCGCATCCAGTCGATGGAGCCCTTGGAAGGCTTGCCGGTGCCCGTAGTCTTGACCAGCTCCTTCCGGCGCTTGTCATCCTCGCCCATATCGGCACGCAATTCCTTGCGGCGCTTCTCCAGCACCTTGGAAAGGGTGGCGCCTTCTTCGGCCCCATCCAGCCAGTCCTCGGCGCCCTCGACACCGTCGCCGGACTCCCAGGCTTCCTTTTCCGCCTTAATCCGCTCCCCCTCGGCCTGCGCGGCGGACAGTTCGGTGACGTAGTCCGCCATGCAATGGCGCACAAATGGATGGGCGAGCAGCTCCTCCAGCGTCACCTTCACGGTCTTCTTGGCGTCGCTGTCCTCGTCGTCGTCAGCGTCTTCGTCCTCGAGCGCCGAGCGCAGCGTCTCCACCCAGCCGTCGACCAGTTCGGCGAAACCGTTCTCGATGATGACGCGCAACTCATAGCGGATTTCGTCCCACCAGCCCGCGATGGAGCCCATGAGCGCATAGCGGTCGAGGCAGCCGACCGGCAACATCGCGGGCTCGAAACTGTCGAGCAGATCGCGCCGCAGCGGCATGAGGCGCTTGCTCTCGGGCAAGTCCGCCAGCCCGGATCGCGCCGACGACCACCAGACATCGAAAGCAGCGACCATCTCGTCCCGCCGGGTCGCGACACCCGGATCGTCTTCGACGAGCTTGCGGATATCGGCCCGCTTCGCAATGACCTCAGCGAACTCGTCGTAGTCGGCATCGTGGCCGGCGAAAGGCTTGTCCACATCGAAGCCCTGCGCCAGCGCCTGCAAGCGGATAGTCTCGATCTCGCGCTTGGGCACGCCACCGTGAAGGTGGGCGCGCACATCGTGGGGCTCGGGCGGCGGGCTGCTGTCGGCATAGCGACGGATGTTCAGGTTGCCGGCCTCGTCCTCGATGATCGCCTTGTTGTCGACCACGGCGGCGAAGCCGGGCACGTCGGCGAACGCGTCATAGGCGCTGACGATCTTCTCGATGTGCTCGGGGTCGATGAAGTTCTGCGCGCGACCTTCGCGATACTCACGGTCCGCATTGATGAAGAGCACCTTGCCCTTGCGTTCGTCACGCTTGCCGCCTGGATGGCGCATCACGAGCACGCAAGCGGGGATGCCCGTTCCATAAAAGAGGTTCTGAGGCAGTCCGATGACCGCCTCGATGCAGTCCTCTTTGAGCAGCGCGAGCCTAATCTTCTTTTCTTCTCCACCGCGGAACAGGACGCCGTGCGGCATCACCACCGCCATCTTTCCGTTCTGCTTGAGGCTTGCCAGCATATGCTGGGCGAACATGAGATCGGCCTTCTTGCCCGTCGTCGGGCACCAGCCGAAGCGGAAGCGGTCGCCAAACTGAATGCCGCGCTTGGTGTAGTTCTGGCTGAACGGCGGATTGGCGATTACTCGGTCGAAGCGCATCAGGCGCCCGTCCTCGATGTGCTTCGGTTCGAGCAGCGTGTCGCCGTTCCCGATGTCGGCGTCGGGGATGCCATGCAGCAGCAGGTTCATCCGGCAGATCGCCCAAACGGCGCCATTGTCTTCCTGACCGTAGAGACGAAGGCGCGGCCCGCCGTGCTGCAGGGCATGCTCATTCCCCTGGTTCAGCATGCCACCACTGCCGCAAGTTGGGTCGTAAAGCGAAGTGCCGCCCTGCGGGTCGAGGATCCGCACCATAAGCTGCACGACACCTCTCGGGGTGTAGAACTCGCCGGCCTTCTTTCCGGCCGAATCGGCGAACTCGCTGATTAGATACTCGTAGGCAGCGCCCAGGAGGTCGGGAAACTCGAAGTCCTCATCCAAAAGGCGGTACTTGTTGAAGTGGCTGATGAGCCGCCGCAGCTTTTCGTCCGGGATTTCCGACTCGCCGACTTTACGGGCGAAATTGATGTGGCCCAGGACACCGGACAGCGCCTGATGGTTCGAGTTCTCTAGCCCCGCCAGGGCCTTGTTCAGCTCGTTGGCGACGTTTGAATGCACATCGTTTAGCAGCCGCTCCCATCGGGCGATGTGCGGGACAAAGAACGTCTTTTCGTATGAGGAAGGATGGTCGGCCCGCTGGAGTGCTTCTTGATCAGTCCGGCCCAGCGCTCCTTGGTCTTTGAGAATCTTGTCACGCTGCTGCTCGAAAACGTCCGAGCAGCGCTTCAGGAACAAGATACCGAAAATGTACTCCTTGAACTCCGAAGCGTCCATTTTGCCGCGCAGGATATCGGCTGCCGCGAATAGATGGCGCTCAAGTTTCTCCAATGTAAGTTTGGACACTGGGCCCCCCTCCCACAACTCAAGGAATCACGGTGGCACTCTCGGGCGGGACCGTTCCCAATGCAACTCAGCACTATATGAAATCAAAAACCTGCAGGCGCCAGTCAGTTCGCCGTCCACGCAACGCCCGCATTCACAATTTCCAGGGGATCTGTTTGTCACGCCTGTCGCTTTGGTCGAACCAGGCTGACGCGGAAGGCCATCTAATGCCCGGCTAGGCAAGGGCCGCTGTCTGCATCGCACGGTCAATCAGCCCCGCCTCATCGAGCGCAAGATGGCCTGCATATGCTCCTCCAGATCGAGTTCGCCACGCGCTTCGACGGCGAGCAGGTATTCCGCCTTGGCGCGACGCTCGTGTCGGCCAATTGCCGGATAGGAGCAAATGGCCAGCAGCGCCTCCTGCTCGGCCGTGTCGGCTCGCTCCCGATCCTCCCTGCCATTCGCTGCTCGACGAAAAACGTGATGGAGCGCCTCATAAGCCGCTTGATGCGTCGCAATTAGCACCTGCAGCTTCGGCGAAGTCTTTCCGGCAGCGGATACTGGGTTGAAGGCAACCCCAGCGCCAGTCAGCGCGAGAAGAGTACGGCGGGTGATGGCGGGCACGGATATGTCCTCCTTACTATCGATCATTCCGGGTTATCACAGGAGGTGTCCGGATGCTGTCAGTTGACAACGCTGTAAGTAGACGTTCGAGCGCCTGCATCTGGGGCCCCACATCGACCCCCCACCCCCGTCATCGATAGATGCCGGCGGATGGTTCTGGTGGTTGCCAGCCGGTGCCGGCGAACGGTCGGATTGGCTTAACTCAAGCGCTGCACAGCTCCTCCCTCGGGTAGAGCCGCGCGATTTCATCGGGGCGCAAGTCGTCGAGCGGCACGAGCACCGCGATATCGCGAAAGACCATCACCACCAGCTTGCCGTCGACGGTGCCCTTGAAGTCGGCATGCGTGCGCCGCCACACCGCCTTGAGCGCATCGTCGCGCTCAACGAAGCACGGCTTGAGGCCTGCGGCGCGCAGCGCTGCAATGCTGTCATCGGCCGAGTGAACCGGGATGCCCGTCATCTGCACGCCGTCGCGCGTGACAAGCACGGTGCCGAGCGCCATGGTGATGGCCTCGGCGTCCTTGCCGTAGGCTTCTAGAAAATCACCGTTGAGTTGCAGGATCACCTTCATCTCTTTGTGCTGTCCTACCAGCGCGAGCCGAGCGGGGTCCTCGATCCGGCGTCGCCATCGGTTGCCGTTTGCGGCTCATCTGCGCCAGGCGAGCGCGTATCGGCCTTCAAACGATCTTCTCGATTTTTGATGTCTTTCACCTGAACCGCAGTCCACGTCCCGCCGCGCGCCGAAGCGATACCGCGCGCATTGAGCGCAACCGCGATCTGCCGCAGTGATTGGACCCCACTCGCTTGGATGTCGCGGATGATCGGCAGGATGTTGGCGGCGAAAGCGTCAGCTTGCGCCATACGAACCTCCATCGATCTTCGCTGCGCTTCGACAAGCTTCGGGCCGCCAAGTTTGACACCACGCTCTTTGGCAGCGGTGAGCGCGGCGCGCGTGCGTTTAGAGATCACAGCTCTTTCGTGCTCGGCGACGGCTGCGAAGAGATGCAGCACAAAAGGATCGACGTTCGGCCCAAGCTCGGCGACTATGAACGGCACGCGCCTTGCCATCAAACCGGAAATGAAGGCGACATCACGCGAAAGCCGGTCAAGCTTGGCAACGACAATTGAGCAGCCGGTCTTCTTCGCGGAGGCAAGCGCTTTGGCGAGTTGCGGACGCCGTGAGAGGGCGTCCGCACCCTTGCCGGTCTCGACTTCGACGAACTCGGCGTTGATGTCGAACCCTTCGGCCTCGGAAAAGTGGGCGATGGCCTGACGTTGCGCCTCAAGGCCCAGACCACTTTTGCCCTGGCCGCTGGTCGACACGCGAAGATAGGAGATGATCGGCTGCATGAACCTTCCCCGGACTGTGTAAGGATTATATACGTTCGTTTGCTGATCTTACAATCTCGGTGTCCTGCAACGGTGAAGCCAATCAAACGCTCTACGATCACATAGCGGCACAACCACAGCCGAAACGCTCTTTTAGGCCAGATTTGCATTTGACGAGCCGGTACATTCGGAAGAGAAGGCGGTTGCACAAAAAAGTGGGGGGTGCAGTGTTCAAAAGAGTGACCGCAGCAGCATTGCTGGCCCTGGGGTTTTCTTGGAACACCTCGGCGGCAGATATGCCAGCAAACGCCCATTTAGACTTCACGGGAAAGTCGTGGGAATGCGACAGGGGGTTTCGGCAGAGCGGGAATAGGTGCGTTGAGGTGGACGTTCCGGCAAACGCCTCTCTCGACTACACCGGGCACTCTTGGACGTGCAATCGTGGCTATCGGCAACTCGGACAGCAATGCGCCGGCGTTGATATCCCACTGCATGCAGAGCTTGATTACACCGGGCATTACTGGAGCTGCAATCGAGGTTACCAGCAGAAGGGGCAGTCCTGCGTAGCTGTCCAAATTCCCCCAAATGCGACCCTCGACTATACCGGGCACTACTGGGCATGTGAGCGCGGCTATCGGCAGCAAAGTCAAACTTGCATTCCCGTAAAACTGCCAGAAAATGCAGAGCTGGATTACACTGGGCATTACTGGAAGTGCATGCAGGGCTTCCGCCTAAATGGAGATAGGTGCGAGCCTTTTTCGATCCCCGAGAACGGGCAGCTTGATGTCACGGGCAACAACTTCGCGTGCCGGCAAAATTTCAAGCGTCTCGGTGAAAAATGCATGCCGATGACACAGGCGGAAATTCAGTACCAAAACTACCTCATCATGCTCGCGATGCAGTGCGGAGGAAGCAAATCGGTGGAGGTTGAGGGAACGTGCGGTGGACAGAGTGTCAAGGGTGAAATTGATGTCTGCCAAAAGTCGAAGGAAGCCTCCGGAGAGTTGGAATACGACAATAGTCTGACCACGAAGTTCGACGGGACATGGACGTCGGCCAACGCATTCGAGGGCTCTGACGGCTTTGGAAATAGCTGCGATCTTGAGGTCGACTGAGCACCGGCATTTCGAAGGCTGGGTGCGCGGGCCAGCACGTAGCTCCTGTCGGGCCGTCCAGGCTACGAGGCAAATGCCTTGGGCCTGAACCTCTTTTCCCACTCCTCCAGGGACATACGCCTGTCGTTGGTCGGCTCGCGCGACGGTTTCCGAACCGTCGCCTCTATCTCGGTCCTGTCAACGACTAAGCCAAGTAGCTTCGCTTTGCCCATGACTGCCGCCACCCCTGCGGCTGGGTTCTTGCATGCCATGGCGAGCTTGCGCATGCTATCCAGTTCGGCGACCAAGTCGTCGACCGTGATCTCCGAGCGTCTCACTGCAGCAGCCTGTAGTTCGGCAATCCGGGATTGCACCTGAACGTTTCTGAACAGGCGCGCGGCTGCGACCTCGGCCGCGTTGCCGCGCGAAGTATAGCCAGCCGCGATGTATGCCCGGGACTGGGGGAGGCCCTCGGATAAGGCAAGGCAGAAACGCTCCTGCCTCATGTTCAGTTTGGCCTTTGACATAGCGGTATTATTATACCGTACGCGCGTGCGATTGCACCAGACGATTTCTATAGCCGCCAATGAAGGGGCTCGACCCGTTCAAAATCGGCAGCGCTCACGAATTTACCGTCCGGTGTCATTATCAGCCTGCCGCGCGCAAAAGCCTTCCGCATCTACTCGGCCAATCGACTCCAGATTCAGCAACACGTGCAACGCCATCATGGTGCATCTCCAGTCATCGCCATAGCGATTGTTGAGCGCCTGGGACAGGAAGAGGGAGCATAGCTCGTCCAGTTCTTCTTGGCCGAGCACCTGTATTGTGGCACGATATTTCTTAATTGCGCGGAGCAATGGCTCAATCTCCTGCGGCAGGTTTGGCAGAACATCTGGGGCCCTGCCATGCGCTGACTCGCTCCATACTGGCGGCATGGCTCGCATTTGGCGCATAAAGCTCCGCATTTCAGAAGTCCTGTTATCTAACGTCATTGCTGCCTCCGTGCTTGCCCGGATCCGCCGGGCGTCGGTTGTGATTGGCGGCCCGACCGCAAGGCGGGACAAGGGGACATCGCGGGACATTGCGGGACATGTCCCCGGGCGTCCCGATCGGCAGGGAGACGGGACAAAACGGGACATATACCTATAGGTATGTCCCGATGTCCCGGCCCGCGCCTAGCCGTGGCAGAGCCAGGCGTGATCATCGAAGAACTGAACATAGCCAGCCTCCCTCAGTGCATCGCGAGCGCGTTGGAATGCCTTCTTCTTGGCGGCATGGGTATCGTCGGCGGAATGCCGGTAGAAATGTTGGCGCCAATGGTCGATCAGCACGACGTCGCATGACGGCCAGTCAGAGCCGACCTTGCGAACGCCATTCGCCTGAAGAGCATCAGCGAGTGCGTTCAGCGCAGCGCGGTTCTTGGCCGAGAGCATGGGCTTCCTGGGGCCAGTCTTCACAGTAGCGTCCAGTTCGGGAACCAGGCTGTCGCCGGCCTTCACCAGCTTCAATCCCCAGGTTCCGCTGCTGTCCGCGTCCTTGTGCCTCTCGACCGTCAATGTTGCCGTCATTGCTTCCTTGTCGCCCCCGGCCTTCAGCCGCGTGTCGAAGCTGCCCCAGAAATGCGTGTGCATGCGGGCGCGGCTATCGTCTTGCCAGCCGGTATGCGCGACGGTCAGCACGGCGGCGCTGGTTTCACGCATGATCCGCTGAACGCCATGCACCCAGGCGCGCGCCGTCTTGTCCTCGATCTCCGAGCCGGCCATCGAGCCACCGAATATGTCGATGACGATCAAGGCGAACTTCAAGGACGGCCGGGCCTGTAATTCGATGTTGGTGATGGCGGCGATCAACGCGGAAACCTCCTCGGGTTGATCCAGCCTGATTTCTTGCGGATAGAGAAATGCTGTGCGTTCATTTTCGGGAATGCCGTGGTGGCCATACCAGGCTGGAATACGCAGGCGGCCGACGCTATTTCCGCCCTCGGTTGCAACAAACAGCACAGCTGGCAAAATATCTGGACTGGAGGAGCCGGGCATGACCGCGTGGCCGTGCCATGGACGTCGAGAAGCTATCGAAAGGCCGATGTCGATTGCGAGGAATGACTTGAACGAGTTCGATTTGCCGAACATCAGGCTGGCTGTGTTTTTCTGAATAACCCCCTCGATTAGCCACTCAGGTTCAGGCAACCCCTGCATTTCGGCATAGCAAAGAATGCGAAGCGCCTGTGGTTTGACCATCAGTAGCTTCTCCCGGCCGCACGCCGGAATATTTTGGCGGCCTCGACAATGTGCTCCGGCACATCGATGACGGGCTGGTCCCTGCCTACGCGGTCGGCCAGCAAAGTGTCGGCAAAACCCAGCACCTCACCGAGGAGGCTGCAATGGTAACCTTGGTTGTAGAGGGTCGCTTGTGCATCGATGAGGCATTTGCATGCCATCCGGGCCGATGCCTTCACCACGCCAGGCACTGACTCTTGCACCGGCCGCTCCCTTGTTGCACGGTACCGTTGCTGGCCACGGTATTTATTGGCCGTCACGGCAGGCTCCATGTAGGACGCCGCACCTCGATGCGAGGGAGGATCTTTGGTCCTCCGCGGTGACCGGTCGGGAAGAAATGCCATGCGCAATCGTCCTTCGCGCAGTCTTTCGTGTTTGGAATCCAGCGCAGCCGGCGAGTCGGCTGCACAAGCGCGCAGCGATCAACCAGTGCAGACGAGCGCCGGTTGAACAGCCATGGGGTGTCGCGCAAAATCCAGATTGGAAGCCCAAGCGTCAGTAGGTGCTCCAAAAGCGGTTGGAACAGCGACCACGACCACGGCAAGTTGCCGATGATTAGGTCTATGCCCAGGGTGTCGGCCGACGTCAGGGACAGCGCATCGCGACGGACGATTTGCGGGTCTGCGGGCTCTAAGTCGATTGCCAGTCGGCAGATATGACCGTGCTCGGCTAAGCCGCGGACTAAAGCACCGTTGCCCGCTGTTGGTTCAAGGTAGCGAACAGGACCAGGCAGATGAACCAACAATGGCGGAAGCGCCGTCGCTGGCGTGCTGTAGAGATCTTTGGCGATGCGCGGGAAGTCGGAGCGGCGTCCCATAGACAGAGTCCTTCCGGCGATCGGCTTTGCAGCTCGTCGGTTGTGCGAATTATTGGTTCGATCAGGTATGGATCAGGGGCCGCTTGGTGGCTTTGATCTATTGTCAGATATGCGAACGGCTACCCGGTGCCGTACTCGCGCTCCGCCGCCGCCTTCTCGAGGCAGGCGACCAGTTCCACGCGGCGCCAGCGATTTGTGTTCGGGCCGACCTTGAGCGGCTTCGGATATCGGCCTGCGCTGATGCCCCTCCATAGGGTCGACCGGTGGATCGGCGAGTTCTTGCCGCCGATGATGGAGCAGGCGCATGCCTCATCGGCCAGATCGTCATCGCCAGCCCCATGGGCTTCATTTTCCATAGCGTCGCTCCATGTTTCAGCAGACCGCACCGAAACCCATCTGCGCGCAGCTGTCCAAATGGACGCTTCAGATTTTTTTGGAAGGCAATTGTCCACTCGCGAAATAGTGCAACGTCACGAGCTGACTTGGGAGGAAGCGCCTGGCGAACTTGTCGACGTCGCCTCGATGTCTCTCAATGAATTTTCGAATGGCGCCTGGCGTTATAGCTGGTCCCTCCATTCTTTCCGACATGATCGTGACAAAGGCGACGAGGGGGCCACTGGCCCTGCCCAATCCGTTGTCAGATGCCTTGACGTCGCGCGAGAGCACGAATTGCCAAAACGCGATAAGGGACATCCAATAGAAATATCGGACTTTACCCGATTGCGGTCGAAGGCTGATGTACCTCATGTCACCAATTTGAACCAATTGCTGGCTGGTGCTTTGAGCTAAAACTTCCAACTCGTCGACGAGTTGCTCAATCTCCACACTGGATTCGATGGCTTCATAGTCGGAGTTCCAAACGTGGCGCCATCCATTGTCATGTTCGGCCCGCCTGAGGAGCGCGATCAGCTCTTTGGCGCGCACGACTATCTGGTTTTCGGCATCCAACATTTGCTTGCTGTCGCGAAAGTCCCACGATTGACCAACGCTCCCCAGGCAATCGAATAAAACCTGAAATTGGTCGACTTTAATGCGGCGATCAATCAGCAGCTGTAAAGCGTTTGGGGCAGCGAAGCCTTCGCACCACCCGGCCACCCGCATTTTTTCATCGAACTGGCGTTGCGTGCCTGGTTTCATGACGCTGTGCTCGGCAGCGGCTGGACATTCGGCTTATCGGAGATGATGGCGTTGAGCCGATCGGCCCAAATCGCAAGGGCCTCTCGTTTCTCCCGCATGTAGTCGTACCTGGCATAGACACGGCTTGTGATGGTCGCTTTCGTGGCACTGACGTGATTGAGAACGTGGCCGATTATGAAGGGAGAAATCCCCGCTTCCTCTATATGTGTGGCAGCGGTTCGCCGAAGATCGTGCGGCGTCCAAGGCGCAACGCCCAAGATGGTTGCGATACCGCGTTTGATCACTTCTTCGCGTTTAATCGCCTTCGGGATCGATCCAGCGGTGACCGATGCGCGATTTCCGGGGCCGGGGAAAATAAAAGAAGTCGGTGCCCTATCCTTGCGATCATCCAAAGCTGCTACCGCCGCGATCTGTTCGTGGATAATTGCGATCGCCGACTTAGAGAGCGGTATCGAATGCTCTCGCTTGTTCTTTGATCGTGCCGCAGGGATGGTCCAGAGACGTTGTTCAAGATCCAGTTCGTCTCGCCGCATGCCGACGATCTCTCCGACGCGCTGCGCGGTGATCAAACATAGACGGATGATCCTCCGAGTGCTTTCACGCATGTCGGCATCCGGCAGAGCGACCCACATGATCTTGATTTCCTCGGCCGAAAGGACGCGGTCTCGCTCGATTGTTTCGGTCGGCTTTGCCATGCCTTCAACCAGATTGTCGTCGAGGTCCCCTCGCCCCTTCGCCCAACGCACCATAGCCCGGACGTCCTCAAAAACGCGGTTCGCCTCAATGTGGGCGCCCCTGTCCTTCACCGCATCGATGCACCGCGTAATGTCTCGGCGATGAAGGGCTGCGAGTTTAACGTCGCCAATCACGTCGGTGACGTTCTTCCGAAGGCGGCGTGCGATTTCGTCGCTCGATCGTTTGTTCGAGGTACGGCGGCCGATGTAGTTCTCAACCAGGTCGGCAACCGTTTGCGATGCCGCCAACGCCTTCTTGTCGGCCACGGGATCGCCGCCATCACCAACCCGGGCTCGGGTATCTCTTGCTCGCTGGCGGGCTCCCTTGTCTGATCCGAGAGGGATTTCTGGATAAGTTCCAAGCTTAAGCCACTGCCGCTTTGAGGGAGGCCCGTACACGGCATACCAAGTCTTCTGGCCGCCCGATGACGAGCGGAGTACCAATCCCTTCACGGCAGTGTCGAAATAGTCAGTTTTCCGGCCAGACAGGCACTTGGCCGACTGTACGAATTTGTCAGTAAGCTCGACGGTCGGCATTATGTCCCCTGAGAAACCGGTTTGGTTGATCTACAAGATGATCTACACATATCGATGCGCTTTGTCGATATGTGATGCGACAACAGGGGACGTCATGCGTCAATCAATGCCTTGCAATGCAACGGTTTTCACACTTCAGCCCGTTGCGGGTCGACGCATGGAGACGCGAAAGCAAGCCTCTGTTAACCGGTTGGTCGCTGGTTCGAATCCGGCCCGGGGAGCCACTTAAGCCAGAAAAGCCTTGAAGCCTAAGCATTGCAAGGGTTTCCGCTTCCCCAAAGATACACCGCGCGATACACTGCGGGGTACACTCAGCATGAAGATTGACGTGAAGCACATACAGAAACGGGGCGTTGCCGGCTGGCGCTATCGGCGCAAAATTCCGAAAGAACTGCGGGCCGCAGCAGGCAAACTGGAGATACTGATCCCCCTCGGGAGCACCGAACAGGAAGCCCTCAAGGTGTATCCGAAGGTGCATGCCCAAGCGGAACAGCAGTTGCGCCTATGGTCACGCCCCCAGAGCCCAACCAGTACCAATGGCACCCCCTTGGCACAAGGGCAACGATGATTGGACCGTCGAGATTGATGGCGACGAACACTCGTCGATGCGGACTGTTTTGGTGACGCTACTGAAGCGGAAGAAGGCTTGATGCCCAGAGGCGCTTATTTCTAAACAGGCGCGGACCATCCAAGATGCGCTGTCTCGACAAAAAGGGGAACCGATGCGTGCCTTGGGCCTTTCGTTCTTGAACGGACAGAAAGGAGCCTCATCATGTATCGTGCTCAAAAATAGCGTATTGGAAGCCGGTTGGCTTCTGGCGGTCCCGCTCTCACTTGCGATTGCTGTGCTGTTTGCAGGCCTCTTGTTGAGTTAAATGATGGGACACAAAACTCGACCCAACACCCCAAATCTGACAATGCTCGCTGGCCGTCAAAGAAGCCAAAGCCGGGCGTGTGTGGCGGCACAGGATCAAGGTGGACGTTATCGGCGTGCTTTCCGGCATTCCGCTGACAGGGCGTCAGGTTCGCTCCAGAATCAGCGCTCGCCGCTGCCGGTCGAAATCGCTCTCCGGTCGTGAGGGTAGACTGCCTTCGGGGTAGACGATCCGGCGCGGTGCCGGCGAGATGCCGTCGCTGGACCGTCGCCGCAACCGTTGCCCGCGAATAGATCGTCTATCGGCCAGGTGCGGGGCTTGACCAAAAGATACACCGCTGCTACCTCTGGAGATACACCAAGGCGGCGAACGCTTTGGGGAAGCGACCCCTTCAAGCACTTGAAGTTAAATAGTTTTCTGGCGATTTTTTCCCCGGTTCGATTCATCAAACTTGTCCGGCCCGGGGAGCCACCGCCTCTTCTACGCCATGGCGCGATGCTGCGCGCCAGCGTGCAATTTCTCCCATACTCTTCGATCTCGATAGTCCTGCTTCCAGAGTGTCAGAACATCGAGGATCCTCGTCTAGGCTATCCGCCCGCGTAGTCGTTGCCACCATGGGCGGCGATGAACATGGCGACGGCCGATCGGCAATAGGATTCGATTTCGTTGTCGTCCTCTGCTCTCGCCTGATCGAAGCGTGCGATCATCAGGAGATCGGAGCCTTTGAAAAGCGCGGCAAACAAGCGGGCGGACCGGAGAGGATCGGGCACGTTCAGAACCGCCTTCGCGTGCAACTGACGCAGCAAGGCCTCGATTTTAGCGATGATGTGGGCGGGGCCGGCTTCGTAATGGAGCTTGCTCAACGCCTGTTGATTCGTCGTGTCGGTCATGACCATGGCTTCGACACTGCGGACGCCCGGGCGCAACAGCGTGCGAAGCAGGGATGATCCCACTGCCATGAGTTGATCTTCGGCCGAACCGTCGACGCTTTCAAAAAGGGCCTGTGTTATTAGCTGATGGCAGCGGGCCGCAAAGGCCGCGCTGAACAGGGCCTCCTTGTTCTCGAAGTGCCGGTAGATGCTGAGCTTGGATATCTTCGCCCGCTGAGCGACCATGTCCAATGTTGTCCCATGAAAACCCAGTTCGTCAAAAAGCTCGCACGCGGCGTCGACGATGGTTTGGCCAAGCGCCTCGTTGGCGGGCCGGCCGCGCCGGCCCTGGCTGGTTTCAGTCACAACAATTCCAGTCCTTGACAGTATCGTAATTCAGCATTACGATACCATGTAGTATCTGAAATGCAAGTCGTTGTGCCCTGGGCCCAGCGCTTCATCCACAACACGGAGCCCATTTCCATGGATGACGTCGTCATCATCGGCGGCAGCTTTGCCGGTCTCGCTGGCGCACTGCAACTCGGCCGTGCCCGCCGCAAGGTCACCGTTCTCGATACCGGCCTGCCGCGCAACCGCTTCGCCGGCCACTCGCATGGTCTGCTCGGCCACGATCACAAGCCACCGCTGGACATCCTGGCCGAGGCGCGGCAGCAGCTGGCCCGCTATCCCACCGTCAAGCTGGTCAATGCCCGGGCCGAAAGCGTCTCCGGCGCCATCGACGATTTCTCCGTCATCACTTCCGATGGCGAAACCCTTAGGGCGCGCCGCCTGATCCTGAGTTATGGCGTCATCGACCAGATGCCTGATGTTCCGGGCTTTGCCGAAGGCTGGGGCAAGTCCATCGTGCCCTGTCCCTATTGCGACGGCTTTGAAGTCGCCGGCCAGCATTGGGGCCTCGTCTGGTCCGGCCGGCAGTCGCACAATCAGGTCAGGCTGTTCCACGATTGGACCGACAGGTTGACGGTCTTCGCCGATGGTCATGACATTCCGCCCGATATCCGGGCCGATCTGACGCGCCGCAACACACCTGTCGTCGATGGCCGGATCATCGAGATCGCTCATCACGGGGGCCATAACGCCACCGTCAAGCTCGACACCGGCCCAAATGTCGCGGTCGACATCCTGTTCGCGCATCCGCGCAACAAGCCGGCGGCAAGCCTGCATGAATCACTGGGCCTCGCCACGGTCGATACGCCCCTCGGCATCATCCTCAAGGTCGACGAGCGCCGCGAAACCAGCATGCCCGGCATCTACGCCGCCGGCGACCTCGCCAACCCCCTTACGCCGCCATCGGTCACCCTGGCATCATCGCACGGCGCGATGGCAGGTATCTTCGCCCAGCAGTCGATGCTGGTTTGAGAGCAGAATTTGCGTTCTCCGGTCCCAATTAGCCAACCCGAGCGGCGGCGCTCCAATCTAAAGCAAGAAGGGAAGTGATCCTCATGAATACGACCAGTCCTGGCGTAATGAGCGTCAAACTTTATGGCACGGCAGGTAGTCCCAACGTGCGGGGGGCGATGCTTGGCCTCGCCGAGAAAGGTGTGGAATACGAGTTCGTCAGCTTGATGCCGCCGGCATGGAAAACGCCGGAGCATCTTGCGCGGAATCCGTTCGGCAAGGTTCCGGTGCTTGAGCATGATGGCTTCGAAGTCTTCGAAACCCAGGCCATCTTGCGCTATCTGGACCAGACGTTTCCTGGTCCGGCGCTCCAGCCGACGAACGCGCGCGAAGGGGCCTGGGCCCATCCTGGGGCGGCATTGGGTTCGAGCGAGTGGTCGCGCCAACCTTCCTCGGCCAGCCGACCAACATGGAACGGGTCAACGCGGCCGTGCCCATGGCACGTAGCTGCGCTGAGGCGCTTGAGCCTCTGATTGCGGCACCCTACCTCACCGGCGAAACCTTTAGTCTGGCCGACATCCGCCTCATGCCGCATTTCGACCGGCTGCGTATAACGCCAGAGGGCGAAGCGATCCTCGATGGCAAGAACAAGCTCGTCCAGTGGTTCGCCCATGTGAGCGGACGCCCGAGCGCCAAACAAGTCCTGCAGTAGTAATTCGAGGCGTTGATTCTGGGGCCGCCGTTTTGAAAGCACAGATTGGAGGATGATCATGGCCGTCGAACCGGACAGCGCGGGTGTGCGCTTCCCTCCGCCCTTCGTCTATCTGGGAGCGCTGCTGTTGGGGCTGGCGGCGGAGCGGTTCGTTACCCTGCGCTCTTTCGGCATCGACTGGCGATTGCTGGGCGCGTTGGGCGGGCTGCTGTTCGTTGCCGGCGCGGCGTTGATGCTTGCGGCGGCGGGCCTGTTCCGGCGCCTGGGCACCAACATTCCGCCGTCGCAGCAACGACCCTCATCGCAACGACCGGTCCCTATCGGTGGACCCGCAATCCCATGTATCTCGGCATGGCGCTTATATATGCCGGCCTTGCGATCGGCTTCGACGGGCCGATCGCCTTCGCCTTGCTCCCGTTGGTGCTGATCGCGATCCAGACGCAGGTGATCGCCCGCGAGGAGCGCTATCTCGAAGCGAAGTTCGGCGACGACTACCGCCGCTACAAGGCCGAGGTTCGCCGCTGGCTCTGACCGTCGCGAGATCACCGCACAAGACGGCGACGGGATACGCATCAAGCAGCATCACGTTTGGCGGCGCGATATACTCCATAACCGACTTTGATGAGCAAACCCTCATCGCACATCCGGGCTAGGTAGCAGCGGGGAATGCCGATTGCTGTCAGTTCAGCCGTTCGCACCTCGCCACGCTCGCGAGCGAGGGCCGCAGCTCGGTCTCTCAGCGTCGGCTTTGGCCCGCCAGCAAGGCGTAGGGCTTCTGCGGGGTCACGATCACGTTTGCGCATCTTCGTCACGGAGGGCGCATTCTGGCGTAGGGGGAATCGCGAATTCAAATTTCTCAGCTTCGTCGATCCCGGGGAGCCAAATTTCCAAAGACTCTACGCGGGCACCACACAGGGCGGCGTAGTGGGCTTGACTGGTCGGCTAACCCGTACGGAGCTGCGGCAGCGACACCTCTGGGAGTGCCGCTGCCGTGTCGCAGCTAGGCGGCTATCCCACCGCGGCCTGATTTGGTACCACTCATCCAGGGCAGTGGAGCAAGCGGCTCCTGCAGGATCTTGACGGATCTCGCGAAGCCAGCGACGGCATCGCGCGCGACCGACAGTGGTATCTGGCCATCATAAGCACGCTGGCAAGCCCGGAAAGCCGTTTCGAAAATTGGGCCCCGCCGCTCCCGCGGCCACTCATCCAGGAAATCGAAGGCATCCTCAAGACTTCCTATTTCTTGAATGAACTGGCCATCCTTGACCAACACCGGTCGATCGAACGTCCTGTCGTCCATGTAGTCCTCCATTCGGTTGAACGAATTGGTTTGCCGATTCAGCTTTTCACGCGACGGCATGCTCAGGCTCCGCGAACATGCCGCCATCCCCATATCTGGGCGGAACGCCGGCATACGCGGGAACCGGCGGCGGATCATCGTCATCGTCATCTCGCCAGGGGTACCGTATCCAACCGCGCCTGGCTTTGTTGCGACGCCGGTCTGAAGGCGGACCGCGGTCAACCGGTGGCCTGACCGGCGGCTTGCGCCCGATCTCGTCCAGGGTGTGGAGCGCACGAAGAATCTCGCTGAACTGCGCAATGGCACCGCTGTCCAATTGGCGTAGGCTGGGATTGTCCGGAACCGCATTGGCGTCCGAAGCCCAGAAGGCGAGCAAAGCCCTCTTTTCGTCGATCGTCATTTCTTCTTTCAGGACGTCCTCCGGCGTACGCACGGCAGCGAATCCCGCAACGTGGTCTGCCAGTTTGGATTCATGAAAACAGTAAGCTTGCCATCTCATCTCCGTTCTCCGCGATCTGTGCCTCCCGGCCGAGCCGGGAGGCGGACCACAGACTGAGGTTTCCGGTATCAGGCCACTTTGCGTTGCGGCTCTGAATCTATGGACTGCTTGTTGCCGCTGTCCTGAAGCGGAACCGCTCTGGCTTCGGAGCCGATCTCGATGCACCGAGGCTTGAGTTCATCGGGCACTTCGCGGACCAGGTCCACCGACAGCAGGCCATTATGGATATTGGCCGCCTTGACCTTGACGTGGTCCGCAAGTTTGAACACCTGCTTGAAGTTTCCTGTCGCAAGGCCGCGATGGAGGATTTCCCGATTTTGCTGATCGGGCTTCCTCTGTCCGGTCACGGACAATTCAGGGCCGTTCTGCACAAGCTCGACTTCGTCAAGACCGAAGCCGGCGACGGCCATCGTGATACGATAATCGTTCTCGCCATTCTTCTCGATATTGTAGGGAGGCCAGTCGGAGCGCACGCTGTTTTCGAGCATGTCGAACAGCCGGTCGAAGCCGACCGTGGTGCGGTAAAGAGGGGAATAATCAAAGCTTCTCATAGCCATATCCTCCGTGAACCAACATGGGTCGCGGCGCGCCGCCGCGACGAACTATGTCGAGCCGAAGCCTCGACGGAAAACGATCTGGGAATCGCGTTTTTTTGTTCAAGAGGTCGCCCGAATTTTTTTCGGAGCGGCACCACGGTCGTTCATGATCGGCATACGTCCGACTTTCGCGGCGAATTTTGCGGCGAAAGCGTTCGGTTCGAAGCGGGAATATGGTTTCTGTGATGGATCGCCTGCCCGTGCAAGTGCGCGCCAGGTTCGGCCTCTGGTCAGGAGCGGTCTTGCACACGCCCCGCCACCTCTCTCGTGATGAGAGGGTTCTCAGCAGCCGCGCGGCGTGCGGAGCGGATTTGCTCGGTGAAGACTGGCGCAACCTCACGGGCAACTCAACGTGCAATCCGGACGCCTTTCCGTCCACGCTCGCAAAGCGCCTGAGCTCGCTCTGCAGCCGCACGCCGGTGTGTACCAGTGAAAGACATTTCTTTGCGTCGAAACGAAACTATCGGGAACGCAGCGAGAAGCGCGGCGTTGGGATCGTGAAGGGACGGCCGTCCCTGCCACCGTAAGGCCGGCATCGGACAGGCAGTTATCGGAGTATCCGTCATGCGAACTCTCATCGTCATTGCGGCGTTTTCGCTGCTTGCCGGCCCCGCGTCGGCAGCCGATCACCTCTTCACCGCCACGTCGGCCGGGGGCCTGACGACCTCGAGCCAGCCGTTCATGAACGGCATAAACAACAGTGCGCCGACAGCCGATGCCGTGCCGGGCCAGGGCAGTCCGCTGTCGGGCGACGAGCATACCGTACCGGCCACTGATACACAGACCGGTGCCTCACTCAGGACCCCGCCGTCGGTGACTCAGGGTAAGACGGCACCATCGGCCAAAGCCCGGTAACAGCCCTGTCGCCTGACGGACGCGCAAGGCGGCACCCATCATCAGCGAGTGCCGCCTCGGGTCCTAAGCGGACTGCACCGCCCGGAGGTTGATCGTCACTCGCGACCGCTGACCGGAACCGGCCAGGCGCGCGGCACGTTTTTTCTGCCCGATGGACTGGCACCACTGGTATTGCTCTGCGGCGCGGGCTCTATGGCCTGGACCTCAATACGCTGTCGGCAGGTGGTGGCGGCGCCCGCAATGTAGAGCGCCGGAACAATCACCACTGCCTAGCTGAACGCGGCCATGAGCTCCCAACTGTGATCGATGTTGCGCCACCGTGCGGCTGCGTTTGAGATGGATACGGGCTCGGGCTGCTTCGCTCAGAGGGGTTGGCGCGCTCCCCTCGCCGCTCGGCCGCTGCGACCGGCTCCTGATAAGTGGTTCCGTAAGCAATTCCGGACGGAAAACCGCTCACACTTTTCCTGGAACTGCTCTTCCTGGAATTGCTCTGGTCCTTGCCACAAGGGCCAGTATCAGCACGGCCGGCATGGTCAGCATCGTCGTCTTGGCGCTTATGCCGACGCTGGTGGAGTTGATCAGCAATGCGAAAAAGAGCGGCAGGATCGCGCCACGGCCGCCGACCCGCAGCATCTCGATGAACCAGCTCAAGATGCCCAGCCACAGAACCGACGAGAAGACGAGACCATAGCGCAACAGGTGGCCAGCCCACGCGTTCTCGATACCCTCGCTGAGGCCGTTTATACGTACACTGGTCTCCAGCTCGTCCTGATTAAATCCGATGAGCAGTTCGCGCAGCCCGAAATTGTCGAACAGGCGAAACAACTGAATGCGAGTCGCCGCACTGCCGCTGTCATTGGTAAAACGCGCGAGGAAATTGTCGAAATAGCCGAATTGGTACATTGCCGCGACAGCGACTACGCCAAGCGGTGCAAGAACGAGAATGGCGAGCAATGCGCGCACTGAAATCGCGCCGCCGCGCATCAGCTTCAAAATGAAGATCAGGCCCATCACCGCCGCCACGCCATAGACAACAGCAAACGAGGTTCGGGCGCCGAGAAGCGGCATCGTCGCCATGCACAGGAGTATGATGGGCAGGCGCCAGCGCGGGCTCAGCCCGCGAACATCTTTCACAGTCATCAGGATCACCGCGTAGACGCCAGTGACCAGCGCCCCGCCAAGCGGGTGGCCAAGCAAAGCCGTGGCCCGATGATCCCAGGTCTGGACCCGATCCTCAATGAGGAAGGGAAACAGTCGCCACGATGTCAAGCCTTCGGTGATCGCAATCAGGCAATTGAGGACCATCAGCATGTGAAGGCAACGGGCAGCATAAAGCCGCAGCTTTTCGCCCGAGTCGCAAAACAGCATGGTAATAACGGCCGCGACCATCAGCGCGTCGATCAGGAAGGAGGCGGATTGATCGGGCTTGTAACGGGAGATGAAGTACCAGAGCAGCAGGCAAGCGGCGAGCAGGCCGGTCGATCCGGCGCAACGAACGAGAAGGGAGACCGCGTAGCCGACCGGGTTTCGATTGGCGAGCACCGCCAGGACCAGCGCCAAGCCAAATGTGTAGGTTGCCGGATGGATCTTGGTGACGATCGATCCGCTCGATGAATCATACGGGATGCCGAGAAAGTCGAGCGCATAGTTTGATAGGGAGAATAAAAGTACCGTGGCCAGCAGAATGAGCGGATCGACCAACTGCCGCCAGGACGCAGCGTCGCCTTGCACCTTTAGAGGGAAATCGACCACGTTCAGCCGATATTCTATTGATCCCATTGTCATTGACTTTCAGTGGCCGCGTCGGGCCGATGAATGCCTTTCGCCGCGACGCAATTTCTTGGCCAGGGGAACTTCATGCGGCCTGATCGATAGCCACGTCCTTCTCAACCGACACCACCGAAACATCCATGTCGCCATCGCCGGCCAACGCATTTAAAGCCTGGCGTTCGCGTGGACCAAACACACCGTCCCGCACCGCCAGCACCGACCGGCTGGAATATCCGGCAATCACATCGGCCATCGGACCGGGGCTGGCCTCGAGTGTCCCTCCATTGACAACGATGTGGTCATATTCCTGAATAATCGCGCCAAGGACGGCTTCCACTTTTCCGGGCGACAGGCGCGCGACAGTATCCTTGCGCCCGGCGTTGAGCATCTGAAGTCCCGATTTACGGCCGATCCGGATCGCTTTCGCGACCGGGGATTCACCAATTGCTAGTTCTGCAAGTCCGGCTATGTCGGAAGGTGCATCAGACGCGAGATCGATGAAAATGACTTTCTGGTCGGCCGCCATTGCGTCTCGCGCCAACTCGAACGCGGCTTGACGGGCAAGGGTGGGATCATGGATGGAGACGACTGTTACGAGCCCGCCGGTGGTGTCCGCCTTGGCAGGTTCCAACGGCTGAGCCTGAGGACGCGCGGCGAGCGCGCCGGCAGCCAGATCCCGCAATATCGCGGCAAAGACGCCTATGAACAATCCCAACAGTCCGGCGGCGATAAGCAGCGGCAACTTAGGTGGATACGAGGACGAACTTGGAACCGCCGCTTCAGCGATGATACGGGCATTGGGCGGCGAAATATTTTCCTGCTCGGCGGTTTCCTTGGCGCGGACCATAAACGCCTCGTAGACGACCTTACTGGACTGCGCCTTGCGCTCAAGTTCACGCAGCTTGATCAGATCCTGGTTGGTATCGAAGGAAGCTGTCTTGGCGGCATTAAGGTCTCCGGTGACCTTGTTCAGGGTGTCAACAGCTGCGCGATAGTCGTCTTGCGCGGCTTGCACCAGCCGCTCACTTTCCGCACGGATTGTCGCGCGAGCTTGCATAACCTGCCCTTCGGCAGCGGTGACGCGAGGATGACGCGGTCCGAGGATCTGCTGGAGCTCGGCCAGGTTTCGTTGCGCCTCGCCAAGCTGGGTGCGCAGGTCGACCATGGCGCTGTCGGTACCGGTGATGACCGTGCTGACATCTCCGCGTGTCTTCAGCGCGGCCTGCATAACCTCGAACCGGGCCCTTGTTTCGTTGACTCGCGCAGCACTAGCCGACTGGCGAGCCGAAAGGTCCGTCAGTTCGCGATCGCCGAGCAATCGTCCGTCCGATTCCGAAACATTGTGGTCGCGCTTGAAGGCTTCGACCTCTTCCTCCGAGCTATTCAACTCGCTTTGCAATTGTGCGAGGCGGTCACGGATCGACGTGCTGGCGTCGCGTGCGGTGCCGGAAGTTGTTTCGGCCTGATAGCCCAAATAAGCGGCAGCCACGGCGTTCGCGAGACGAGCCGACTTGATGGCTTCTTTGCTGGTGACGCTGATCTGAAGCACATAAGTGTTTTCGGGCCGCACGACCTTGGTCGCTTGCGCCAGCGCTTCAAGCGCAATGACAGAGGGATCTTGCCCGCTTTTGATGGCGGATATGAATTCGGGATCCGTGGCAAGGCCGCTGCTCTGGACAACCCGCTTGAGCACCGCTTCCGAGGTGATCACCTCGATCTGGCTTTCCACCAGCGCCATGTCGGAGCCGAAGCCTTGCTGCACCACCTCGTTCTGCATGACCCGCTGCTCACGCGGATCGATAAGGATGCGCGACGTCGCTGTATACCGCGGCGAAATCAGGAACAACGCCAACAGTCCCAATGCGACGAAGGTCAGCGTGAACGAAAGAACGATCCAGCCTCGGCGGATTAGCGTATCGGCAAGGCCGAGCAAATCCACCGAGGTATCGACCTGCGCTCGCCTGGCGGCAGATCGATCGCGTGAAATGCCGCCCATGGAGGTCGCCATAGTCTCGTCTCCACCGCACTAAAATCATCGTGCGCATATCGCCAATAATCCATGCGCGGATATGCTTAATATCGGGTTACAGGATATCCCTCAGCCGCGATGCCGGAGTCACCCTCATCGGGAAGACGCCGGTCAGGGCGAGGTCTCAGTCCGGGATCTGACTTACATCTGGTCAGCGACGGATATGCTCCCAAGGGGAGGCCGCATGCGGTTCCTCAATCGTGCCGTAGTCCGTGGAAGCACCCTTCGAAAATCCCCGTCCGGCATAGGCTGGGCTTGCAATTTTAGCTTGTCCGTTGCTTGAAGATTTCATCAGTTCGGCCACGCTGGCGTGCAGTTCGGCGAGCTCTGCATGAATGCTGTGGATTGTTTCAGCGGTATTCTCATCCTGGTCTTGGAATATCTCGTTGTCATGAGGAAAGTAGTCCAGTTCCAGTGGATCGAGGAGCCGTAGTCTAGCAGGCGAGCCGGCAAAATCGTCATCCCCGTAGATCACGCCGGTCTGTGAAGCCGCTAGATTGCCGCTCCTCTTGCGCAGCAAATTGGTGATCAAGGACAGCAATCTCAATTTTTTCTCGCTCGACGGTGGCAAATCTGAGTTTTCACCCGGCCTGGCGGCTGTGTTTCGCGCGTTGGACATTCCGCGATATCCATGAAGATAAAAAGCCTCTCCCAATTGGTATGCCAGTTTGGGAAATAAAGAATTAAGGTGCCGGCTGTCGATTGGTCGTCGAGCAGGCCCCAGGTCCCTACCGCCCATCGGCGGCGGGGCTTAACAACTCTGTGACATGCTCGACAAGCCGAGAGCGTGCATGGGCCGGCGTCAATGTATGATCGGCGGCATCCAGACGCACGAGAGTGATACCTTGCATGCGCCTCAAACGCTCGCCGTCCGGCCCGAAGTGACGGGCAATTTCATCCAGGCTTCGATCGTTTTCGGCACTTACCACTAAGACGCGCGTTCCGTGCGCGGTCAGATTTCTCATCCAGGTTTCCACCGACTGGCTTCCCGAACCGCGCCTGCGCCAAAAGTTGGACGTCGTGGATTTCGACAATTCCAGGCCGAAGCGCAGGGCGCGCCCGCCAAGTCTGGACAGGAGCGCTTTCAAGCGAGGTGATCTCAAGGCCGTTCCGTGTGAATGCGGCTCAGCCACATCCGCCTCGCCGGCGCCGTCCTCTGGTTTGAGTGAGCCACGCGCATTGTCCCTGACTTTCGACAGTTCCATGTCCAGGGCATATGAACTGTTCCATGCGAAGCACAAAGGATTGACCATGGTCAGCGAGGCAATACGGCGATCGAAACGCGCGGCATGGAACGCCTGATAGGCCCCGGCGCATGTGCCGATCGCGCTGACCTGATCAAATCCATACTGCTCGAGCCAGTTTACAATA
This sequence comes from Mesorhizobium salmacidum (SeqCode), assembly GCF_037179605.1. Classification (NCBI taxonomy): domain Bacteria; kingdom Pseudomonadati; phylum Pseudomonadota; class Alphaproteobacteria; order Hyphomicrobiales; family Phyllobacteriaceae; genus Mesorhizobium; species Mesorhizobium salmacidum (SeqCode). The sequence goes on from NZ_JAPYKS010000007.1 coordinate 41,246, forward strand.
CGCAGCATGTCATCGCGGCCGCGCTCATCGTAGAGAAACAGCCGCTTCTCGTCCGGCGTCCCGCTCTGGCCGAGGCCCGGCAGATCGACCCTCAGCGAGGCTATGCCATCTCGGGCGAGTGAACGCGCCATGTCGACCGCGCCACGTGCCCAACCGATATGGGGTATCGCGCCGGCATTGAGGATGAGGGCGACCTGTCCCTGGGGCTTGGCCTGGGCAGGCATGCACAGCACGCCGCAAATCTCCGGCGCGGGCGCGAGCACCAGTGGCCATTCGTTATATCCACCCTCCGCCAGAAACACGGGCGCGGTAGCCACCGGCTCGTGGGAAGCCGCGCCGACGGGCTTTCGGCGCTCGACTGCCCACCTCACGACCATCTCAAGGGTGGATTGCGGGATGTCGTTGGCGGTCGGGTTGCTCATCAGCCGGGCAAAACCGGCAAATGTCTCGATCCGCGCGCTGCCACCGGCCGCGGCGACGCCTTCGGCGAGCGCCGAATGCGACGTGGCGGGTTGTGTCGTCACAAGCAGAATATCCTGACACAAGGAACCGACGAGTTCACGCCACTCAAGCGTCCGCAGATCCGCGATTGTCTCGGCGCTTATCCTGAAGCCGGCGGTTTCGATGCCGTCGAATGGCTCGACCTCAGTGCCGTATGGCGGCAGGGCTGCGTCGATCATTCTTGCCAGGCCTGCCATCTCGCGCACATAGGCCTTGCCCGATAATGGCGGCGCAAGCAGTGCCAGACCGGCAACGTCATCCCGTCCGACTATGGCCGATGGAGCAAGGAGAGCACCGAGACGGAAGCCGATCACCAGCACATCGGTCACGCCGGTTTCGGCTTTCAGCCGCCCTATCGCCGTCTCGATGCTCGACACCCAGGCAGCCACGCGATGGGGCTCGGTGTGATCGCCGGTGGCATCTCCACAGCCTGGATAGTCGAATTGCAGAACGGGTAGACCAGCTTGGGCCAACCGCCTTGCCATCAATGTGAGAAAACGCCGGCTGCAAAGGTCTTCGAAACCGTGCGCGCCCGCTATAACCACGCCCCGGCTGCCCCCTGCGGGATGAACCCAGCCGACAGTCCCTTCGAAGACGATCGGCCTCACGAAATGCCCCTGGCTGCACCCATTTTAGGGAACGGCTCGGTCAGGTCGAAAACAACAGGTCGCTGCGCATTGAGGGCTGTAACGGTCCCGGTAGACATCGGTGCGCCTGTCAACGCGACCAGCCGCACTGTTTTTTCGCGACCAGGCAACAGATGAAAATAATCCTCTTCGGCCCGATAATGGGGACCGCCGACATGGACATAATACACGGCCCTGTCGCAGGCGAGCCGAAGTCGCCAGCAATCGCTGCCAGGTTCGATCCTGGCGCGAAGGCCGACATCGCACCGTTTCGTCATGACATTGGGCAGAACATGGAAGGCTTCCGCCAACTGGGTTCCCTGCGAATCCGTAAACTGCCCCACGCTCAACTCATGCGCAACCGGACCGAAGCGGTAGGCGTAAGAGATATCGAAGAACGCACCGAACAGCTCGAAGGCCGAAACCGTCACGGCATCATGCGCCGCAACCGCGATCTCGCGTTTGCCTGTGACGACCGGTGTCAAACCATCGCGCAGGCAGGTCAGGGTGAGCCTGCCTTCAACCAAGTCCGGTCCATCGTTGATCACATGCACATGGAGGCCGTTCAAGCCTTCATCGCTAAGGATCAGGCGCAGCGGACGGAAGGCCCGCTTCATCGCATGCCAAACCGATTTTGGCCGGCCGGTCGCATCGATCGCACCCCAGCCGGCGCCGACGGCCAGATCTTTCCAGAACAAGGTCAGTGCACCCGCCGTCGGCGAGGCCGGTCGGCGCCATTCGTCAATCGTGCGCTCCACGATCTCGGCCGTCACGGCACGCGAGAGGTCGAGGTAGCGTGCACCGTCCTGCAGCCTCAACGCACGGGCGTCGACGCCGAAGACTTTTTCCAGATAGTGGTCGCGTACATCCTCGAAATCCCAAGACGCCCCAACGTCCCTCGGCGTCGCGGCTTTCCAGCGTGGGTCATGCACGGGCGCAACGGGCAGGAAGGCGTCCAGCGTCTCCTGATCCGGCACGTTGGCGAAGGCAAGGCACTCGCTGGCGAAGCGGACCTCGGCACGGCGCGCATCCTCCAGCGGCCGGCAATAAGCGCCCACGCCGTAATAATGCACCGGTCCGGCTTCAGCGGTGAAAGGCAGGCTGCCGCCATGCGGCGAGGAAGCAACCTGCACGAGATCAGGTCTAATGGCGCCCGCAAGCGGCCTCACCACCGTGTCGAACCATGGCGTCGGGTCCATGGACGCTGGAATTCCCATCATCGACGCCTGCTGGGCGATTTCGCTGCCGCCGCAAATCACAGCAAGCGAAGGCGAGTGCCGCAATCGTCGCAGCAATGCTTCTACCTCCGCCGCCAGCGCAGCGCACCATTCGTCATCCCGGGCGGGATAGTCGAAATTCGCCAGCATCAAATCCTGCCAGACGAGTATGCCGAGTTCGTCACACAGGGCATGAAAGGCGTTGGATTCATAGACGAAGGGGCCGGCGACACGCAGCATGTTGACACCGGCATCACTTGCCAGGCGCAAGGCGGCGTCCAACGGCGCCGCGCTCCCGTCCAAGGACACTATGTCCGACGGTGTCCAAACCGCGCCGCGACAAAAGACCGGGATGCCGTTGACGATCAGCCGAAAGTCGCGCCCGTCACGGCCGCGATCCAGCTCCAGGCGTCGAAAGCCGACACGTCCGAGGTTTACCTCGTTACTCCCGATGGTAGCGCTGACACCATGAAGATCCGGCGTTCCATGGCTGTGCGGCCACCAAGCCGCAACGTTGGCGATGTCAAGGCGCGCATTCAGCTTCTCGCCATCGCTGGTGAGCGTCGCGGTTTTTCCGGCACAGCTGATAAAGGCGGTTTCGCCGTCGACAAGCGGCGTGAAGAGCGTCAGCTCGACATCGAGCCTGCCTGTAGTCCCTTCGAGATCGGAACGCATGTCGACGCTAGCGACGCGCGAAGCCAAATTCTCGCGCACCAGCAGAACCGGCCGCCATGCGCCGACCACGTCGAAGGCCGGGCACCAGCCCGGCATGTGGCCAAGCAGGGTCGTGCGAACGAGCCGCAAGCGCTGATCGTCAATCATGCGCGCCTTCCAGCGGGCCCGCGGACCCTTGAGGCCGTCCATATAGGCGTCAAGACTGCGAAACGCGATGGCAAGCATTTCGCCGCCTTTCAGCGTCAGCGACGTCTGACACGGCGCGAACATGGAGGTGGAGACAAGGACCAATCGATCGTCGATGTAGATTTCGGCAATCGTCGCAAGGCCTTCGAAGACAAGCCGCACCGGCCCGCTGGCTTCAAGGCGACAGCGATACCAGATGTCCTTGTCGTGCAATGGCATCGGTGCTTGCCGATCCCAAAGGCCGCCCGCCTCGAGCGCCGCCGCCGCGGTACCAGGACATGTGGTGCGCAGCCATGTTGCCGAAGGGTCAGCATCGCTCGGCCCGCGCCATGCGCCAGCCGGCGTCAGGGCAAGCTGCCATCCTGCTTCCAGCAACTCAGCTGAATCGGCGACGGAGATCACTGTCGTCATGGATCTGATCCAGGCTACGGCAGGCGAATTCCGCTCGCCGTTCAGGCCGCCTCCGCCAGGGTTGCCATGCGCGCGTCAAGCACGTTGATGATAACATCATAAGCGCTGGCCATCGGTTCCAGCGTCGCCTCCATGCCATCGAAACGCCCGCGCGCCATGGCCCTGGCGAGTTTGAACTGCATGACCTTGGCGCCTTCGGCGATATCGCCGGCGGCCTTGGCCGCTTGCTCGAAATCCTCGCGGCGATTTTTCCCGAGCCATTCCAGATGGCTGCCGAGAAGCTCGAAATTCGCGCCTAGCTGCCGCAACGTGTTGAAGGAGTAGATATGAAAATACTCCGGCGGGCGGTGGACCAGCATCTCGACATGGCGGCCGAACGCAGCAGCATAGGATCGCAACGGATTGTGCTTCGGGCGGCGTGACAGGTGATGTGAGAGCAGTGTCGCGGCTGCTCGTGCCATATCTTCGGGCGGCTGCGTGACGCCGAATTTCACGAACTCAGCGTAAGGAAACAGTGGCAACGAGCCCGCGCTCGCAAGGTCCGCGCCGCCGAAGATGCCTTCATAATCCTCACCACCAAGCGCGAAGACACCATCATTGTGAAAATAGACCATCCGCTGCGTCCGCGGATCGACCTCATTGATACCGATGGTCGTCTTGGAATGGGCCGCGCGATAGGTGATTCCCCTTGTGTCGGGCAGGTAGAAAGCATCGACTTCCACCAGCGGCAGGCGTCCGAGATCGATCTGTGTCGCAACATGCGTTTCCAGCCGGTCGAAGATCGCCAGTTCCTGGATATCGAGACCCGCAAGCCGCTGCAGATCGGCGATCGGAAACTTGAAGAAGGTGAACTGATCGCCTTCGAAATCCTGGGCAAGGGTAAAGCCGAGCGCGGCCACCGGGTCATGGCCGGTTGCATGCATGACTTCAATCAGCAGGTCGACGTAGCAATTTGTCTGCGGCCAGCGTCGTTCGGCGCTGTGCAATTCATGCGGCCTGTAGCCCGCCGGGTCGAGACCGGGGATCACGGCGTTCATGTCAGGCATCCCAGAGAACCGCGCGGACAGCCGGCGGCCAGGCATTAACGTCGGGGCCATGATGACGAAACAGCGCCAGCGCCACACGTTCCAGGCCGAAGCCGACGCAGGCCGAATGGCAAAGGCTGCCATCGGCGAACTTCAATCCCCAGGTCTGGCCGAAATGATCCTGGTGATAGTTGAAACTCAGGCAGGCTGTCGGCTTTTCCTGGCTGCTCACCGGTATCAGCAGCTCGAATTTCAGCCCCTGGTCGCGCTGGTTGTTGGCCAGCATCTTGCCGCCGCGGCCGAAGAACGGGTCGTTGGCGAGATCCAGCTCACAAGGCAACTCCAGCGACTCGACCATCGCCTTGCCACGCTCAAGCCAGCTCTGGCGAAACGCATGCACATGATCGGCCGTACCGATGCAGACGAATTCCCGCATCCGGAAAAGCTGCATGCGGGCCGGGTCCTGCGATGGTTCATGCCGGAAACAATAGGATGAGAGTTCAAACAGAAGGCCGTCCATCGGAACCGGTCCGCGCGCGGCGACCGTCGGATAAAGCGGATAGCAGGCGGCAGGCGTCAGCGCCAACTCCGTTGGCTGCTGCAGTTCGGTCCAGTCCTGGCCGGCGTCCATCATGCCAAGCAGCTTGGCATGGTCGCGCTCGCCGCCCATGAAGGAGTGCACGCACCCGGCAAGCTGCGGAAAGCTTTTCATGTAGCCGCTTTTTTCCAGCGTCGCGCGGTTCATGCCTGGCGGAAAGTGGATACGGGTAGGCTTGTCGACCGCGCCGAGGCGCGTGACCAGGCGCTCGAAACGTTCGATGACTTCCTCGAACATGCCGGAGCGGCCATAGAGGCCGTCGACGCCGGTCTCAAACAGGATGCCGTTATCGAACAGCTTGTCGAGCAGGTCCTTTGAGGTGAATGTCCCGGTATCCATCTCAACCTTCCAGTCTGGCATCGAAGCGGCTCATCAGAAGCAGCGTCGATGTGTTCGCATGAATGCGGTCGTTCGAAATCATCACTGTAGCGGAGGTGATGTCGCGCAGATGCCGGCCGACGCTGAACGGCGTGCCGTTCTTATAGCCAAGGATGCCGCAGATCAGCATTGCGAGCCGCACGATTTCGCCCGCCTTTTCGCTCGCGGCCACCTTCAGCGCGTTGATTTCAGCGGCAAAGCCTATCGAGGAGAGATCGTCCTCATTGCGTTCGGCGATCTCGAAACGGCGGATGGCGGCAACGAGATGTCCCTTCATCTCCTGCAGCTTGGCGGCTGCCTCCGACAGGCGTAGCGCGCCTGGCGGCGTCAGGTTTGGCTGCTTGCGGGCGGCTTGCTTGACGAAGGCCTGGGCACGCGCGAAGGCATCGGCCGCGATGCCAAACCATGTCGCTGCCCAATAGATGTGCGAACTCGCCAGCATTGATTGGGCAGCGATCTCCGAAAACGGCTTGGTGAATATCTGCGCGGCATCGCCGGTTGCGGTCAGCAGAAAGCCGTCGGAACAGGTGCCGCGCATGCCGAGCGTGTCCCAAACGGACTTGCGCTCCAGCGTGCGGTTGGCGTCGGCGGGTATGACGATCATGGACTGGTCGGTGCCGGCTGCGTCCGGTGCCCGGCGCGCTGTGGCCAGGATGGCGTCGGCAAAGGCGCCGTAGGAAATCACGGTCGCGTCCTTGATCAACGAGAAGCGGCCATCGATGACGTTGAGCGCGCAGATAGAATTGCGAAGATCGCCACCAATGCCCGCCTCGGAGGTAGCGGATGCCATCAGCAGCTGCTCGCTGGCAATGCGACGCATGTAGGCACGATGCCATTCGCTGCCAGTCCCATGGCTGGCCAAGCTCGCAATCTGAATCTGGTGCATGCCATAGATCATCGCGCTGGAACCGCAGGCCTGCGCCAGCTGGACGATCAGGTCGGCAATAGCGGCATGGCCCATTCCCTGGCCGCCGAATTCAATCGGCACAGCCACGCCAAGAAGGCTTTCCTGCTTCAATGCATCGAAGACTTCGTGGGGGAAACGGGCGTCGCGATCTACGGAATCGGCCGCCTTGGCCGCAACCTCGGCAACACGGGCCATGCGCACCGTGGGGGCGTCACTGTGCATGCCGGCAGGGGCGACGCCAATTGCTTTCGCGACATTCATGGTCAGACTGCCTGCTTCGCAAGTTTGGAGACCGCCTCGGCGATGTTGGCAAGCGAGGCGAATGTGCGCCGTGTCAACATTTCCTCTGGAAATTCGGTGTCGAATTCCTCCTCGATCGCCAGCATGATCTGGACGGAGGCGAACGACGTCATCCCCGCATCATAAAGGTTGTCATGATCGGAGAGTGTTTCGATGTTGAATGAAAGCGCCTCGTTGCGGGCGAAAAGTGCACGAATACGATTGATCATCTGTCCAAGTCTCCCTGTCTGGAAGATACGCTTCAACTCTAGCGGCGCAGTTAATGCGAAATCGTATCCGCGATTATGCTTAACCAACGACTTCCGGATCCATTATAATGCCAATGTTTCACCCCGACGCCCCATCAGGCATCCAAGGATGCCGACTTGGCGGGCGCAGTGGAAAGGTCACGATCGCGAAGCAACGTGCCCTTTTCACCGCACGTCCGGCCAATGGCGAAGCGGGTGAACCCGATATAGACCACCGTCTGCAGTGACCAGGCGATGGCGCGGGCTATAACGATGCCGAGAGCGCCACGATCTTGCAGAAACCACGTTGCGATGATGAATGTCAGCGCCCATCCAGCCGTGATCGAAAGTCCGGTCCACATGTAACCGGAGGACACCGGGACCTGTCCGAGCGGCAGGGCAGCGGCGATGATGGCGGCCGCGAGCACCACGATCATGAAAATCGGCCAGTGCTGGGCGGGATCGAGCTTGAACAGCACAAGGAACCAGTTGCCGAACGTCATCATGACCACGACGAAGCCTATGGCTATGGCTATATTGGTGCCGATGCCCATGCCAAGCACGTTGATCACACGCCGGCGGTCGGCCTCGCCGAAGCCGGTCGACAGCATCGGGATAACCACTTGCACCACGATCTGCGGCACGAACAGCAGCAACGTCTCCAACTGCATGGCAATGAAGTACAGGCCGACCTGGGCAAGACCGTCGGGATTGTTGACCACCATCGCCGTGCAGATCCAGTTCACCGGCTCGTACAGCAGACTGGCAAGCAGCGCCGGCACCGCATAGCGTGTAACCAGCCGCCACTGCGAAAATGCCTCCCGGAACGCAATCTCAATACCGCGCCGCCGAAGCGCTGCCACTACGGCCGGATAGGCGATGAGGCATCCACCCAGATAAGCGCAGCCCAAGGCGATAAAGCTGCCCGAGAGGCCGTAAAAGTAAAGCCCGACAGGCACCAGCGTGATCATCAATCCACCAAAGATCACGTTGAGGCGAGCGATGGTCCTGAAGGCCTGGATACCGCTCAGGATGGCCGTCTGGACCGTGTTCATCGCGTTGACCACAATCACAGGCGCGATGATCTGGAGATAGAAAGCGAGTTCCGGTTGCTTCAGCAGCCGACCGGCGATCTCATGCGCGAACAGGAAGATCATCAGGCCGATCAATGCCGCGGCGCCACCGGTGAGGAGGAATGCCATGCCGGCCAGGCGGCCCGCCGTGGCGGGGTCGTTAATCGAGTAGGCGGCGATATTGCGCGTGGCCATCAGGCCCACACCGGCGGATGCCAGCAGGCTGCTCGACATCAGTGTGCCGTAGGTCACTCCGAATTTGCCGACGAATTCAATGCCGAACCAGTGTGAAATCAAAATGGTGGTGATCATCGGCGTCAGCCGAACGATCACCGTTCCAAAGGTCGACCAGAGCAGCCCGGCGCTGAATACCCGAATGTCTGCGGATCGACCGATCAATGTTCTGAGCGACGCAATCAATTCTCGTCCTGTCGATTGGATAATTCTCGCCGATCGCTAACAGGAATGTATGAGCTAAGCGATTACCGCCGAGGCGACCGGTTCGAAAGGTTAACGAACTCTCTGCGCTTGCCTCTCCGCCGCCCGAGAAAACGCGATCCATGGGGTATGAAGAACGTCTGTCTGAGGTATTATAGAGGATTGCTAGACCATTCCTTAAGTCGTGCGGGATAAAGTAGATTTGGAACCTGGCATGCATACCCAACAGTTTTCTCAACGCAGATTGCCAGCAGCCGGCGCCAAGGGTCGCGAGAATGAACTCACGGTTGAACACGGCAGCCGATGGAGAGGCACAGACTGTCTGGTCCGACAGACCTTGTGGTCGTTTCGAGGTCGCGGCTTTTACCAACCCTTCGGATATCGAGCGCGAATGGCGCCAACTCGAGTCGACCGGCGTGGCAACGATCTTTCAGCGCTATGATTGGGTCGATGCCTACGCCCGGCATGTGCTGCCAAAGGAGAAAGCCACGCCAGCCATAGTGTTGGGGCGGCTCGACGGCAATCCGGCCTTCATCCTCCCGCTGGCGACCTCGACGTTCGGACCCGTTCGCGTCGCGACCTGGATCGGCGGAAACCACTCCAGCTACAATTTCGGCCTGTGGAGCCACGAAGCCGCGGCGGTCATGGCCAGCATGAGGCGCACCCAGATTGAAGCCACGTTGCGCGCCGCGCTCGATGGAGTGGACTATGCGGTGCTCAGGAGAATGCCCAGGATCCATGACGACATGGCTCAGCCGCTCGCCGCGCTGTCGCGCAGCCCATCGCATACGGAAGGCTACTCCTTCGCTCTTGCCGGGGGATTTGCGGCTGTGCTGCAGAAAAGAAACGGCGGTTCGCGCCAACGCAAAATCCAATCGAAAGAGCGTAAAATGCGAGAGGCAGGCGTGCTGGAATATGGCACGGTTCGGTCTCTCGAGCGCGGCAATGCCGCTCTCGACTTCTTTTTCGAGCAGAAAGCCTTGCGCCTTGCCGAGCAAGGCCAGCTCAACAGCTTTGGTGCCCCAGGGGTGACGGATTTCTTCCGCGACCTTCTCGATCGCTCCCGGCACATGAGCGAGCCGTTGCTGGAAATGGCGGAGCTTCGGGTGGGCGGCAAGATCTGCGCCGTCATCGGTTCGGCGATACATCGCAAGCGGGTCAACGTATATTTCATGACCTTCGCCAGGGATGAATTGGCGCCACAAAGTCCGGGCCAAGTGCTGACTTTCAGGCAAATCGCGGAGTGCTGCGAACGCGGCATGGCCGCCTATGACCTGGGCGTCGGCTTCGAAGACTTCAAGACCCATTGGTGTGACGTCATCCATGAACTGGATGATGCCTATGTGCCGCTCACATCACGCGGCAAAGCCGCTATCGCGGCGATCCAGCTTGGTCGGGCAGCGACGGATCAACTGCGTCGAAACCCATTTCTGTGGCAGCGCCTTAAATGGTTGAGGGCATATTTGGCGCGCCATGCGGTCGCAGGGAACAGATGACAGTCTTGGCCTCGAAACAATCCATCGCGACCGCTGACGTGATATCGCCACATCAAAGTCCGCTGGCTGGAGTCCGCGTCCTGTTCGTGGCGCCAGACGACTACCCGGCATTCCGTGTCGATCTGGTGGAACTGTTTTCAAACCATCTGGTTGGCCGTGGGCTGAAGATTGACTGGAGCCTGCGGCCTTACACGGATGGTCCCAAACGCGTCGACGTGCGCGGCGCCGAGCGGTTCTATATCGCTCGTCGCCAGATGACGGAGAAATTCGGTTCGCTCCGTTATATGATGGCGGAAACCCGGCTTCGCCTGAAGCTGGCTTGGCGGGCAACGCGTGGCGAATACAACCTGATACAGATACGCGATCAGCCGCTGTGGGGCATCGTGTACGGCATCGCGGCCAGGATCTCCGGTACGCCCTTCGTGTTCTGGATGAGCTATCCCGTGCTGGAAGCGCGCATGCGTATCGCGCTTCACAATCTCGTGCCCATGAGTCTGCCGGCCCGATTTGTTCGACTTGCCTATGCCGTTATCGGCAGCGTCCTCTTCTACCGGGTCGTGCTGCCGCTGTCGGACCATGTCATTGTCCAATCGAAAAGGATGCTTGAGCGCGTTGCCGAACGAGGCATACCGACGAAGAAGATGACGCCGATACCGATGGGGGTCACGGTTGAGCGCTATAATCCCGCGTCGATCCCTGCCACCGACGACCCGCGGCTCATCGGCAAAAAGAGCATGGCTTATATGTGCGCCGATGTTCTGAACCTGACCACCCGCCTGACGTTCGAGGCATTGGCCCTGCTGGTAGCCAACGGTTATGACACGGTGCTGGTGATCATCGGGGCCGTTTCGGCGCACGAGCGTGAACAACTTGCCTCTCAACTCGACAGGCTCGGCCTGTCCGAGAGGGTGATCTTTACCGGACGTCTTCCCCTGGTCGAGGCGCTGGGCTGGGTAAAGCGTGTCGACGTCTGCCTGTCCCCGTTCGAGATGGATGCGGCCCAGCAGGTCGCCACGCCCACAAAGCTGGTTGAATATATGGCCATGGGACGGCCGATCGTTGCCACCGTCCACTACGATCAGAGCGAGGTGGTCAACCGCAGCGGCGCCGGTATCGTCACGGCATTTTCGGGCGAAGCAATCGCGGAAGGTGTCGCGCGATTGTTCGACGACCCGGTAAAGGCCCGGACGATGGCCGCCAAAGGGCCCGTGTGGGTCAAGGCCAACCGTGACTACGCCCGTCTGGCAGACGAAGTTGAGCGCGTCTATACCAGCCTGCTTGCCCGATAGTGGTCGCGGGAGTTGAGGCTCTAGCTCTTGTTTTTAACACAATCTTGGACGGACCCGAACTTCTCCTGGAATTGTGCTGGCAAGCATCGCTGCGGCGGTCTCAAGGCGGCGATTGCTTTCAGCATGTCGCGGCGAATAGGATTCGGTCGACCTGCCGTAAGCTTCTGATTTTATGCATGTCGTTATCCCGGACCCGAGGACACTTCCGGGCGACATGCATTAGCCTGGCATCCCCAATGCCTCGACGATCGAAGGATCGATCCGGTTGTCGTCGGCCCGCTGAATACCAAATTCCCGGCCGTTGATTTCCCAGAGCGCCCAGCCAAATCCCTGCGTCTGCGCAATGCCTGTCACATCCGAAAGCCAGGCCCGGCGATAGGTCGGCTCGGCTCCCGTGAAAATCCGATCGCGCCGCGTCACCCCGCACTCGCCCATCACGATGCGATTCCTCGCGATGCCATTACGATCTGCCCAGTTCGCCACACGCACGAAGTCTTTCTCGACGCGGGCGCGGTTCCAGCCGTCGGCCAAGAAACCATCGAGAATCCGACGCGCATCGGCCATGGCAGCCATCTTTGCAGCCTGGTCAAGCGCAGTGTTGGCGGCAATGCGAGCTTCTATTTTCGCCGATATCTCGTCGGGCGAGACAGCGTCGTAAGGATAAGGAAGATCGACGACGTAGGGCGAAGAGGGGGCGTCCGGCGTCCCAAAATCGATGCCTTGATGGGTGAAGCTGAGTGGCATGTAGTAGTGGTAGGAAAACAGCGTATTGCTATCGATGAATGGTGATGGATCCAGATCCGTAAGCCCACTGATGCCGCCATAGTCGGCGCCGGTCAGCAGGATCGGCAGATCGACCGCCGCCCGCCGCGCCGCATCGTGCAGAACCAGCTGCGCCGCGCCCCAGACTTGGACCTGGGTTCGATGACTCGCCTCCCCGACCACCGGCTCATTCATGAGTTCCAGCGCGACCCGCTCCGACCGCAGTTCACCCAGCAGAGCCGCCAGCCGGCTGATCATCGCGGTGTATTGAGCAAAAAGCGGCGCCTCCAGATCCGCCAGGATTGACTGAACCGAATAGGCCGGCACCTGCTCGACCGGATGGCAATCCACGATCACCGAAAGCCCGATCTCCTGGAAGAGTTGCAAATTGTCCATGAGCTTCCGCTCCAGCGCGTCCCTGTCGCTGCCCTGCAACTGAATGAACGGGCCAACGTCCAAGGTGAGTCGAATAAAGTCGAATCCGGCCTGCGCAAAATCGCGCACCAATTCGGCTGGGAAGGCGTTTCGGGCCGTTTCGAACGGGCGCGCCAGATAGTGTTGTGGATCGCCGTCGCGCAACGCTCCCCAATTCATCATTGTATGGATCGAACCGCCGCGTTGAAAACGGGAATTCGTTTTTGGCGCCGCGGCAGCACGCACCGACAGGGCCGTCAGCGCGGCAATCGAAGCTGACAGAAGCTGGCGTCGTGAGAATTCCATATAGCGGCGCTCCTTGCGAGGCCCTGCAAGCCCGCGCCTATAAAGATATGGTACCCGGCTGGTGCGCGCGAGGACAACGCGACAAAGATGCCGATTAAGGTTAGCGGGGCCGTCTGCCCGATAGCCTGCCGATGTTAATCTGAAGGCAATGGCAGTCCGTTAGAATCTGCTCCATGTTGAGACGTTTGACCTGGTATGCACGACGGCTTGCCGTGATGGAACATGGCGAGGTCCGTCATCGGTTTCGTGAGCAGTTGGAGCGCAGGCGCGCGCGGCGCGAGCGCCACGACTGGTCCGACTTTGCAATGGCCGGTGCGCGACCCAGCGTGTTGCCGCTGTTTGCGCCCCTGTTCGAAGCGGACTTGCCGCTGCCCGTCGCACAGCAACTGCAAACCGCCGCTGCCGCGTTTCGCGCCGGCCGGCTGAGACTGCTCAATCGCGATTGGCCTGTATCGATGCTGGACAGTAGCGGCCGTGTCGATCCGGTGATCTGGCGACTGGACCCGGTGAGTGGCGCAAGCTGGCCTGGCGCCGAGCGATCGACCTTCGACATCAATTTCCGCTTCGGTGAGGAGCATGGAGACGTCAAGTACGTGGCCGAGGCAAACCGGCTGCATTTTCTGGCGGCGCCGGCAATCCATGCCCGCCGGGAAAACGACGCAAGCCTTGCCGACACCATACTCGGCTCCGTCTTCTCGTGGATGGAAGCGAATGTTCCCGGCCGCGGCATCAATTGGTATTCAGGCATCGAGGCCGGCTATAGGCTGATCTCGCTGTCCATCATCATAGCGTCGCTCGATCCATGGATCGACCGGGCTGCCGGCGAGCGGCTGGCGTCCTTTGTCTGCGCCCACGGCCTGTGGCTTGCCAGGTTTCCCTCACTTCATTCCTCGGCCAACAATCACCTCGTCGCCGAGGCGATGGGCCTTGTGCTTGCCGCACGCATGCTGCCGAACCACTCCGACGCCTCGCGCTGGTTGACACACGGTCGGACGCATCTTGAAGACAGGGCGCTGGCCCTGTTCCATAAGGACGGCGTGGGCAAGGAGCAGTCGCCGGCCTACAGCGCTTTCACGCTCGAAATGCTGCTCATCGGCTTCAGCGTCTTGGGCGGCGCCACAGAAACCGCACGTAAGCGCATGGCGGAAGCCGCCCGCGCCTTGAATTTCTTTCTCGATGATGCGGGCCATACGCCGTTGATCGGCGATGACGACCAGAGCCGCGTCCTGTTGGCATTCGGCAGCGACGAGCCGCGTTATGTCGCGTCCATCGTCGGCGCGATTGCCGGTTTTCTGGATCAGCCCGAACTCGGACCGGCTATACGCGATCCGCATTGGCGCGATGCCGTATTCGCCACCCCATCGCTGACGCCACTGCCTGCCGACGGCGCGGTTACCCTTGAAGAGGGCGGCTATACCATCCGGCGCGGTGCCATAAAGGGCCGCCGTGTCCATTTTGTCTTCGATCACGGACCGCTTGGATTTGGCGCCTTGGCCGCACATGGCCACGCCGATGCGCTCGCGGTATGGCTCTCACTGGATGGCCTGCCGCTGCTGGTCGATGCGGGCACGCATCTTTATCATTCGGAAGGCGAAAGTCGCCGGCGCTTCCGGGTCAGCGCCGTACACAATACCCTTACCATGGACGGCGTCAGCCAAAGCGAGCCGTCAGGTGCTTTCAACTGGATGCCACGGCGTGCCCGAGCAAGATTGGACGCCAGGTCGCAAGCGTCCCGGCTGAAAGTATCCGCCTCGCATGATGGCTACATGAGGCGCTTCGGCGTCATTCACCATCGGGATATAGAAGAAACCGCCGAGGGTTTTCTGATCACGGACCGGCTGGTTGGCACGAAGCCGTCCGGGACGGTCGAGATCGCTTTCCTGATTTCGCCGGAACTCAGCGTGTCGGTCGAGGGCAATTGTGTGGTGGCACGCCGCAACGGCAGGTCGGAACTCAGCATCGTAGCGCCCGAAAGCGCCGAGATCGAGATTGTACGCGGCGACCAGGCATCCGGACGCGGTCTGCAGTCGGCTGGATTCGGGCTCCTCGATAAGGCGGCAACCGTTGTTTTCAAAGCGCCTGGCCACCGGATGCAGTGGCAAAGCAGATTGCTGATCGGTTTGCTAACCTGACCTTTACTTGTCTTTTTTATGTTCTTCGAAAATAAGCGTGAAGGTGGCTCGATCCGCCTTTCGAAAGAAAGAACAGGACGGGCGAGCTATGAAAGTTTCCATCTTCGGGTTGGGATATGTCGGTACTGTTTGTGCCGCGTGCCTGGCCGAGCGCGGGCATGACGTCATCGGCTGCGACGTCAGCGAGGCCAAGGTCGATCTCATAAACAGTGGCCGAAGCCCTATCATCGAGAAAGACGTCGGCGAACTTGTCGCTGCCAATGTCGCGTCGGGTCGTCTAAAGGCCTCATCCTCGACCGAGGAAGCCGTGATGAACAGCGACTTGTCGTTGCTTTGCGTCGGCACGCCCTCACGCCCCAACGGCTCACTGGATCTGTCGGCGGTTCAGGCGGTATCGCGCCAAATCGGATCGTCTCTTTCCAGAAAGGCGGACTATCATTCGGTCGTCGTTCGCTCGACCGTGCTGCCGGGGACATTGTCCGACATCGTCATTCCGGCGCTGCAGGCAACTGCATCAAGGAAACTGGGCGAAACGTTCGGCGTGGCCTCAAACCCCGAATTCATGCGCGAGGGGTCGGCGGTCGCCGATTTCAATAATCCAGCCAAGACCGTGATCGGCGTTGACGATGAGATAACCCGGGATCGGCTGTTGGAGCTCTACGCAGGCCTGCCTGGCCGCGTTGTCGTCACAGAGCCCCGGTTGGCTGAACTGGTCAAATACACAGACAACACCTGGCATGCGCTTAAGGTCGCCTTCGGCAACGAAATCGGCAATATCTGCAAGGCGGCGGGCGTTGACAGCCATGAGCTGATGGAGGTGTTCTTCGCCGACACCAAGCTGAATATCTCGAATGCCTATCTTCTGCCCGGCTTTGCGTTCGGCGGCTCCTGCTTGCCGAAGGACGTACGTGCGATCAACGCCTACGCGATCCAGAACGATGTGGAAGCACCGCTGCTTAAATCCCTGCTGCCGTCGAACAAGCAGCAGGTCGAGCGCGCACTGGACCGCTTGCTGAGCTATGGCAAGCGCAAAATCGGCTTCCTCGGCTTCTCCTTCAAGGCAGGCACCGACGATTTGCGCGAAAGCCCCTATCTGGAACTTATCGAGCGGCTTGTCGGGAAGGGCTGCGACATCCGCATTTTTGACCCGAACGTGTCGTTGGCAAAGCTGATGGGCGCCAACAAAACATACCTAATGAACGCGATCCCGCACGTTACGCAGCTGATGGTCCCCTCGCTCGACGAGATGGTGATGCATTCGGACGTTGTCGTGGCCACCAGTCGTTCGCCCGAATATGAAACTGTGGTTGACAAGATGAATGCAGACCAGACGCTTCTCGACATGGCCAGGCTGCCGAACACGAACCGGTTTGCGGGGACCTATGACGGCATCAACTGGTAAGCGCATCCTCATCATCGTCGAAAACCTGCCTGTCCCCTTCGACCGCCGCGTCTGGTCAGAGGCAACCACGCTGGTGAAAGCCGGCTATCAAGTGTCGGTGATCTGCCCGAAAGGCAAGGGCGCGACGGCGCCCTACGAGGTGATCGACGGCGTCCATATCTATCGCCACTCGCTGCCGCTCGACGCCGAGGGCTTCCTTGGCTACGTGCTGGAGTACAGCACCGCGTTGTTTTGGGAATTCCTGCTGTCACTCAAAGTGGCGCGGCAGCGCGGTTTCGACGCGATCCATGCCTGCAACCCACCAGATACGATTTTCCTCATCGGCGGGTTCTACAAGTTGTTCGGCAAGAAGTTCCTGTTCGACCACCACGACATCAATCCAGAGCTCTACGAGGCCAAGTTCGGCAAGCGCGGCATCGGCTGGAAATTCATGGTCTGGCTGGAGCGGCTTTCGTTCCGAACCGCCAATGTCTCGATCGCCACCAATGAAAGCTACCGCGACATCGCCATCAGACGGGGGGGCATGCTCCCCGAGAAGGTGCATATCGTGCGTTCTGGCCCGAATCTGGACCGGGTCAGAGAGGTTGCGCCCGATCCGAAATGGCGCAATGGTCGCCGCTTCGTCGTCGGCTATGTCGGCGTCATCGGCAAGCAGGAAGGGCTCGACCTTCTGCTCGACTCGGTCGACCACCTGGTGAATGCCAAAGGCCGCCAGGATATTCAGTTCGTGATCTGCGGCGGCGGTCCCGAGCTTGATGCCATCAAGGCGGATACAGTCGCGCGCGGGCTCGGCGAGTACGTCACCTATACCGGTCGCTGCCCGGACGAGATTCTGTTTTCCGCGCTCTCGACAGCCGATGTCTGCGTCAATCCCGACCGGCCCACGGCGATGAACGACAAATCGACCATGAACAAGATCATGGAATATATGGCGCTTGGCAAACCGATCGTGCAATACGACCTGCGGGAAGGCCGCTTTTCGGCGCAAGGCGCCTCGCTCTACGCAACCTGCACGGAGCCCACCGACTTCGGCGACAAAATCGCCGAACTCCTTGACGACAGCGAGCGCCGCGCGACCATGGGCGCGTTAGGCCGTGAGCGGGTACGCAAGGAACTCGCCTGGAGCCACGAGGGTCCGAAGTTGCTGGCCGCCTATGACGCCTTGTTCGGCACGCCTTCCAGGAGCCAAATCCAGAAGCCAAGTTCGGGGTCCGACCCGGCCATGTGCAGCGGTCAGGGCTAGCCGCGATGTGCGGAATTTTTGGGTTCCACGCCCGATCACGCTTGCCTCTCGCCCAAACGCTGGATGGGGCCACGGATCGGCTGGCCCATCGCGGTCCGGACGGGCGCGGAACATTGATCATGCGGAGCCCGGATGGCGAGTGGCAGGCCGGACTCGGTCATCGTCGGCTGTCGATCCTTGATATCGAAGGCAGCCCGCAGCCGATGCATTCGCATGACGGCCGATATGTCATCGTCTACAATGGCGAGGTCTACAATTATATCGAATTGCGCGCCGAACTCATGGAACGCGGACATCGCTTTGCCACGCAAGGCGACACCGAAGTCGTGATCGAGGCCTGGCGCGCCTGGGGCGACGACTGCCTGCCGCGCCTCAACGGCATGTTTGCCTTTCTGCTTTGGGACAGCGAAACCGGCCGCCTCTATGCCGCGCGCGATCCTTTCGGCAAGAAACCGCTCTTCCTGGCTTCCGGGGACGGCTTCCACGCCTTCGCCTCCGAAATCGATTCGCTGCGCCATTTTCCGGATGTCGACGACCGTCTGGATCAGGATTCGCTGCGGGAATTTCTCAGCTATCGCTATGTCCCTGGACCGGCCACCTTCTTTCGCGGCATCTCCAAGGTTCCGCCAGGAACCTTCGTGGTGGTCGATGGCGCCAACATCCGTGCGGAGCGCTATTTCACGACGCCTTTTTCGCGCACGTCGCCCACCGTCGAGAGCTTCGACGAGGCGGTGAAGCTTTTTGGCGAGAAGCTCGATGAGGCGGTACGGCTCAGATTGCGCTCGGATGCGCCGTTCGGCGCATATCTTTCCGGCGGGCTCGATTCCTCGATGATCGTTGCGCTGATGAGCCGTCACATGGGCAAGCCCGTGGCGACCTATTCAGTAGGGTTCGATGTGCCCGGCTCCTCCGAATTGCCCTATGCCAGGCAAGTCGCCGACACCTTCGGCAGCCGCCACAGTGAGCTCGTCGTGAACATGGATGCGTTCACGTCGGTGTGGGAGGAGGCGGTGCTGCGGCGGGGCGCGCCGGTATCCGAGCCGTCGGACCTGCCGGTTCTGCTTTTGTCACGGCTGGCGAGCCGCACCGTCAAGATGGTGCTTACCGGCGAAGGCGCCGACGAGCTCTTGGGAGGCTATCCCAAGCATCGCGCCGAGCCGTGGGTTTCCATGTACCAGAGTCTGGTGCCGGGCGGCTTGCACGAAGCCCTTGTGGGTCCTGGCGCACGCGCCCTGCCCTATGCGGCGCGGCGACTGAAGATCTTGGCCGGCGTCGCCGGCATTCGCGATGCACAGGCCCGTATGGTGGCCTGGTTCGGCGGAGCAGACGGCGGTCAAGCCGAAGCGCTCTATGCCGGTCCGCCCCAATCGCGCGATCTCGACCCGCTGCCGTTCACGACGGATGGCGAAATCAGCCCGCTCAAACGCATGCTTCATTTCGATCAGACGTCATGGCTGCCGGACAATCTTCTCGAGCGCGGCGATCGCATGATGATGGCGGGGTCGATCGAAGGGCGCATGCCATTCATGGATGTCGGCCTGGCCGAACTCGTCGCCCAATTTCCCGATGCTTTCCTGACCGGCGCGCCAAAGGGCAAGCGCGTGCTGCGATCGCTTGCAGCGCAATTGCTTCCCCGCCAGATCCTGGAGCGCAAGAAGGTCGGCTTCCGAGTACCTGTCGAGCAATGGTTCCGTACCGGCATGTCGGATCAGCTTCGAGATCTGCTGCAGAGTGACAGCGCCACGGTGCGCAATGTCTGCAATGCGCGCGAGATAGATCGACTGATGAGCGAGCACCTGGGTGGCGCTCACAATCACGAGAAGATACTGTGGGCGCTTGCCAATCTGGAGCAGTTCTTCCGGGTGTTCCGGCCGACGCTCGATGCTGAACAGCCGCAAGCCGCTCAGCGACGGGTCGCCAGCGCCTTCCGATAGGCTCCCTGAAGACCTTCGATCATGGTTTCGAGGCGGAAACGCGCGTTATAGATATCGCGCGACGCGGTTCGAAACGCTTCGCGGCGCGCGCCGTTTTCAATCAATTGCGCAAGGGCATGCGCAAGCTCTTCCGCATCGTCCGGCTTCACGCTTAGACCGTTCCGACCTTCCCTCAATACGTCGGGCACCGAGCCGACCGATGTCGCGACCAGGGCTGCGCCCGCACACGCACCCTCCAGCAGGCAAACCGGCAAGACCTCATTGCGTGACGGCAGGACGACGATATCGGCCTGCCGATAGAGCGGCAGGATCGTCTCGAGCGCCAGCCAGCCGGTGAATTCCACCTGGCCGAAAAGCCCTGAACTTATGGCGCGGTCGCGGAAGGCGGCGACATCGCCGGCACCCGCGAAGGTCGCGCGCCATTGCGGCAGATCCTTCGGCAGCAGCGCAAGTGCCTGAAGCAATACCCCGGCGCCTTTGGCCTCGGTGAGGTTCCCGGCAAACAACAGTCGAACGGGCGCATTCTCCTCGCGCGGTTGCGGTGCATCAAAAGCGAAGTCGGCGACGCCATTGGCCACGACGTCGAAGCGATCCGGCGGCATGTGATAAAAGTGGGCGACGAAGTCTCGCCAGTAATCGCCAAGCACGATGATGGCGTCGGCTCGCTCAAATACAAGGCGCAAGACACGGACCCAGCCGCGTTGCGCATCTCCGGGCTTGGGAAAGGCCGAGCCATGAAAGTGGACGACCGTGGCCGCGCCGGCCAATCGCGCCATGGACTGCATGACCCATTTCCTCCACGACGATGCATTCGTCGCGGTGTTGAGGTGGATGATGTCATACGGGCGGGTTGCCAGCAGCCAGCCATAGCGGATCAATGCGAACGGGAAATGTGCCAGCCAACCGACACCGGACGCGTCGCCTCGCGAGGCCAGGAAATCCATCTCGATCGCACTGCCGGCCGTCGAACGAAGCTGTTCATCAACGTGAGAAAACAGCGTCTCGATGCCGCCACGGCCTTTCAGGCCCCGCGGAACGACACAGAGGACCCGGATTGGATCCAAAAGGTCACACAACCCTTCGAAGCGCCGACCTGGGCGCGGGTGCTCGACAGTCGATGACTTCAAGATGATCGCTGCTGTTGAGAGTATGGATCATCGGATAAGGTCTCTTTGCCGAAGCAAGAATGGGCACTGGTAAGGTCAAACGCACCTTCGTCTCGTCCAACTCGACAAGGTCGGCAAGTCCGAGCCCGCCGCCATAATTGTCCGTGCCGTTCTGCAATGGCAATATGATGCGATCGCCCATACGCACAAAACAGCCTCCGGGCCGGGCTGCGGCGCGATCGATTCTCACCGGATTGCTCCGGTGCGGGAACCATGGTCCCTCCAGGGCCTGCGCATAATAGACCACGAGGGTGTCCGAGGCGCTGCCGTAGCCGTCGCGTTCGGTCGCGAACAGCCAAAGCTTGCCGCCATGCTCCAGCAAGGTCGCATCGAAAAGTTCGCGATCCGGAATCAGGACCGAATGCCGAACCCACCGGTCCGGGAACGACTCAGCCCGGTATAGAACCAGATCTCCACCCGAACCGCCCTCGGGAAGCATCCAGATCTGGCCGCCATGACTGAACACTTGCGGATAGGACAGATGATAGGGTTCCTCGATCACCACACGCGGCACGGTTGGAGCGCCGTCCCGGAAGACCTCGGTCACGGAAATCGCCGCTTTGGTACTGGCATGGCAAAAGTCTTCAATGAATATGAAATATCGCCCCTGCCATTCGAACGGAAACGGATCAGCATAGAAACGATCGCCATCATCGGGCAGATCGATCCAGGGTTCTCCGGCCAGGAGACCCGTGGCCGCGACGGTCTGGCCATTGTGAAACCGGTAGCTCACCCGCCAACGATTGAGGCGGAACCCCAAGCGCCTGGCCGCCCCTGCTGTTTGCCGGGGTATGGTTGAAAGAAGGTAGGTACCGATCAGCTGTCCATTGGTTGGACACTGACGCGCGCCCCCTGTCGGTTCGGATCGGGCCTTGTGGCCCTTGAGGAAATGATCCGTCGTATCCACCAGCAGTGTGCACATGCGCGCCAGAATGTCATTGAGCCCGCGAAGGATCGAAAGCCGGCTGTCGACCATGGGGGCCGCGCGCGCGATGCGTTCACCATCCAGAATGATTTCGATATCGGGAAGGCCGCCGGCCATCAACACCCGGGCTGCTTCGGCAATTGACGCGGAGCCCGCGAAGCCCGGGCGAAGGCCGGGAGAGGCAATAGGCAGCATGACGCCGGTCAGATCGATACGCAGTTCAGCGTCAGGCCGGGACCGGGACAGTTCCACGCCCTCGACAGGTTCAAGAAGGTCATGGCCCCGAATCTGCACTGCCTTGCGCTCAAGGCGCAGAATATAGCCAAGCGGCCATTGTACCCCGGGCGCCGCAACGCCGACCAGCGCAACGTCATGACCTTTCTCGGCCAGCCGCTTGGCGACAAGCATGTGCACCGAACACACGTTGTCATCAGGAACAAGTATATCAATTCTGCTCATCGGGATTCCGTCAGCGAAGGTCGAGAGACTATGAGAACCAGTTGCTAAGTTCGGCTTAATACCGCGGACTCTGTAAGGTGTGTTCGGCGGTGTGCCTTCCGCCGACCACCGAGACGTGCGACAGCATGGCTTTCCCACTCGGTGCCAGGTGGCAATGGGTCGAGCCATTCCGACGGTCTCACCGGCAGGCTTGCGCATGGGAAGCCTCCCGAGCAATGCTGCGGCAGTGGAGGAATCATGCGGAAAGTCCTGATAGCGGTACTGCTGGCCGCGGCTGCACTTTATGCAAATTGTGCCCTGGCATTGGACAGCAGCGGAACCCCCGTCGTCGTGACGCCACTCGCATCACGCACGACCACTGCATCAGGTCAGCCGATCACGCTGCCGCAGAAGAACGTGCAGGTGCTGGTCTCGACCTATGACATCAGGCCCGGCGCGACCTTGCCGGTCCATCGCCATCCCTTCCCGCGCTACGCTTATGTCGAGGCCGGAACATTGAAGGTCACCAACGTCGAGACCGGCAACAGCAACGTCTACAAGACAGGTGATTTCATCATCGAGATGATCGGCCAATGGCATCAGGCCACCAATATTGGTGACGGGCCGGTCAAGCTCCTGGTGATCGATCAGGTCGAGGAAGGCGCCAAGAACACGGAATTGCGCCAGTAGCCACCAAGACTATGCCCGCGCCCGAGGGCGGGAAGGCAATGCCCCGCCCGCCCTCGCCTCGCGGACCATTCGAACCAGGCGCCTAGCCCCAGGCGCCAACCGGCTGCCGGGTCGTTGCGTTCAGCCTATTGAAGGCGTTGATCAGGGCGATCTGGATGACCAGTGCGGCAAGCGCCTTCTCGTCATAATGCCGGGCCACTTCGTCCCAGACATCGTCCGGCACTGCGTCCGGCCGGTCGGCGAGCCTGGTGCCGGCTTCTGTCAGCGCCAATGCCGCGCGCTCGGCGTCGGTGAAATACGGCGTCTCCCGCCAGGCCGCCAGCGCAAAGATGCGCTCGTCCTTTTCTCCGGCCTTCTTCAATTCGCGCGCATGCATGTCGACGCAGACGCTGCAATTATTGATCTGGCTGGCGCGCAGATGAATGAGCTTGCGCGTCACATAGGGCACGTCGGCCGCCTCGGTCGACTTGTCCAGCGCCAGCAGCGCCTGCGCCGAACCGGGGATGAGCATCACCGGGTTCTTGATCCTTGCTTGCATGATCCTTCTCCTTTTGAATTGTTTCTCCGGGCGTGTTTTCCCGGCCCGGACGCCTCGCATCCAGGATTCGAACTTGATAAAACTGTTGACTGCCTGCCGCGTATCAGGCCTGCGTTGCGGTAACCTGTTCGAGCCGTTCGAGAATGCGCGGCCAGCCACTTCCCATGCCGATATAGCCACGCTCGTCGGCCGGTCGGAATCCCGACTGCTCCATTCGCACCCGGGTCGCCACACCCTCGGGCGTCAGTGACCAGGTCACCACGGTTTTCAACCCGCTGTCCGATTCCGTCCCATCGCCCCAACTGTAGGCCAGCAACCGCGGCGCCTCGACTTTCAGCACCACGCAGTTCGTCACGCCGGACCATCCGGGAACTGGTGTCGCACGCAGTGTGAAGCGATGCCCCTCTTGCGCAGCGAAGTCATTCTGCATGAGCCATTCGCCGACGAGCGCTGGCACGGTCAGTGCCCGCCATATCTTTTCCGCCGAATATGGAACCAGCCTTTCGACGACAATCGATTTGGTTTCCGTCACGCCTTGCTCCTCTCGTTGTTGTCGTCGTGCCACGCACGCGCAATCAATAACCCGTCAGCTATAGATTACTCATAACCATGCGGTTATGCGATTGTCAAGTAAGGAATCTGCCATCTGGTCCAAATGGCGGCATAGGGTTCACGCTTTCGCGTCAGCCGTCCTGGTGCTAGGCCTCTCCACGACATCATGAACTGGATTGCCCCGTGGAAACTCGCCCGCCGCTGATCGAAATCTGTGTCGAAGGCATCGATGGCCTGCTCGCCGCGCAGGCCGCCGGCGCCGACCGGATCGAACTCTGCGCCAGTCTGGTCGAGGGCGGCATCACGCCGAGCCTTGGCACTGTGCACGCCGCGCTCGATCAGGCGACCGTCCCGTTCCACGTCATGGTGCGGCCGCGCGGCGGCGATTTTCTCTACAGCGAGACTGAATACCGCTCGATGCTGGCCGACGTCACCGCGCTCCGCGAGCTCGGTGTGCCCGGGGTGGTGTTCGGCTGCCTGAACGCCGACGGCACCATCGATGAGAAGCGCATGGGCGAACTGACCGAGGCCGCATGGCCCTTGAACGTCACTTGCCACCGCGCCTTCGACATGACGCGCGATCCGGCCGAGGCACTGGAGGCGCTGATCCGCTGCAAGGTCGGCCGCGTGCTGACCAGCGGCCAGCGCGACACGGCGATCGAGGGCTTGCCGTTGCTGGAAGAGCTGGTGCGTCAGGCCGGTGACCGGATCATCATTCTCGGCTGCGGCGGGCTCGATCTCGGCAACATTGCCGAGGTGCGCGCAAGGACCGGCCTGGCCGAAATGCACTTCGCCGCCCTCAAGGACGTGCCGAGCGCCATGCGCTACCGCAATCCGAAGGTCGGCATGGGCGGCTCCGATCTCGACCGCGAGTATCGCAACACACTGACCGACACACCGCTGGTGGCGGCGACAATCGCGGCGGCCAAGGCATGACCTCTCCCATAGACCGCATAGCGCAGGACGACGAAGCCGCCATACTGGCGCTCAACAACGAGCACGCCGCCGAATTGTCGTGGCTCGAAGCCGAACGGCTGTCCTTCCTGCTCGGCGAGTCCTTCTATGCCCGCCGCATCGGCGATCTCGAAGCCTTCATCATGACCTTCGACCAGGATGCGAACTACGACAGTCCGAACTTCGTCTGGTTCCGCGAGCGCTACGAGCGCTTCATCTATGTCGACCGCGTCGTCGTGGCGGCGCACGCAAGAGGCCGCGGCCATGCTCGCCGGCTCTATCGGGACCTGTTCGACCAGGCGGAGAGCGCCGGCCACACACTGGTCACCTGCGAGGTCAACACCGATCCGCCCAACCCAGCCTCGGATGCCTTCCACGCCGCTCTCGGCTTCGCCGAAGTCGGCGACGCGGTGATCCATGGCGGCAAGAAGGCGGTGCGCTATTATATCAGGCAGATCGCCGCCTGATCCGATGGCGCTCGGCGCTCATTCACCAATTGCGGTTGAGCCATTCGCGCGCTGGGCGCTCGATGAGGTAGTAGCTGCAGAGCGCGCAGGCGAAAACCCCGGCCAGCATCGGCCATGGATTGCTGCCCTGCTCGTAGACGAATTTGTAGAAGGGCTGCTGCCACAGATAGAGCGAATACGACCACAGACCCAGTGTCGTCATCGGCAGGGATGACAGCCATCCGGACAAGAACCGCGTGCTGAAATCCAGCGCATTGATAGCAGTCGCCAGCAATGGCACCGCGACCAGGTAGTGGATCGGTGTCGGTACTGAATCCATGAACAGGAAAACCGCGCCAACGGTGGCCGCAACGGCGACATAGGGCCCCTTCAACAAGGCCGGCAGCTTGCCGTCGGCCTTGAGCAGACAGACCGCGGCCGACAGCAGGATCGAGGCGATGTGCACATCGGTGCGCCAGTACGTGGCTTCATAATCCATGTGCAGGAACCAGTAGGAAACCGCGCCATTGGCCATGGCCAGCAAGGCCAGGACCAGCAGCAGCGGGACGACACGGCTGCGGCTGGCAACGATTGCGCTGATCGCCGCCAGGATGATGTAGGCATGCTCTTCGATACAGAGCGACCAGATGTGGTCGAGTGCGCCGGCCCGGTTCAGGAGAATTCCGGCATAGTTGTAGGTGAATGTCAGCGCCGTCAGGGCCGCCTTCCATTTGAAGACGATGAACGTGCCTGAGAGCGCGATCATGGCGACGACGACAAAGACCAGAAGCGCCGGATAGATGCGCGAGAAGCGGCGCTTGAAGAATTTCTTCAGCGGATAGCGTTCGATGAACAGGATTTCGGCCATCAGCCGGCCGCTGAGCACGAAGAAGAATTCGACGCCCAGCACGCCCAGATTGATTCCGGGAACGGGAAAAAAATGCCCAATCAGCACCAGGGCGATCGACAGACCGCGCCAGCCGTCGAGATAGGCCAGCCTTGTCCTGGCCGATCGGTCGACGATCGTTTGGGACGGCACCAAATGGGTCGCGGAAATTTCGGACATGCCGATCCTTTCGCATTTATATGCGAAAGGGCACGGCTGTACGCATTCCGAACCCGGCTCGCATTCTCCGCCCGCCCCATACTGCAGTGCAATATAAGTTTGTGCAAGTGCGAGATTGGTGCCGGTGCATTCCCGGGCAGGCATGGGTCAGAATCGTTTCAAGCAAACATGGGATGCGGCGGCCGGAAACCGGGCAGCTACAGGCGCCAGGAACGAAAAAGGGCCGTGACAGCCCCTGTCCTTGTCCGCAATCGATCTTGCGTCAGGCGTTGGCTGCCGCCACCGCGCGCTTGGCCATGACCGCGATCAGGTTGGCGCGGTAGTCGGCGGAAGCGTGGATGTCGCTCATCAGGTTTTTCGCCGGCACTTTCACGCCATTGAGCGAAGTGGCATCGAAGCTCTTGGCAAGTGCCGCCTCGATCTCCTTCGAGCGGAAGACGCCGTCATCGCCGGCGCCGGTGACGGCAACGCTGACGCCATCCTTGCCCTTGGCCACGAACACGCCGACGATCGCGTAGCGCGAGGCCGGGTTGCGGAATTTTTCGTACGCAGCCTTTGCCGGCGCCGTGAAGGAGACCGCCGTGACGATCTCGCCATCCTTCAAGGCCGTCTCGAACAGCCCCTTGAAGAACTTGTCGGCCGATATTTCGCGCTTGTTGGTGATGATGGTGGCGCCCAGCGCCAGAAGTGCGGCCGGATAATCCGCCGCCGGATCGTTGTTGGCGATCGAACCGCCGATCGTGCCCTTGTGGCGTACCGCCGGATCGCCGATCAGCGACGCCAGATGGGCAAGCGCCGGGCAGGCCTTGCGCAGCTTCTCGTCATTGGCGACGTCGAAATGCGTGGCGGCGGCGCCGATCGTGACCGTCTTGCCTGACACCTTGACGCCCTGCAACTCCTTGATGCGTGACAGGTCGACCACGTCGGAAGGGGCCGCCAGCCGCGTCTTCATGGCGGGGATCAAGGTCATGCCGCCCGACAGCAGCTTGGCGTCGCCGCTCTTCACGAGCTTGGCGGCTTCAGTGACCGAGGCGGCACGGTGATAGTTGACTGCGTACATGGGATCCTCCCCTAAGTGGTCAGGCAGTGGTGAGCAGTGAGCAGTCAGTAGTCAGTAGTCAGTAGTGGGAACGCCGCCGCCGGAGCTGGACACGGTGCCCTATTCGCTACTCACTACTCCCTACTCACTCATTTCGCGGCGCGGATCGCGGCCCACACGGTCGACGGTGTGGCCGGCATGGCGATATCGGC
Source organism: Mesorhizobium salmacidum (SeqCode) (assembly GCF_037179605.1). Taxonomy (NCBI): domain Bacteria; kingdom Pseudomonadati; phylum Pseudomonadota; class Alphaproteobacteria; order Hyphomicrobiales; family Phyllobacteriaceae; genus Mesorhizobium; species Mesorhizobium salmacidum (SeqCode). The sequence continues at coordinate 68,812 of NZ_JAPYKS010000007.1, forward strand.
GATGCCGATGGCGTCGGTGATGGCATTGATCACCGCCGGCGGCGAACCGATGGCGCCGGCCTCGCCGCAGCCTTTGATGCCGAGCGGATTGCTCGGACATGGCGTGTTCGACGTCGAGACCTTGAACGACGGCAGGTCGCCGGCACGCGGCATGGTATAGTCCATGTAGCTCGCCGTCAGCAGCTGCCCGCTGGCGTCGTAGTGAGCGCCTTCCAGCAGCGCCTGGCCAACGCCCTGGGCGATGCCGCCATGCACCTGGCCTTCGACGATCATCGGATTGATGATGTTGCCGAAATCGTCCGCCGCCACGAACTGGACGATCTCGGTCGTTCCGGTTTCCGGATCGATCTCGACCTCGCAGATGTAGCAGCCCGCCGGGAAGGTGAAGTTCGCCGGATCGTAGAACGCCGTTTCCTTCAGTCCTGGTTCCATGCCGGCCGGCAAATTGTGCGCGGTATAGGCGGCCAAAGCCACTTGGAACCACGGCAGGCTCTTGTCGGTACCGGCGACCTTGACTTCGCCATTCTCGATGACGATGTCGCCCTCGTCGGCTTCGAGCAGGTGCGCGGCGATCTTCTTGGCCTTGGCCTCGACCTTGTCGAGCGCCTTGGCGATCGCCGACATGCCGACCGCGCCCGAGCGCGAGCCGTAAGTGCCCATGCCCATCTGCACCTTGTCGGTGTCGCCGTGGACGATCGACACCGAATCGATCGGCACCCCAAAACGCTGGTTGACCAGTTGCGCGAAGGTCGTCTCGTGCCCCTGGCCATGGCTGTGCGACCCCGTCAGCACCTCGATGGTGCCGACGGCATTGACCCTTACCTCAGCCGATTCCCACAGGCCGACGCCGGCGCCAAGCGAGCCGACCGCGGCCGACGGGGCGAGGCCACAGGCCTCGATGTAACAGCTCATGCCGATGCCGCGCAGCTTGCCCTTTTTGGCCGCGTCCGCCTTGCGCTTGCCAAAGCCGGCATAATCGGCGGTCTTCATGGCCGCGTCGAGCGAGGTCGCATAGTCGCCGGCGTCATAGTTCATGATCACCGGTGTCTGGTGCGGGAAGGTCGTGATGAAGTTCAGGCGCCGCAGCTCGGCCGGAGACACGCCGAGTTCGCGTGCAGCGGCTTCCATGGTGCGCTCCAGAAGATAGGTGGCTTCTGGCCGCCCTGCCCCGCGATAGGCATCGACAGGTGCCGTGTTGGTGTAGACGGTGCGTACATTGGCGTGAATGGCCGGGATGTCGTACTGCCCTGACAGCAGTGTCGCGTAGAGATAGGTCGGCACACAGGACGAGAACAGCGACATGTAGGCGCCGAGATTGGCGATGGTGTCCACCTTCAGCCCGGTGATCCTGTTGTTCTTGTCGAAAGCCATTTCCACGGTCGAGACGTGGTCGCGGCCATGCGCGTCGGTGAGGAAGCTTTCGGTGCGATCGGCGACCCATTTGACCGGCACGCCGGTCTTCTTCGAGGCCCACAGGCAGACGATCTCTTCCGGGTAGATATAGATCTTGGAGCCGAAGCCGCCGCCGACATCCGGCGCGATCACGCGCAGCTTGTTTTCGGGTGCGACGTTGTAGAAGGCGCTCATCACCAGCCGCGCCACATGCGGGTTCTGCGATGTCGTCCAGCAGGTGTAATGATCCTCGGCCTTGTCGTAATGGCCAAGAGCCGCGCGCGGCTCCATCGCGTTCGGCACCAGCCGGTTGTTGACGATCTTCATGCGGGTGACATGCGCCGCCGCCTTGATGGCGGTATCGGTCGCCTTGGCATCGCCGATCTCCCAGTCGAAGATCAGGTTGTTCTCGGCCTCGGCATGGACCTGCGGCGCGCCCTTTTCGAGCGCCTTGGTCGCGTCGACGACGGCCTTCAGTTCCTTGTAGGTGATGTCGACCGCCTCGGCCGCATCGCGTGCCTGGCCCTTGGTTTCGGCCACCACCACCACGACCGCATCGCCGACATAACGGACCTTGTCGACGGCCAGCGGCGACCATGCGCCCATCTTCATGGGCGAACCGTCCTTGGAATGAATCATCCAGCCGCAGATGAGGTTGCCGATACCATCGGCCTTGAGCTCCTTGCCGGTCAGCACGCCAATAACGCCCGGCATGCCTTGAGCCGTTTTCACGTCGATCTTCTTGATCTGCGCATGCGCGTGCGGGCTGCGCACGAAGGCTGCATGCTTCATGCCGGGCACCACCATGTCGTCGACATAGCGGCCGGCGCCGGTGATGAACCTTTTGTCTTCCTTGCGCGCGACCCGAGCGCCAACACCTTCGATGCCCATGCAGAGATTCCTCCCGAAAAAGTGAATAGGAAGCAGTGAGCAGTAAGCATAGCCGCCGGTTCAGACCGACCACTGACTACTCACTACCCGCTCTTCTCTCACGCCGCCTGTTTCGCCTTGTCCTTGGACCCATTCGACATCGTCTTCGATGCGGCGAGGATCGCCTTCACGATGTTGTGGTAGCCGGTGCAGCGGCAGATATTGCCTTCGAGTTCTGCACGAACCGTGGCCTCGTCGAGGCCTTCGGGATGACGGTTGATCATGTCGATTGCGGCCATGATCATGCCTGGCGTGCAGAAGCCGCATTGCAGACCATGATGTTCCTTGAAGGCCGCCTGCACTGGATGCAGGTCGGCGCCGTCGGCGAGGCCTTCGATCGTAACCACGGTTGATCCGGACGCCTGGACCGCGAGCATGGTGCAGGACTTGACCGCCTTGCCGTCGACATGCACGACGCAGGCTCCGCACTGCGAGGTGTCGCAACCGACATGGGTGCCGGTCAGGCCGAGATTCTCCCGCAGGAAATGGACGAGCAGCGTTCGATCCTCGACGGCACCGCCGATCCGCTTGCCGTTCACCATCAACGAAACGTCCGACATAGCCCCTCCCCGGGTGTCAACCTTGGTCATCAGGTTGCCGACGCGCCGCTGGCACTTCGGCCATGCGTTAGTCGTACACCGCACAACGCACAAAAAACAACACGAGGGAAAAGTCGGATTATTGTACTTTCGGCCATGGCCAAGGAACCAAAGTGCATTTTTCCGGCCCCATTGCCAAAACGCCTCCTGGCGGCAAGAATGCCTTCGTCGCCCGCGCGCCACAAGCACTTGAAAAGCCGCGCACAAGAAGGCGTCGGAGGAAATGCGGGAGAACGCCGCTGACCAGTTCACTGACGCGCTACGCATGCGGGTTGTCGGCGCTGACCACGGACGAGCCCGACCCGGACGTCTTCGCACGCGCGGTAGCCGCCGAGGCCGCTGCCATCGATGCCGGCTTTGCCCTCGTGTTCTTTTCCCAAAGCCTAGTCGAGGCAAGCACCCTCTCGCAGGCGCTCACGACGTACGCGCCGGGGCTCCACCATGCCGGCTGCTCCACCGCCGGCGAGATCACGCCGCAGGGGCTCGAGGAAGGCCATATGCTGGCGATGCTGCTGCCCTCGGCGTCCTTCACGGCGGTCAGCACCATGGTCGACAATTTGTCGACATCGGGCATGGACAGGATCACCGAAGAGGTCGAGGCCCTGCGGCGCACCCTGCGCGCCCGGCCCGGCGGCGAGCAGACCAGGAACACCTTCGCGCTCTGCTTCATCGACGGGCTGTCCTATGCCGAGGAAGCGGTGAGTTCGGCCATTCACTGGGGTCTTGACGACATACCGCTGCTCGGCGGCTCGGCCGGTGACGATTTGAAATTCGAGACGACGCGTCTGATCTCGAACGGCGCCGTCACTTCGGACAGCGCCATCATCGTGCTGATCGCCACGGAAATTCCGTTCCACGTCTTCAAGACCGACAACTTCGTTCCCACCGACGAAAAGCTGGTGGTGACCGCGTCCGATCCGGATCATCGCATCGTGCGGGAGTTCAACGCCACCAATGCGGCGGAGGAATATGCCGCTTCCGTCGGCATCCTCCCGCAGACCCTGACGCCGCTGAGCTTCGCCTCGCATCCCGTGGTGGTGAAGGTGGGCGGAGAATATTACTGCCGCTCGATCCAGAAGATGCACGCGGATGGCTCGCTGTCGTTCTTCTGCGCCATCGACGACGGTGTCGTGCTGTCGATCGCCCAGCCCGAGGACATGGTGGAAGCGACACGAGCGGCATTGCGCGAGGTCAAGGAAAGGCTGGGCGGTATCGATATGATTCTTGGCTTCGACTGCGTGCTGCGCCGGCTGGATGCGCGCAACCGGCAGGTCTTTCGCGACATTTCGGAGCTCTACAGGGTCAACAATGTCATCGGCTTCGGCACCTATGGCGAGCAATATCGGTCGATGCACCTGAACCAGACTTTCACCGGCATCGCCTTCGGTGACCGGCAAGCGGCTGAATAGGCTCACAAAATGCCGCTCAGGGACATAAACGATCTCGACAGGCTGAAGAAGATCAACGCCGCCCTGGTCAGCCGCGTCGAGCGCTCGATGGACCAGCAAGGCAACGCCTTTTCGTTGTTCCAGACCGCGATCTCGCTGGAAAACCGGGTGCGCACGCGCACCGAGGAACTGCATTCGACCTTGCGCAGGCTGGAGCAGTCGAACATCGACCTCAGCGCCGCCAAGGAGAGTGCCGAGCTGGCGAACCTGTCCAAGACAAGGTTCCTCGCCGCCGCCAGCCACGACGTGCTGCAGCCGCTGAACGCCGCCCACCTCTCCGTCTCGGCGCTCGCCGAGGTGCAGACCAGCGAAGAGGGAAAAAAACTGGTTCGGCAGGTCGAGCGCTCGCTGGAGACGATGGAAGACCTGCTGCGCACCTTGCTCGACATTTCCAAGCTTGACGCCGGCGTGGTCCAGCCCGACATCGGCGATGTCAGCCTGGAGGCGTTGTTCTCGTCGCTGCGCTCGGATTTCCAGCCGGTGGCGGAGTTGAAGGCGCTGTCGCTGAAATTCCGGCCGGTCAATGCGGTGGTCCGCTCGGACAGGACCTTGCTGCGCCGCATCCTGCAGAACATCCTCTCCAACGCGCTGGGCTATACCCGTTCGGGTGGCGTGCTCGTCGGCACACGCCATCGCGGCGACACCATCCGCATCGATGTCGCCGACACGGGCTGCGGCATTCCCGAGGACCAGCGCGAAGCGGTGTTCGAGGAATTCCATCGCGGCACCTCGCCGGCCAACGCCGAACTCGATGGCGGCGGGCTTGGGCTCGGGCTCGCCATCGTGCGCCGCATGGCCGGCGCGCTCGGCCACCCCGTGACGTTTTCATCCAAGGTTGGCCGCGGCACCATCTTCCACATCGATGTCCCCGTCGGCCTCGGCGCGCCGGCCGATGCCATCGCCAGCGCCGCCAGCCTGGAACGACCGCGCGGCTACGGCCTGTTCGGCACCAAGGTGCTGCTGGTCGAGAACGATGCCGAGGTGCTGGAGGCCATGACCTTCCTGCTCGAACGCTGGCAATGCCTGGTGCGGGCCGCGACGTCGACCGACGATGCGCTGGACATGCTCGGCGATACCGACTGGGTGCCCGACATCATCATCGCCGACCAGCATCTCGACGGCGGTGACCTCGGCACCGCCACCATATCGGAGGTTCGCGACTATCTCGGCCGCGCCGTGCCGGCGCTGATCGTCACCGCCGACAGTTCCGAAGCCGTGGCCAAGGCAGCGCGTGCCGGCGGCATCGAACTGATGCGCAAGCCGTTGAAGCCGGCGCAACTGCGCGCGCTGCTGGCGCATTTGCTGGCTTAGAGTCCCCAGCGGAGGACTAATGGCTCAAAAACCGGCCTGATCGCGAAACAGCTCGGCATTATCCAGCTTCGACACCTCGATCACCGCTTGCGTGCGGCTGTAGACGTTGAGCTTGCGCAGGATCTCGGAGACATGCGCCTTCACCGTGGTCTCGCCGACCTGCAGCTCGTAGGCGATCTGCTTGTTGAGCAGGCCCTGGCGCAGCATCTGCAGCACGCGCAATTGCTGCGGCGTCAGCTTGGAGAGGCGCTGGAGCATGTCGGCGCGATCGGTACTGTCGGCGCCCTGCGGCAGGCCCTCATAGGTTTCCGGCACATAGATCGCGCCGTCCATCACCGAGCGGATTGCCGCGGCCAGATCGCTCTTGCGCGCTGATTTCGGAATGAAGCCGGCAGCGCCATAGGACAAGGCCTCGGAGATGATCCTCGGCTCCTCATAGCCCGACACGATCACCACCGGCAGGCGCGGATAGCGGGTCCTGAGCTGCAGCAGCCCGTCGAAGCCGTGCACGTCGGGCATGCTGAGGTCGAGGAGCGCCAGGTCGAAAGGCTTTGCATCGGCCAGCAGATCCAGCGCCTCGGTGATCGATCGCGCTTCGACCGTGTCGACCTCGGGATAAGCCATTTGGACGGCACTGTGCAGCGCCTCGCGAAACAGCGGATGGTCGTCGATGATAAGAAACCGGGCACGATCGGTGGGAGGGGTCATAGGGCTCGTTCCGGTTTACGGGGCACACCATAGTCTCCTGACCATGGCCGGATTATTGGCAAATAGTCTATCGCCTGTTGACGGGATTCATCGCTGCAAAAATGATCGGAAGCCTGAATTCCTCATCCAGCCGCGGCAAAGCCCATGCTTTATGAAAAGCGACGCCTTGCCCGACCCCCGAAATCGGCCGAATGTATCGCCATCATACGCAGAGATCGCCATGACCGCCTTTGTCCTTCCCGTCCCGCCAACGCCTTCTGTCGCCATTGCGGGTTCCGGCGAACGCTTTGCCGTGCGGCGCATCTTCTGCGTCGGCCGCAATTATGCGGCGCATGCGCGCGAATTCGGCAATGACGAGCGCGATCCGCCTTTCTTCTTCACCAAGCCGGCCGACGCGGTGGTCGATTCCGGCACTCATATCCCCTATCCACCGCTGACCGAAAATCTCCACTTCGAGATCGAGCTCGTGGTGGCGATCGGTACATCGGGCTTTCGCATTTCCCGCGACAAGGCGCTGGACCTTGTCTGGGGCTATGGCGTCGGCATCGACCTCACCCGCCGCGATCTGCAGGATGCCGCCAAGAAGGCGGCGCGGCCCTGGGACTGGTCGAAGGCGTTCGACCGTTCCGCGCCTTGCGGCCCGCTGGTTGCCGCGCGGAAATCCGGGCACCCGGCGAAGGGCCGTATCTGGCTCGCCATCGACGGCGCGGTGAAACAAGATGCGGACCTCGCCGAGCTGATTTGGCCGATCGCCGATATCGTCTCGATCTGCAGCGAAGGCGTGGAATTGCAGGCCGGGGACCTGATCTTCACCGGCACGCCGGCCGGCGTCGGCGCGGTCAGGCCGGGTGAGACGATGACCGGCGGGGTCGACGGCATCGGCACGATCGAAGTGACCATCGGCCAGCCGAAGTCATGAGCGACATTGTCCTGCACAACTACTTCCGCTCATCCACCTCGTATCGGGTGCGGATCGCCCTGGAGATGAAGGGGGTGGGCTATGACTACATCCCGCATCACCTGCGTCACGGCGAGCATCTGGAGGCGGCCTATCTCGCGGTCAATCCGCAGGGGCTGGTGCCGGCGCTGATCTGGAGCGACGGCATGCTCCTGACGCAATCGCTGGCGATCATCGAATTTCTCGACGAGACCATACCTGAACCTCCGCTATTGCCGAAAGACCCGCCCAGCCGGGCACGGGTGAGAATGCTGGCGCAGATCATCGCCTGCGACATCCACCCGGTGAACAATCTGCGGGTGCTGACCTCACTGCGCACGCTGTTCGGCGCCGGTGACCAGGATGTCGCCAACTGGTTCCGGCATTGGGTCAATGAAGGTTTTGCGCCGCTCGAGCAATTGCTGACGGCTTCGTCCGAAACCGGCGCGTTCTGTCACGGCGACACGCCGGGGCTGGCCGACATCTGCCTTGCCGCGCAAGTCACCAGCAATGCCCGCTTTGGCGTCGATATGATGCCCTATCCGACGATTTCGCGCATCAACACCGCCTGCATGGCGCTACCCGCCTTCCAGAAAGCCGCGCCGCAGAACCAGATCGATGCCGAGTAGAGAAGCCACCGATGCCGACGAGGCAAAGGCGCTGGCCGATATCGAGGCGTATGGCTGCCTCTACGTGCTGGAGGAAAATGGCGAACCGCCATTCGCCTACTCCGTTGGCATCGCGGGATCGATTTCCGCTTGACCGGTCAGGGAATCGGCTATCGTTTCCCACGTGCAGTCTCAAGGGTGGAGTGACCGATGAAAGCCGTCGTCTTCGAGAAATTCGGCGAAGCGCCGACCATCCAGACCGTGCCCGATCCGAAGCCGGCTGCCGATGGCGTCGTCATCAAGGTCGAGGCGACCGGGTTGTGCCGCAGCGACTGGCACGGCTGGATGGGCCATGACGCCGATATCCGCCTGCCGCACGTGCCGGGCCATGAACTGGCGGGAATCGTCGTCGCCGCCGGCAAGCACGTCACCCGCTGGAAGGCGGGCGAACGCGTCACCGTGCCGTTCGCCGTCGGTTGCGGCCACTGCTTCGAATGCACATCAGGCAATCATCAGGTCTGCGAACATCAGTCTCAGCCTGGCTTCAACGCCTGGGGCTCGTTCGCCGAATATGTCGCCATCGAACACGCCGACACCAATCTCGTGCGCCTGCCCGACGAAATGGAATTCGCCACCGCCGCCAGCCTCGGGTGCCGCTTCGTCACATCGTTCCGCGCCATCGTCGACCAAGGCCGGGTGACGCCGGGCGAATGGGTGGCGGTGCATGGCTGCGGCGGCGTCGGCCTGTCGGCGATCATGATCGCCAGTTCGATGGGCGCCAACGTCATCGCCATCGACCTCACCGAGGAGAAACTGAACTTCGCCAAAAAAATCGGTGCCGTGGCGACGATCAACGCCTCCACGACGCCGAACGTCGTCAAGGCGGTCAAGCAGATCACCAATGGCGGTGCCCACATGTCGATGGACGCGCTCGGCCACCCCACGACGTCCTTCAACTCGATCGCCAACCTGCGCCGGCGCGGCCGTCACGTGCAGGTCGGCCTGATGCTGGGCGAGCATGCCCGACCGCAAGTGCCGATGGACAAGGTGATCGCCTTCGAACTCGAAATCCTCGGCAGTCACGGCATGCAGGCCTATCGCTACCCCGCGATGATGGAGATGATCCGCCACGGCAAGCTCAAGCCCGAACTGCTGGTCGGCAAGAAGATCAGCCTCAACGAGGCGCCAGCAGCCTTGATGGCGATGGGCGGTTTCGAGGGCATCGGCATCGGCGTGGTGACGAAGTTCTAAGGTCGAGACTCAATCACAGCCAGAACGCTATTATGGTAGCGAGGGTGAGCCGATGCTCTTGGAGAGAGTGTATGATCGCGACAGACCGGTTGAAGCTCAGGGCCTGGCGAGAGGCGGATAAGCCCCTCTTGAGCGTTATCCACGCCGATCCGGAGGTGATGCAGTTCCTCGGCGGCATGAAGACGCCTCTGAGACCAGCGACATCGTCGAACAACTGATGCGGCTTTCCGAAGTCGGCGAGCCGATTTTCTGGGCCGCCGAGCCTATCGGCGACGGAGCGTTGCTCGGCGCGGTCGGCCTGCACCGCCTCGGGACCGATTTCCCTTTCGGCCCGGCCCTGGAGGTGGGCTGGCGGCTTGCTCGCGACCATTGGGGCAAGGGTTATGCGACCGAAGCCGCTCGCGCCGCCCTCGACTATGCATTCGGCAGCCTGGATGCGCCGCGCGTCTACGCATTCACCGCATTTGCGAACAAGCGGTCCGAAGCCGTCATGCAAAGGTTGGGGATGACGAAAATCGAGGGCGGCGAATTCGCTCACCCTGACCTGCTGCCGACCGATCCGAGCTCAATGCACATGCTGTATGTCGCCGAAAGGATGGTGCCGCAGTCGGGTACCTAAAGCTTAAACTCGTTCAGAGCCAAAAGGCGGTGAAAGGGAAGCAACAATCGGATGGCCGCTAGGCCATGCTCGACAAGAAGGCGCCGCTGGTACTTTCATTGGTAATGTCGCAATTGAGCGCCAGCTCGGCGCATCTCATGGCGACTCTCTCACTACGCCCGGTACAACTTAATGGGTCAGTGACTTAAGGAGAGTTTCCATGCGTGGTCATTGCTTATGCGGCGCTATTGCTTTTGAAGTCGATGGGCCGGCGCAAGCATGCGTGGTCTGTCATTGTGAAAGTTGTCGGCGGCAATGTTCCGCGCCGATGACCACCTATATTGGCGTCTTGGACGGCCACTGGCGATGGTTGGGCAAGCCACCGAAGGTATTCAACTCTTCTCCCGGTGTGGAAAGAACATTTTGCGATCACTGCGGCACGCCGCTGTCCTTCCGCTCAACGAACATGTCCGGTGTCATGCATTTTTTTGCAGCGGGGATGGAGGAGCCGGAAAAATTTGCACCCACGCTGCATGTCGCTTTTGAGGAGAAGCTCCCTTGGTTGAAACTAGCCGACGGCCTGCCGACACGGGTTGGGCCTGACTATACGAAAAACTAGTCAGGGATCGGCATCATCACTATGCAGTCGCACGCCGCGGCAAATCCCGCTTGGCGAATTTCTTTGCGCCGAACACGCAGGTCACCACGCCCAGCGTGACGACGATCATCATTGGGCTGACCTGCTCGTGCAGCAGCGTCGCCGCCAATGCGAGCCCGAAAAACGGCTGCAGAAGCTGCAACTGCCCCACCGCTGCAATACCGCCTTGCGCCAACCCGCGATACCAGAAGACGAAACCGATCAGCATGCTGAACAGCGAGACATAGCCAAGACCGATCCAGGCATTGGAGCCGACGCTGGCGAAGGATGGCGGCAGGGTCGCAAACGTCAGCACCAGCATGATCGGCAGGGACAGCACCAGCGCCCAGCAGATCACTTGCCAGCCGCCGAGCTTGCGCGACAGTGCGGCACCCTCGGCGTAGCCAAGGCCGCAGGCGATGATGGCCGCAAGCATCAGCCCATCGCCGACCGGCGAAGCCGTCACGCCTTGCGCAAGTGCAAAACCCGCCACCAGCGCACTGCCGAGGCATGAGAACAGCCAGAAGGCCGGCCGGGGCCGTTCACCGCCGCGCAACACACCGAAGATCGCGGTCGCCAGCGGCAGCAGGCCGACAAAGATGATGGAGTGGGCCGAGGTGACATGCTTCAGCGCCAATGCCGTCAGCAAGGGAAAGCCGACCACCACGCCAAGAGCAACAATGACGAGCGACAGCAAGTCATGACGCCCAGGGCGTTTCTCGCGGAATGCAAGTAGCAGCGCCAGACCAAGCAGGCCGGCTATGACCGCGCGAGCCGATGTCAGGAATATCGGATCGAGATCCATCACCGCCACGCGCGTCGCCGGCAACGAACCGCTGAAGATCAGCACGCCGATAAATCCGTTCACCCAGCCGCTCGCCGTCTTGTCCATCGCAGGCTCCATTGCTTTCACCCTCTATCGGGCGGACGCCCATGGTGCAGCCAGAGACAATGGGGTACAATTCGATGAAACTGTAATGGAGGATTGAGCAGTACGGATGACAGACCTTACTTTGGAACCCGACAGTGCGCGCACCCTTGTGGAAAGCGTCATGGCGACCATCCGACAGCGGATCGCAGCGCGCAGCCTGACACCGGGAACCCGATTGCCGTCGATCCGTGCCTTCGCGAAGTCCATGCAGGTGTCCAAATCCACCGTCGTCGAAGCCTATGAGCGGCTTGCCGCCGAAGGCGCGATCCGCTCCCGGCCGGGTTCCGGTTTTTATGCCGCCGGCTCGCTGGCGCCGCTGTCCCTGGCCGAGATCGGCCCCCGGCTCGATCGTGCCGTCGATCCGCTCTGGGTTTCGCGCCAGTCGCTGGAGGCTGGCGAGGAGGTCCTGAAACCCGGTTGCGGCTGGCTGCCGGCATCATGGATGCCCCAGACCGGGCTGCGCCGGGCACTGCGTACGGTCGCGCGTGCCGACGATGTCGCGCTTGCCGATTACGGCACGCCGCTCGGGCTGCCGCCGCTGCGGCAATTGCTGGCGCGGCGCATGGCCGGGCACGGCATCGAAGTCTCCCCCGAACAGATCATGCTGACGGAATCGGGCACCCAGGCCATCGACCTGCTCTGCCGGTTCCTGATCGAGCCCGGCGACACGGTGCTGGTCGACGACCCCTGCTATTTCAATTTCCACGCTTTGCTGCGTGCCCACCGCGCCAGGGTCGTCAGCATTCCCTACACACCATCGGGACCGGACATCGAACTGTTCGCCCAGGCGCTGGCCGAACACCGGCCGCGCCTCTACATCACCAACTCCGCCATCCACAATCCGACCGGCGCGATCCTGTCTCCGGTCACCGCGCACAGGTTGCTCAAGCTTGCCGACCAGTCGGACCTGACCATCGTCGAGGATGACATCTTCGCCGATTTCGAGCATACCCCTGCCCCCAGGCTGGCGGCGTTCGATGGCCTCAGTCGCGTCGTCCAGATCGGCAGTTTCTCCAAGACGCTCTCGGCGTCGGTCCGCTGTGGCTTCATCGCCGCGCCCCGAGACTGGATCGAGCGCCTGGCCGACCTCAAGATCGCCACGACTTTCGGCGGCGGACGGCTGGCGGCCGAACTGGTGCTGACGCTGCTGAAGGACGGCAGCTACCGCAAACATATGGATCTGCTGCGCGCCAAGCTTGCGCGCGCCATGGTTGAAACCAGCGCCCGGCTGAAAGCGATCGGCATCATGCCCTGGATCGAGCAGCCGGCCGGGCTGTTCCTGTGGTGCGGCCTGCCGGACGGAGTGGACGCGGCCGAAATCGCCCGCCGCGCCCTGGCCGACAACATCGTGCTGGCACCTGGCAATGCGTTCAGCCTGTCGCAGTCCGCCAGTCGCTTCCTACGCTTCAACGTCGCCCAGTGCGCGGACGAGCGGATTTTCAAGGCGCTCGAAACGGCGATGGCTCGCTGATTTGGCACGAAATCGTCAGTGCTTCGAACAAACCTCGCGCACGCACTCACGCAACCAGCGTTGTGCCGGATCGGCATCGAGGCGCGGATGCCAGAGCATGGAGATGGTGACGTCCAAGGTGGCGACCGGCAGGGGAAAACTGTGCATGCCGGCGCGCGCTCCTGTCGTATGCCGCTCCGGCACGCTGGCGATCAGGTCCGAGGCTCGGGCCATGGCAAGTGCCGCCGAAAAGCCCGAGACCATGCACACCACCGTCCGCCGCAAGCCAAACCCATTCAGCGCTTCGTCGATCGGCCCTTTCTCGCGGCCGCGCCGCGAAACGCTAATGTGCCGGCCGGCCGCATAGCGCTCGGGCGTCACCTTGCCCTCGCTCAGGGGATGGCCTGATCGAACAGCGCCGATGAAACGGTCGCGAAACAGCGCCTGGATGCGCACTTCGGGTCCGGTCTCGCCGGCAACGCCAATTTCCAGGTCAATCGCCGCTTCGCGCAGCGACATCGCATCCTTATCGGACTTCGGCGCAAAACGCAGCCGCACCCCTGGCGCATCGGCCTCGATGCGGGCGACGAGACGGGGCGCGAACTCCTCGACGAAGCTTTCGTTGGTGCGCAATGTGAAGATCCGGTCCAGACTCCGGGGGTCAAGCAACTCGGCAGGGCGCAGGAGCACTTCCGCGTCCTGGACGACACGGCCGACTTGTGACCGCAATTCCTCCGCACGCGGCGTCGCCACCAGGCCGCGCCCGGCGCGCACCAGCAGAGGATCGCCCGTTGCCTCGCGCAGCCGCGCCAGCGTTCGGCTCATCGCCGAGGGGCTGAGGCGCAGACGGCGCGCCGCGCGCGCCACGCTGCCCTCGGCCAGCAGGACATTGAGGGCAAACAGCAGATTGAGATCGGGTGATGTCATCGGTCTATCCTAGCATGATATGGCGTTTGACGCACGGATAAGATGCAAATGCTGCACCTTCCGCCATATCAATCACAAGACTAGATCTCCGACAGCTCCGCTTCGGGAGCAGACAGAAGGAGATCGCCTTGGGACTCGCTGAGCAAAATCGGGAACTGACATCGGCGCCGCAACAGGCCCGGTCCACTGGCCTGGCGCTGGCGAGCCTATCGCTCGCCACGCTGCTATCGTCCTTGGGAACCAGCATTGCCAGCGTCGGGCTGCCCTCGCTGATGCAGGCTTTCGATGCATCGTTCCAGTCCGTGCAATGGGTGGTTCTCGCCTATCTGCTCGCCATCACCACGCTGATCGTCGGCGCCGGGCGGCTGGCCGACATGTTCGGGCGCCGGCCGTTGCTGCTTGGCGGCATCGCGCTGTTCACGCTGGCATCGGTGCTCTGCGGCCTGGCACCGACGCTCTGGCTGCTGATCGCGGCGCGCGCCATGCAGGGGATTGGCGCCGCGCTGATGATGGCGCTGACACTGGCCTTCGTCGCGGAAACCGTGAGCAAGGAGCGAACCGGCAGCGCCATGGGCCTGCTCGGCGCCACGTCCGCGATCGGCACGACGCTCGGGCCTTCGCTTGGTGGCTTTTTGATCGCCGGCCTTGGCTGGCGGGCTATCTTTCTTGTCAATGTCCCGCTGGGCCTTCTGACCTTCGCTCTCGCCTGGCGTGCCCTGCCGGCGCGCAGCGGAACAATGGAGGTCGCTCGAGGCACGTTTGACGTCACGGGAACCGCCCTGCTGGCCCTAACCTTGGGCGCCTATGCCCTGGCATTGACGCTTGGCAGAGGCAATTTCGGCGTCCTCAATTTGGGCCTGCTGGTCGCGGCCGGCATCGGCGTCATCGTGTTCGCCATCGCGCAGGCGAAAGTGAAGGCGCCGCTTGTCCAACTCGCCCGCTTCCGCGACCCGCGGCTGAGCGCCGGCCTTACCATGAGCCTCATCGTCGCGACGGTGATGATGGCAACCCTCGTGGTTGCGCCGTTCTACCTGTCGCGCGGGCTCGGATTGGATGCCGCGATGGTCGGAATGGCGCTTTCGACCGGGCCGCTTGTCTCGACCCTGTCAGCGCTGTTGGCCGGCCGCCTGACCGACCGCTTCGGTGCCCACGCGATGACGGTCGCCGGCCTGGCCTGCCTCGCCACGGGGACGTTCCTCCTGTCGCTTGCCCTGACCAAGCTCGGCATTGCCAGCTATGTCGTTCCAATCACCGTCACCTGCTTCGGCTACGCCCTGTTCCAGACCTCCAACAACGCGGCCGTGATGAGCGGTGTAAGCGCAGACGAGCGTGGCGTCGTTTCCGGTTTGCTCAACCTGTCGCGAAATCTCGGCCTCATCACCGGCGCATCGCTGATGGGCGCCATATTCGCGATTGCTTCGGCCGGTACGCGGCAAGGAACAGGTCAGGACGTCCTGAGTTCCGCTTCGGCCGCCCGGGGCATGCAGGTCACCTTTCAGACGGCAACGGCCCTGGCGCTGGTTGCGCTGTTGCTCGCGCTGATCTCACTTCGCTTTGCCGGCCGTACCCGGCCCGGGATTGCGTGACCTGTTTGGCGGCTGCCGGCGGCGGGCGTCCCAAAGGACCGCCCCTCAGGCCCCTGCCCGTCTGCGGCGCTCATAGAGCATGACCAGCGTTTCAGCCATCAACGCCGGCTTTTCCTCGCCTTCGATCTCGACCGTGTTGGCTGCCTTCATCAGATACTGGCCCGGGCCCCGGTTTTCCATGGAAAGCAGCGTCGTGCGCAGGCGAATGCGTGCGCCGACCTTGACCGGCGCCAGGAAACGCACCTTGTCGAAACCGTAATTGAAGGCGGCCTGCGTATTCTCGGGAACGATCCCCATGTCGAGGGCCAGCGCGCCGATGATCGACAACGTCAGATAGCCATGCGCGATCGTGGTGCGGAACGGGCTTTGCCGCCGCGCCCGTTCAGGATCGACGTGGATCCATTGATGGTCGCCGGTACAGTCGGCGAACTGGTTGATACGGTTCTGGTCGACCGTGGTCCATTCCGAGACGCCGAGCTCCTGTCCGGACATCGTTCTCAGCTGCTCGTAGCTAGGCGGCGTTTTAGGCCGTACTTCCGTCATTCCTGCGTTCCCGATCGCTTCCAAAGCTTCCGGACCACGAACCGGCGGCCTCTGTCAATTCATCCTGCGCAAAACCGTTCCGGCGGAGTCGAGCTCACTCGTGCCATGCATTGCCACGCGATGGCAGGCCGAATTCGGATTTTCCAACCTTCCAGGCTGCCGGGAGCTTATGCTGTGGCGCTAATACAACTATGCGCAAGGTTGCGGAATCGCGAACCGGCGTGCTTGGCCGAGGACGGAACGACAGCCGATGAGAACCTACTTCTGCCCGTAACCGGCGCGGACCTCCTCCATCGCTTCCTTGATACGCGCGCGCAGGATATCGATCGATTCGGTGCCTGATTTCCTCGCCAGTTCAGCCACTTCACCGGCGTTCTTGAGCGCCGCCTCGAAGGATTTTCTGGCAAACTCCGTCTGCTTGGCCATGAGCTCCTGCGGATTGCCCGGTGCGCGGTAGCTCTGCGCCATGTCGGCGACTTCCCGCAGCGTGTCCTGCAGCATTTCGCGCTGCCTCGACAACAGCGAGGATGCCCCGGCCGCACTGGTCCGTGCCGCCTTCTCCAGCGCTTCCAGATTCTTGCGATGGTGCGCAAGAATCGCCTCGACATCGACGTTGGGCACCTTGAGGTCACGGCCGAATCTGCCGAACATCTCCATGAAGGAATCGGATTCCGGTTGCCTGGCCATGATTGTCTTCTCCCCTGTTGCCGCGGGTGCGGACGCCCTCGACTGGAGAATAGCACTCGAACGCCGTGTGTCCATTTCGAACGCACGCCTGGCGGTCGATACGGATCAATTGACCGGGAGCAGCAACTCGATCGTATAGAGCACGATGCCGGCCAGCCCGCCGATGATCATGCCGTTGAAGCGGATATATTGCAGGTCGCTGCCGATGTTCATCTCGATCAGGCGCGTCAGTTGCGCCAGATCCCAGCGCTTGACCTGGTCGGCGATGAATTTCGATACGCCGCTCTTCTGGCTTTCGACGAAAGAGGCCAGCGCCACCACGAATCCTCCGTTCATGTCGGCCCGGATCTGCGCATCGCCGGCAAGATGGCGGCCGACCTCGACGAACATGCTGGCGAGTTGCTCCCGGATCAGCGAATTCGGCGCCTTGGCATCCTGCTCGATGAACAGGCTGAGGCTCTCCCACATGTCGCCGGCCAGCGCCCTGACTTCGGGTCTGGCGAGGAAATCGCGCTTCATTTTCTCCGCTCGCTTGGCGTATTGCTTGGATGTGCGCAGCCGCTCGACGAAGCCTAGCGCGAAACGGTCGAATTCGGCGCGCATCGGGTGGTCGGGATCGGCACGCACCTCGTCCAGCAGGGAGCCCGCCGAGGCGACGATCTTCTTCAGGAGATAGGCGTCGGCGCGAAACAGATTGAACAGCGACGGCAATTCCTCACGGATCTTGTCGCGCATCGTCGCCAGCGCCTGTTCGTCGTTGAGAAACCGGCCGATTACCTTGATGAACTCGTCGAACAGCTTCTGGTGGCGGCGATCGTCGGTGAGTGCCGACAAGAGTTCGGCCGCCAGCGGCGCCAGCGGCACCTTTTCGATCTGTTCGAGCATGCGGCTGGTGACGAAACCGCGCAGGCCGGATTGTTCGACGGCGGCAAGCGTCTGCGGCACAAGCCGCACGAGGAAGCGCGACAGGTCGGCGGCGCGCTCGGCATCGGCCAGCCAGTCGGCGACGAGTGCCGAAAAATCGACCTCGGCGAGTTTTTCACGCACCGGCTCCGGCGCCAGGAAATTGACCTCGATGAAACGGCCGAGATTGTCGGCAATGCGGTCCTGGTTTTCCGGGATGATGGCGGTGTGGGGGATGGGCAGCCCGAGCGGCCGTTTGAACAGCGCCACCACCGCGTACCAGTCGGCAAGGCCGCCGACGGTTGCCGCCTCGGCGAAGGCGGCGACGAAGCCGAGCCACGGATAGCTGCTCTGGAAGGACTTGGCCAAGGCAAAGACCAGCACGCAGAGCGCCAGTGCCGCCGTGGCGACGAACTTTGTCCGCCGCAGCGCGGAAAGCTTGGCGCCCGCGTCGGCATCGAACCGCACTGGCGCCAGGGACTGGTCCGATTGAGCCATGGATGGGCCGCTCCTCGTCGATCTCAGCCTATTTAGTGTTTCGACCGCCAGAATGCCCGTGACAGCGATTACCCGCGGGGTTTCACCCGGTCACGCACATAAAGTTGACGAGAATATTCAGCTATAACGCGAAGCTAGTCTGGAATTATTCCAAGGTATAGGCCATATTCCGTCGAGGCCAGTGTGGAGACTCCGAAAATCCGGATGAAGCCGCGCCGGCAAGTCTACACTCTGGCATGGTTGCACCGTGCCAGCGCTTTGTGAGGATGAAATGCGGCTTACCCGCCAAACCAACTACGCCATGCGCATCCTGATGTATTGTGCCGCCAACAATGAACGGTTGAGCCGCATCCCGGAGATCGCGGCCGCCTATTCGGTGTCGGAACTGTTCCTGTTCAAGATCCTGCAGCCTTTGGTCGAGAACGGCCTGGTCAAGACTGTCCGCGGCCGGAACGGAGGGGTACGGCTCGGCCGTGCCGCCGAAGCGATAAGCCTGTTCGACGTTGTGCGCGTGACCGAGGAAAGCTTTGCCATGGCGGAGTGCTTCGAGAACGACGCGGCCGAATGCCCACTCGTCGACAGCTGCGCGTTGAATTCGGCGCTGCGCGAGGCGCTCAACGCCTTCTTCGCCGTGCTTGCCCGCTACACGATCGCCGACCTGGTGGCGGCGCGGCCGAACGTGCGCAACCTGCTCGGCATCGACCTATTGATGGAGCGCCGCGCGCCGGCAGCTTGATCCCTGTCGTGTCGTGCGAGGTCGGCTGAATATCAGCTGACCGACGATTGGGGGAGCACGAACGGCATGTCGCTAGCCGGCAGCACGCCGACCTTGAGCCGGCAATCGAACACCCTTTCGATCAGCTCATCGCTTAGCACCTCCCGCGGCGAGCCGGTCGCGGCCAGCCGGCCGCGATGCATCACGAAGATGCGGTCGGCATACATGGCCGTCAGATTGAGGTCGTGCAGGATCGCGACCACGCCCCCGCCTCTTCTGGCGAAATCGCGGGCGATGTTCATGATGATCAGCTGATGCTTGATGTCGAGGCTGGAAACCGGTTCGTCGAGGAAGAGATAGCGCGGCCCGCCGTCGAGCACTGGCGCCCAGACCTGGCACAGCACGCGCGCAAGCTGGACGCGCTGCTGCTCACCACCCGAAAGTTCCTGGTAGAAACGCCCGGAAAAGCCATCGAGATCGACCCGCGCCAGCGCCCGCTCCGGCAGGCGTTCGTTCTCGCCGGGCAGCACCCCCGCGCGGCCACCGACGAGGCCAAGCCTGACGATCTCGCGCACCGTGAAGGGAAAGGACAAGGTCGTTGCCTGAGGCAGCACCGCTCGCACCGTCGCGGCCTCGACCGGCTTCATCGTCGACAGTTCGCGACCGTTGATGACGATCCGTCCGGTATGGGCGAGATCCCCCGACATCGCCTTGAGAAAGGTCGTCTTGCCCGAGCCGTTGGGACCGACGATGGCCGAGATTTCACCCGGCCCGACTTCGAAATCGACATCAACGACAATACGCTTCTTGCCGATCGCCACAGAAACATCGCGCGCTTCGATCATGAAACACTCCAACTGGGTCCCAAACTCACAGGTCGATCACGCCGCGCTTGCGCAACAGGATCCACAGGAAGAGCGGCGCGCCAGCGACGGCGGTGACGATGCCGATCGGCAATTCGGCCGGCGCCACGATGGTGCGGGCGACGGCATCGGCGAGCAGCAACAGCGAGGCGCCGAGCAGCGCCGAGGCCGGCAGCAGGTAACGATTGTCCGGGCCGATCAGCAGGCGCAGCAGATGCGGCACCACGATGCCGACGAAACCGATGCCCCCGCTGACGGCGACGGACGCCCCGACCGCCGCCGAGACACCAATGATGGCTGTGTATTTCAGCCGCTGCACCGGTATGCCGAGATGGCCGGCGGTGGCCTCGCCGAGCGCCAGCGCATTGAGGCCGCGGGCCAGGAACGGCATCGCCGCCAGCGCCAAGCTGATGATGGGCCCCACGGAAGCGATCTTGGCCCATGTCGCACCACCGAGCGATCCCAGGGACCAGAAGGTCAGGTCGCGCAACTGGCGATCGTCGGCCATGAATATGAGGATTCCGGTCAGCGCCATGGCAAGTGCCGCCAAGGCTATGCCGGCGAGCAGCATGGTGGCGACCGAGGTTTGCCCGCGTCGCGTGGCGACCTCATAAAGCACCAGTGTGGTGGCGAGGCCGCCGAAAAACGCCGCAAACGGCAGCGCGAGCGTTCCGAGCAATGCGGTCGCCGGTGCCAGCACGGTCCCGCCGAGCACGATGACGGCCACCGCGCCAAGGCTGGAGCCGGCTGAAACCCCGATCAGGCCGGGATCGGCGAGCGGATTGCGGAACAGCCCTTGCATGACGGCGCCGCAAACCGCGAGCGCCGCGCCCACCAACATGCCGAGGATGACGCGCGGCAGGCGGATTTCGTAGACGATCAGGCTGTCACGCGCGCTGAGGGCCGCATCGCCGGGGACCGTGCCAAAGAGCCAATCCCTGATGACGTTCACGGCGGATGCGTCCGACGCCCCGGATGTGAGCGAAAGCAAGACGGCGATCGCCAGGCCCAGGCACAGCAAGAGGATGACGGCACGGGCGCGACCGGAACGATCGTCTTCGGATGCACCCATCGCCTTCACTGGACCGGCGATCGACTGGTCGGCCATGATCTCAGTCCGTGACCTGTGCGCCATAAAGCGACACGGCGAGGTCGTGGATGGCGTCGGCCGTGCGCGGCCCGAAGCCGAGCAGATAGGCGCCATCGATGCGGATCAGCTTGCGCGCGGTGCCGGCCGGCGTCGAGGCTATGGATGGATTGCCGAACACTTCGTCGTCCGACACAGGAGGCCCGGCATTGCTCATCATCAGGATCACGTCCGGCCTGGCGGTGACGATCGCTTCGTCGGACATCTGCTTGTAACCGGAAAAGCCTTCCACCGCATTGACCCCGCCCGCCAGCTTGACCATGCCGTTGGCTGCGGTGTCGCTGCCGGCCGCCATGATCTTGCCGCCCTGCATCGAGAGCACGAACAGGACGCGCTTGCGCTCTTTGATCGATTCTGTCTGCTTTTTAGCGGCCGTGAGTTTGGCATCGAGCGCCTTGGCCAGCACCTCCGCCTTGGCCTCGACCCCGAGCGCCTTGCCGACAATGCGGACCTTCTGAAGGATGCCTTCACGGTTGTACTGCTCGGGCACTTCGATGAAGGGAATGCTCGTCTTCTTCAGCACGTCGACGGCTTCCTTGGGGCCGCTGCCGTGCAATGCCAGTATGGCTGTCGGATTGACCGACAAGACGCCTTCCGGCGACAGCTGGCGCATGTAGCCGACATCGGGCAATTCGAGTGCCGCTTTCGGATAGAGGCTGCTGGAATCGCGCGCTACGAGGCGCTTTTCCTCGCCAAGCGCATAGACGATTTCGGTGATGGAACCGCCAATGGCGGCGATCTTCGAAGGGTCGGCGAAGACCGAAACGCCTTCGGTGGCGCCGGCTGGTTGCATTGCGGCAAAAGCCAGGGAAAGACCGATCGCGGAACCGATGATCGATCCGCGCAGGGCGGACAGTCTCGAAACAGAACGCATTACACTTTCCTCAGGCTGCCGTCGGGCTTGAATGCGCGGCAGGTGCTCGGCCAGGAAACGCCAGTCGTCGCGTTCGCCCTCGCCTTCATGGCGCTTGCCGAAGAACTGGATGATCATGTCACCATTGGCGGCATAGATCTCGAGCGAGGTGACATGGCCGTCCTTGGTCGGCTTGCGCACCGCCCAGACCTCATGGATGTGGTCGATTCGCAGGTGCAGATGAAAGGTCTCGTCCAGCACATTGATCCACGGTCCCGTCGTCTTGATCGACTTGACCGGGCCGGAATGGATCTGGATGCAGCCGCGGTTGCCCACGAAGCACATGATCGGCATCTCGCCTTCGGCGGCGTGATGGAACATGGCCCGGACCGCGTCATTGTCGAGCAGCCAGGCATAGTCCTGGCCGACCATGCGCACCGCCTGGCGGCGGCTGAGCTTCAACGTCTTCAGCATGCCGAAGAACTGGTGCACGTCCGTCAGCCGGCTCCAGCGGTCACGCAGATCGTCCAGGCTTGCGGTCCCGGCCTCGCTTTCCTCATCGAGAACGGGCCGTGAAATGTCGATCGTCGGCTCCTGGTTCGACGATTCCAGTGAGGCGACCAGCTTCTGGTAGGCATAGAGGCTGGAGGCCGGGCGCAGATGCACCTTGTGCACCGCCTCGCCGGCCGCATCGAAGAACTGCAGGCTGCGGCGGATGTCGTCGCCATCCCGCTTCTCCACGGCGAAGCCATGCGCCCAGACTTTCGGGAAGATGCGCAGGTCGATGTTCTCGCCAAGCATCATGGCGTTGTGGTTGCCGGTGACGGGCTTGTCATAGACCCCGATCTTCTCGTGCACCGCACTTTCGTTGCGGGTCAGCGCCATGACCTCGCCAACGGCCTCGAGACCGGTCAGAAGGTCGTTGACGCGCGGTTCGATGCGGACGGCGCCGTCGCCGCAATGCGCGGCGGCCAGCTCGGCCTCCGAAATGCCGAGCTGGCCGGCCAGGTCACGCTCGCGCGCTTTCGGATTCTCGGTCCGTGCCCGCCGGATTTCATGCGGAGCGGGTTTTACGCGCTGGTCCATGTCTTTACCCCTGATGCCTTGCCTTACTTGTTGAGAATGAGCTTGCCCTGGCGGGTGATCTTCAGCCGGTAGAGCGCCCCATGATGTTCGATGCCGATCTCGTGCTCGCCCTGGAACAGCGTGTTGCTGGACAGCGTTCGCACCGCCAGCGGAATCCGATCGAAACGGGCGGAGGCATCGTCCGAACGGCGGACGCGATAGCGAAAATCGTTGGGATTGTGCGTGTTCATCTGGGTCGATCCCTTTCCTGTGCCGGGCATCTGGCTAGGCGTTGCGAAATTGCCGATTCATTTCTTGACTCGAATAATCATGTTTACTAGTCAGTGCAATACCGGACTAAATGAGTCAACATTTAAGATGCCGGATACGATCAAAAATGCCAGCAAGCCCCGGGCCAGCCAGCATGGAACCTGGAATTTGGAGTTGGGGCATGGGGTTGATGAATTGGGAATGGCGCGGCCGGTCGAAGGCGAACCGTGCAATGGCTTTGCTTGCAAGCGTGGCGGCGGTCGCCCTATCCGCGCCATCGGCGTACGCGCAACAGGCGACGCAGCCGGCGAGCGAGCAGACGGGTCAATCGAAAAAGACTGACCAGGAAAAAGCAGCTCCCTCGGGCGCGACGCTGCTCGACAAGATCCTGGTGCTCAGCCGCACCGGCGAAACGGCGATCGAATCGCTGGCCTCGGCCAGCCACGTCGACCAGGAGCAACTCGACCGCCGCATGGCGACGACGCCAAACGAAATGCTGCTCGGCGTACCAGGCGTCGCCGCGCAGGCAGACGCCAGGCGCGTCAGCACCAGCATCAACATCCGAGGCCTGCAGGATTTCGGCCGCGTCGCCGTCATCGTCGATGGCGCGCGCCAGAATTTCCAGCGTTCCGACCACGGCACCCAGTCGACCTTCTACATCGATCCCGAACTGGTCAAATCCCTCGACGTGATCCGCGGTCCGGTCGCCAACACCTATGGTTCTGGCGCCATTGGCGGCGTCGTCTTCTTCGATACCAAGGATGCGCTGGATTTCCTCAAGCCTGACGAAACCTGGGCAGGCTCCGTTACTGGACGCTACGAAAGCAACGGCAAGGGCTGGACATCAAGCGCATCCGGCGCCTATCGGATCAATCAGAACTGGGACGTGCTGGGCAACATCGTCTACCGCGACTACGACAACTACAAGGACGGCGACGGCGACACCGTCAACGGCACTGGTTTCGACGTGCTGAGCGGCCTGCTCAAGACCACCATCCGGCCGACCGAGAACAGTGAACTGAAGCTTGGCTGGGTCGGCTCTAGCGATGGCTGGAACGAGACCAGCGGCGGCCTGTCTGTGAATGATGTCGACCTGAAGTCGAACACCTTCACGGCCCGCTACAACATCACGGACGAAGACAAGAGCTGGCTCGATCTCCACATCAACACCTCCTACAACAAGACCAATCTCGACCTGACCAGTCTTGTGCCGCAGAACCGCTTCGATCCGGTGACCGGTTTTCCCGTGGTGCTGCCGGCAGGATCGCAGTCGACATTCGATGTCGGCACGACCGGCATCGATATCTGGAACACGTCACGGTTCGAGACGAGCGGCATCGCGCATGAACTGACCTATGGCGGTGACTGGGTCGGCGACAGCGTCAAGACGGGCGGCGCTGCCGGCGGCGACAGTTTCTACACCCCTTCTGGCAAGCGGAATGTGTCGGGCGCCTACGTCCAAGACAAGCTCAGCTGGGACTGGCTCGAAGTCATCGCCGGCCTACGCTACGACAGCTATAGCCTGAAGGATGACACGCACGATATTTCCGGAGACAGGCTATCGCCGCGCGTCACGGTCGGTGTCTCGCCGTTCGCCGGGCTTGCCGGCCTGCAATTCTACGGCACCTATGCGGAAGGCTATCGCTCGCCGTCGATCACGGAAACGCTGATCAGCGGCAACCATCCGGCTGGCGTCAGCTTCCCGTTCCTGCCCAATCCAAATCTGCGGCCTGAAACCGGCAAGACGACCGAGTTCGGCGTCAACTACAAGCAGAACGACATCTTCGAGGCTGGCGACGCATTCCGTATCAAGGCGGCCTATTTCAACAACGATGTCGACGACTATATCGACGGCGTAACGCTGTCGCCGTTCGCTCCAGGCAGCGGCTGCCCCTTCGGCCCCGGCATCCCGATCTGCTTCCAGTATCAGAATTTCGCCAAGGCCAAGATCGACGGCTTCGAGCTGGAAGGTGTCTACGATGCGGCATGGGGCTATGCCGGCCTCTCGGCTTCGATCACGGATGGCCACACGGTTTCCTACAAGGGTGTGGAAGCCGACCTAGCCACCATTCCTTCCTCTCAGGTCACCGCTCAGCTCGGCTTGCGCTTCCTCGAGGACAAGCTGACCGTCGGCGGCGAGGTGCAGTATAACGGCAAGCCGAAGGGCAATACGTTGGCCACGGACTACACACTGGTCAACGCCTTCGCCAGCTATCAGGCGACCGACAATCTGAAAGTCGATTTCCGTGCCGACAACCTTTTCGACGTCAAATACGCCAACCCGCTGAATGGCGGCACGACGGTCGCTGTCTATGAACCGGGCATCACGCTGAAGCTGGCCGCAACCATGCGATTTGGAGGCTGAGCATGACGAGCTTGACGACATCCCTTCGTCTGCTGACCTCGACGCTGGCGATGTCGCTTGCGACGGTTCCGGCGCGGGCTGAACAGTCCGAGCCGGTCCTGACCCTCGAACTCAATGCCGCGCAGCCTTCTGACAAAGGCTGCCGGCTGACCTTCCTGGTCAACAACAATCTCGGCGCCGATCTCACCAAGGCGGCGTTCGAGATCGCCCTGTTCAACGAGGCCGGGGTGGTCGACCGGCTGACGGTGCTCGACTTCAAGGATTTGCCAACGGGCAAGACAAAACAAAGGTGACGCGCTTTGACCTGGCCGGTACCGACTGCACCAAGGTCAGCCGTGTGCTGATCAACAGCGCGACGGAGTGCGTCGGCACGGGCCTCGAGCCGGCCGCCTGCTTGCGCAAGCTGAAGACGGACACCAGGGCCGGCATCGCTTTCGGCGTCTGATGTGGGACCAGAACCCGCCTTGGCGCGACATATCCAGGCACGGCCCCTGGCCGGCGTTTTGCTGTTCGAGCCAGCCTATCTTGATTTGACAATGGCGCCTGGGCCGCTGCATTTTCCGCCGCGCGACATGCAGGAAATCAGTTCCCTCCCCACTGCCGGCGACGAGTTGGCCATCGTGCCGGCCGAGCCGCTTGCCCAGACGCGGCCGCCTGCCGGTGAGGGCAAATGGCCGGCTGCGATCGTCGTCTCCTGTCTGCTCCATGCAGGCGTGGCGGCGGCCTTTTTTATATCGCCAACGGGAACGTTCGATCTCCAGGGCGGGGTGCAGTCGGAAGGCAGCGATCACTCAGGAGACAAGGTGGTCGGTAGCGCCCTGGACAAGGACCAGGCGGCGATGAATGTCACGCTGGTGCCGAATCCGCAGCCGGCCAAGCAGCAACCGGCAAAGGCAGCGGGGACAATGCCACCGACACAACCTCCACGTCCCGCGCAGGAAGGCACGAAGCCACCTCCCGAGCCTCTGCCGGAACCTGTCAAGCTGCCGGCGGTCACGCCGGACATACTGATGGCGGGGACGCCACGTTCCGATGACCAGAGCGTGGCGCCTCCCAGAACTGAAATGCCGGCGCAACCGACCGTGCAGACCGAGGACACCGAAACGCCTGCCTCTGTTCCAGAGCAGCCGCCGATTCCCATCGCAAGGCCGAGCCCGGAAAGTGCTCCAGCAACCGCCGGCGAACCATACGAGAAGCGCGGCTCGGCTGACGGCCATGAAATCAAGGCGGCCATTGCCAGCAAAGGGAGAAAGCAAAGCGAGGCCGGCAACGCGGCGGCTTCCCGCTATAGCGGCGAAGTGGCCAGCAAGTTGGCTCGCGCCAATCGCCGTGTATCGAAATCCGCGCAAACGACAGCCCGCAACAACGCGATGGTGGCATTTGTCGTGCTTGCCGATGGCAACATTGCCGACTTGCAACTTGCCAAGAGCTCCGGCTCGCCGGAGCTTGATCAATTCGCCTTGGAGCTGGTGCGAAAACAGGCACCATTCCCGCCAATCCCGCCCGAGACCGGGATATCGAGCTGGCGCTTCAAGGCGCCAATCGGTCCGTTCTGAGCCGTGGCCATTCACTCAAGCCTCAATCATCAACGTTCGAGACCTGCTGAAAGGAACCCCATGTATATCGCCATGAACCGCTTCAAGGTGCAGACCGGCTCCGAGGCCGACTTCGAAGCCGTGTGGAAGAACCGCGATTCCAGCCTTGCCGAGATGAAAGGCTTCCGCGAGTTCCATCTGCTGCGCGGTCCGGTCAACGAGGCCGAAGGCTACACGCTTTTTGCCTCGCATACGGTCTGGGCCAGCCATGACGATTTCGTCGCCTGGACCAAGTCGGAGAATTTTCGCGCCGCCCACCGCAATGTCGGCACGACAAAGGTCCACTATCTCGGCCACCCGCAATTCGAGGGCTTTTCCGTTGTCGAAGGCGCGTAAGTATCGACCAGTCTATGCAGCGGCCAACAGGCTGGCATTGCCGCCCGCTGCCGTCGTGTCGACGCAGACCGCCCGCTCATGCGCATAAGCCGCCGGATTGAGCACCTCGCTGACCAGCGGCACGATCGGCCCGCTGCGCTCGGCGATGACCTTGCGCACGATGCGCGCCGCCTCGGGCGTGCCTGAAAAAGCAACGACATCGACGCGCAGCGAGCGCGCCTCGACCGGATCGGGGCGGCCATCGATGGCCGCCAGCGGCAGGCCCTTCCCGGTCAATGCGGAGAGGGTAGCCGGGGCACCTGGCGCCACCGCCAGCACCGCATTGCCGGCGGCGAGCGCCTGGATGGTCTGGGCTAGCAGCGTGTCGGCGTCCGGCCCCAGGCACAGCACCCGGCCGCGCGGCGACAGCGACAGCGTGTTGGCCTCGCCGGTCGGGCCAGGCAAATCGACCTGGCCGAAATCGATGCTGGCGGCGGCACCGATCGCGGCCGCGCCCTTGCCACGCAGATGCTTCCTCAGGATGGCGATCCGGTCCGGCCGCGTCGACCAGCCGCCAAGCGCCGGATCGGGCAGATTGTCGGCAAGCTCGGTCGCCGTAACCTTGTGGCCTTCGCCAACTTCCGTGCCTGCTTCCGGCCCCTTGCGGAAGCGCCTGACATAGTACGGGCCGCCTGCCTTCGGCCCGGTGCCGGAGAGGCCCTCGCCGCCAAATGGCTGCGAACCGACGACGGCGCCGATCTGGTTGCGGTTGACATAGATGTTGCCGGCATGGATGCCGTCGACGAAATGCTGCACACGCCCCTCGATGCGGGTGTGCAGACCGAAGGTTAGGCCATAACCCTTACGGTTGATGGCGGCGATGACGCTGTCGATCTGGTCGGCGTCGAAACTGGCGACGTGCAGCACTGGCCCGAACACCTCGCGCTCCATCTCCTCGATGCCCTTGACCCGGAAGACATGCGGCGCGACGAAGCGGCCGTCCTTGGGGGCTTCCAGTTTGGCGATCAGCCGCCCTTGCAGCCCCATCGTCTTGCAATAATCGCGGATCGAGGCCTGCGCCTCGTCGTCGATGACCGGCCCAATGTCGGTCGAGATCAGCCAGGGATCGCCGACATTGAGCGCCTCCATGGCGCCCTTCAGCATCTCCAGCATCTTCTTCTCGACGTCTTTCTGCACATAGAGCACGCGCAGCGCCGAGCAGCGCTGGCCGGCACTCTGGAAGGCCGACGCCAGGATATCGCGCACCGCCTGTTCGGGCAGCGCGGTGGAATCGACGATCATGGCATTGAGACCACCGGTCTCGGCGATCAGCATGGCGTCCGGCGCCGCGGTCTCGGCCAGTTGTTTTTCGATCAGCTTGGCAACCTCGGTCGACCCGGTGAAGCAGACGCCGGCAATACGCGGATCCGCAGTCAGCGGGCCACCGACCGATGGGCCGTCGCCGGGCAGGAGTTGGATGACGTCCTCCGGCACACCGGCCTCGCGCAGCATCTCGACGGCGCGGAAGGCGATCAGCGGCGTCTGCTCAGCCGGTTTGGCGATCACCGAATTGCCGGTGACGAGTGCTGCCGCGACTTGGCCGGTGAAGATGGCGAGCGGGAAATTCCATGGCGAAATGCAGACAATGGCGCCGCGCGCTTGCGTGCCCGCCTCGGCATTCGCCGCCTCGGTGGCGTAATAGCGCAGGAAGTCCACGGCCTCGCGCACCTCGGCGACGCCGTCGGCCAACGATTTGCCGGCTTCGCGCGTAGCGAGCGCAAAGAACTCGACGGCATTGGCCTCGTAAAGGTCAGCCGCGCGGTTGAGGATGCCGGCACGCTCGGCGACCGGCCGTTTTGCCCAGGCCGGCTGCGCCTCCACCGCGATGCGCACGGCGGTCGCGACTTGCTTGGCGGCGGCCTCGTGAACCATGCCGACGACCTCGGAAGGTTTTGCCGGATTGACGATCGGGCGCTGCTTGCCGTAGCCGGCGGCGCGCGTGATCGGCTTGGCGTGCCAGCGATCCGGACCCGCGAATGCCGCTTTGGCCTGGTCGATAGCAGCCAGCGTCACCGCATCGGTAATGTCGAACCCTTTCGAGTTGCGACGGCCCGCGCCAAATATCTGGGAAGGCCGGGCAATCGCCGGATTGGCGGCGGGACCCTGGCGTTCGACCGTTTCCAATGGATCGCGCGCGATGTCCTCCGGCTCGACGTCCTCATCGGTCAGTTGATGCACGAAGGAGGAATTGGCGCCGTTCTCCAGCAGTCGGCGGACCAGATAGGCAAGCAGGTCCGAATGCGCGCCGACCGGCGCGTAAATGCGGCAACGCGTGCCCTCCGACCGGCGCACGGTTTCGTGCAAGGCCTCGCCCATACCGTGCAGGCGCTGGAATTCGAAGGTGTCGCGGTTGTCCGCCATCGACAGAATGGCGGCGACGGTGTGGGCATTGTGGGTGGCGAATTGCGGATAGATTCGGTCGGTCATCCCAAGCAGTTTTTTCGCGCATGCGATGTAGGAAACGTCGGTGTTGGCCTTGCGCGTGAACACGGGATAGCCTGACAGTCCGAGCGTCTGCGCCCGCTTGATCTCGGTGTCCCAATAAGCACCCTTGACCAGCCGAACCATGATGTTGCGATTGTTTTTTTTGGCCAGCGCATAGAGCCAGTCGATGGTGAAAGCCGCGCGCGGGCCATAGGCCTGCACGACGACGCCAAAACCGTTCCAGCCGGCGAGTTCCGGCTCTGCCAGCACCCGCTCGATGACGTCGAGCGACAGATCCAGACGATCCGCTTCCTCGGCATCGATGTTGATGCCCATCCGCGAATGCCGTGCGGCCAGAGCCAGCGACAACAGCCGCTCGGCCATCACAGGCAGCATCTCTTCCTTCTGCGCCACCTCGTAGCGCGGATGCAGCGCCGAGAGCTTGACCGAAATGCCGTGGTTGTACCGGATATCTGGCCCGTTCGAGCCGGCATCGAGCGAGGAAATGGCGTCGGCATAGGCCTTGTGGTAGCGCAAGGCGTCGGCCTCGGTGCGAGCCGCTTCGCCCAGCATGTCGAAGGAATAGAGATAACCCCTCTGGGTCATCGGCCGGCCGCGCTTGACGGCTTCCGCGATCGTGCGGCCAAGCACGAATTGTTCGCCCATCTCGCGCATGGCGGCGGCCACCGCCTTGCGGATGACGGGTTCGCCCAGCCTTCGCACCATCGAGCGCAGCGTGCCTTCGATGCCGCCCTCGCCTTCGTCGAGCACGCGCCCGGTCAGCATCAATGCCCAGGTCGAGGCATTGACGAAAATGGAACTCGAACCACCGGAATGCGCAGACCAATCGTGCGGTGCGATCTTGTCGGCGATGAGATCGTCCATCGTCTCGGTGTCGGGCACGCGCAACAGCGCCTCGGCCAGGCACATCAGCGCCACGCCTTCCTTGGTGGAGAGACCGTAGGCGGAGAGGAAGACCTCCATCAGCCGGGGATCGGTGGAGCCCCGCACCGCCCGCACCAGGTCGGCCGCGCGGGCCGAGATCGCCTTGCGGTGTCCGGCAGAAAGCCCGGTCGCCTCGGCCAATCGCTTAACCGCTGCGTCTTCGTCGGGCAAATAATTGGCACGGATCTGCTGGCGGATGGCGTCGAGCGGCATGGCGGTCCTATGAGCAAGCATAAGGGAGCGGCCGGCGGTCACCGGACCTAATGGCGCAAGCTAGCACAAGTGCCAGATTTCAGGCGGTCTGAAAAAATCGACAGGGCAGCTCAATTGACCTATCATGTTGCAGAAAATTGTTGATTCAGGCTGCGGTTTCGATGACAGAAGACCAATTAGACCGCATCGACAGGAACATCCTGTCGGCATTGGCCGGCAACGGCCGGCTTTCCATGTCGGAACTGGCCGCCAAGGTCGGCTTGTCGAAGACACCGGTGCAGGCGCGGGTGAAGCGGCTGGAGAAGGACGGCTATATCAGGGGATACCAGGCGATCATCGACCGCGAACGCATGGGCGAAGGCCATGTCGCCTTCGTCCAGGTGAAATTGTCGGACACCCGATCCGCCGTGCTCGATGCCTTCAACCGGTCGGTACAGGCCGTGCCGGAGATCGAGCAGTGCCACATGATGGCGTCGAGCTTCGACTATCTCCTGAAGGTCCGCACCCGCGACATCGCCGCCTACCGCCGCGTGCTCGGCGAGCGCATCTCGGCCCTGCCCCACGTCGCCCAGACCTCGACCTTCGTGGCGATGGAAACGGTGAAGGATAGGTAGACGCTTAATGGCCGGCGCGTGACTTCGGCTTGCCCGGCTCGAAGCTGATGCGCAATTTCGATCCGGTCGCCTTTGCGAAGCGCTGCAAGGTTCGGGTCGAGGGCATGTTTCGGCCGCTCTCCAGGCGAGCGATCACGGCTTGTGTGGTTCCCATGGCCGCAGCGACCTGTTCCTGAGTCATATCGGCGTCGCCTCGTGCCCTGATCAAGGCTTCGGCTATGGCGAATTCTTCCTCCAAGGCATCGTATTCGACAACGAATTGCGGGTCCTTGAACCACTCCTTAGCGGCGTCCTCGACGGAAATTGCTTTTCGGCTCATGGAACCTCCTTCGCTCGCTTTAGGGCGAGCTCGATCTCGTTTCGCGGCGTCTTCTGGGTCTTCTTGGCAAACACCCGCACCACAACCACGCGGCGTTCGAAGGCAGTGACATAGACCGCGCGAGCAATGCCATCCCGGCCCTTCATCCGCATTTCCCAGAGCGGGCCTTCCAGATGCTTCACATATGGCTCATGGACTTTCTGCAGCCCATGCACCTCGATCAGCCGCGATATCCGCAGAAAGCTCGCGAGAATATCTTTTGGCTGGGCCTCCAGCTCCCGTCTCACCTCGACATTGAGAAACTCGACTGACCAGCTCATCGGGTTAGAATATATCTTTTTTGCAATATTTTTTCAACTGCTCATCCCTTGGCGTCATTCCGACAACGTCTTCAGGAACGCCACCAGTGCGGCGCGCTCGCGGTCGGACAGCTCAAGCGGGTGAATTTCAGAGGTGCCCTCAACGCTTCCTGCCGCTTTGGCGTAGTGCGCCACAACCTCGTCGAGCGATGAAAACTGCCCGGCATGCATGTAAGGCGGACGCGTCGCCGCACCGCGCAGCGACGGCGTCTTGTAGGCGCGCACAAGTTCCGGCGCATCCTTGACCATGAAGCGCAGTTCGCCGCAGGCACTGGCGTCGCCATCGCGATAGGCGCCGAAGCAGTCGAACGGGTCGGCCTCGACCTGGGCCACCGCATCGACCCGCCCACGGTCCGCCGGCAGGCCGGCGACAGGCGGCACGCCCGTGTTGTGAAAACCGTTGTCGCTGAAGCGCGGGCCGTTGTGGCAGGTCACGCAATTGGCCTTGCCGATGAACAGTTTCAGTCCAAGGATTTCTTCTTGCGAAAAGGCCGCATCGCCTTTCGGCTCGGCGCCTGTGGCAAGGTCCAGCGCAAAGCGGTCGAAGCGCGTCGGCGACGGCTCGATCGAGCGTTCGAAAGCGGCGATCGCCTTGCCGATATTGGCGTAGACGCGGTTGACCGCATCACGCTGCGCGCCGCTCATCGCGTTCCAGGCTGCCCTTTCGGCATCGCTTCCGAGCGGGCTGGCATTCGGCGGAATGGCGGACAAATCAGGCAATGGCCCGAAGATCCGCTCATAGCGTTCGCCGAAGCGTGTCTTCATGTAATGCGCATAGCCGGTGCGGTTTCCAGCCTGTTCCAACGGGTTTTCGAGGGGGGTCAGCGCCTGCGCCCACAAGCTGTCGCGACGGCCGTCCCAGAAGAACCAGGGGTCGCGCGCCACACCGGCCAGTGGCATGGTGCGCCGGTTGGTGCGCCCAACGCCGACCGCCTGCGGCAGGTCGTCCTGGAACTGGCGGTCTATCTTGTGGCAGGTCGAGCAGGACACAGTGCCATCGCGACTCATCCCGACGTCGAAGAACAGCGTCGAGCCGAGTGCGGCAGCGGCTGGCACGTCCGCAAAGCGATTGGTGGTGTCCGGCTTCAGCGCTGGCAGTGTGTTCAATGCCAGTGAAGCAATCATTTTCTTCTCGGCATCGGAAAAATCCGGCTTGCCGCAACCGGCAAGGATGGCCGCCACCGTCAGCGCAAAAAAGCAGAAAAAGCGCCTCATCGACCGCTCACAGCACCACGTTGAACAGCACAGTGTCGGAGCCCGCGCCGGACGATATGGCGAAACGCAGTTGCCACCAGCCGCTCATGGTGAATTTCACCCCTTCGATCCGGTAGCGTCCCTCGCCCAGATAATCGGTCGCCTGCGGGCTGGTCGGCAGACCGTGATTGTGTTGCGGCATGCCGCCGGAGATGGTGATCGCGGCTCGCTCCACTGAAGCCCCTGTCTTTGTCTTCAGCGTCAGCAGCCAGGATTCCAGCTCGCCCTGCCGCACCACGCCGTGTTCCGGCACGAAACTCGCTACGTACAATCCGTTGTCGGTTTTCTTGGTCCGCGAGACATCCGGGCCGACGGGCTGTGCCGAATGCGGCGCCGTCAGATAGACGGCCGCGAGAACGCCGACCAGCAAAGCAGCCAGACCAAGACCTGCCAGGAAATAACGCCATAACGATGCCAAACCGGTTCCTCTTCTGCGGATAACGTTCTGCCGGGCGGATCGCGTCCCGCCAGCCTGTGGGAAAACGCTGTGGCGGAAAAAAGCCTGCTTGCCAAGCATGGCGCTGCGTCCGGCAAAAAGCTACAGCACCGAAATCACTGGAGGATTGCAGATGGTGGGAAACGGCGTCGCCTCGATCGGCGAATGCATGCTCGAACTGTCGGGACAGACCGGCCCGAACTGGCGCATGGGCTTTGCCGGCGACACGTTCAACACGCTGTGGGCGCTGCATGCGCTCAGCCCTGACCGGCCGGCAACCTATGTCTCGGCCTTCGGCGACGACCCCTTCTCACAGGGCCAGATCGCCTTCTTCGCCGAAAACGGCATCGGCATCGGCTCCAGTCCGGTGATACCGGGCGCCCGCCCCGGCCTCTATGCGATCACGCTGACCGGCGCCGAGCGCTCCTTCACCTACTGGCGTAGCGACGCCGCCGCCAGGCAGCTTGCGTCGGATCCAGCGGCATTGTCGAAAAACCTAGAAAATCAGGAGCTTGTGTATTTTTCCGGAATCACTTTGGCAATTCTCGACGAGGCCCCGCGCAAGGCACTGCTGGCGGCTGTGGCTAAGGCACGCTCGGCGGGCTCGCTGATCGCCTTTGATCCGAATTATCGGCCACGGCTCTGGCGCCGCCGCGAGGACGCGCGGGCAGCGATCGTCGAAGCGCTTGCCGTCACCGACATCGCATTGCCGACTTTCCCGGACGAACAGACGCTGTTCGGCGACGACACACCGCAGGCGACCGCTGATCGCCTCGGTCAATTGGTCAGGGAGGTCGTGGTCAAGAACGGCGAAGCGCCGGCGTTGATTGCCGAGGGTGGAGCGCTGCGGGAGGTCGCCGCAATCCATGTCGCGGTGCCCGTGGACACGACAGGTGCCGGGGATTCCTTCAATGGCGGCTATCTCGCCGCTCGTCTTGCCGGCCACAGCCCACAGGAAGCCGCCCGGCGAGCCCATCGCGTTGCCGCTGCCGTGGTGCAGGTCCGCGGCGCACTGGCGCCGTTCGAGACGCTACGAGCGGCGTTCGACAAGCTCTGAAAAAGCTAATTCTGCCGGAAGCGATATTCGGTCACGTGGTGGTAGATCGCGCCCGGCCATAGCGTCGCCTGCGGAAAATAGGGCCGGTTCGGCGCGTCGGGCCATATCTGCGGCTCCAGGCAGAAGCCGCTGAAGGCCTTATAGTTCCGTCCTTCCAGACCGATGCGTGGCGTCACATATTGCCCGGTGTAGAGCTGGACACCGGGTTCCGTGGTCCAGACTTCCATTTCGACGCCGGAATTCGCCCCTTGCACCCACGCTGCCTGTTTGAGCGGCCCGCGCGCCGCGGCCAGGCAGAAATTCTGGTCGTAGGGCAGCTGCTCGCCCTCGGTCTCCATGCGCAGCGGCCGCGCCTGACGAAAATCGAAGGGCGTGCCGTCGACCGGCTTGACCACGCCGGTCGGGATCATGTCGCCGTCGACAGGCAGATAGGCGCCGGCGTTCAGCATCATCCTGTGGTCGAGAATGTCGCCCGTGCCGCCATCATTGAGGTTGAAGTAGGAATGCTGGGTGAGATTGCACGGCGTCGGCTCCTCGCAGGTCGCCGTCAGTTCGACGCTGAGCGTGCCGGGAATTTTCAGCCGGTAGGTGCAGGTAACGTCGAGCGCCCCGGGAAAGCCCATCGCGCCATCGGGATCGTGCAATGTCAGCGTGACGAAGTCCCTGCCATGCAGCGAAACCGCCCATGGGCGGTGGGAGTAGCCTTGCGAGCCGCCATGCAGCGTATGCTTGTCCAGGAAGTTGCGCTCGGTCTGGTAGCGGTTGCCGCCAATTGTGAAGCGGCCGTCGCCGATGCGGTTGGCGTAGCGCCCAACAACGGCCCCGAAGAAGCCAGTGTCGGTCTCATAGGCCTCCAGATTGTTGTAGCCGAGGACCAGCGGCGCGTCGTGCCCGATCAGGCGCAGGTCCTGGACGATGGCGCCAAGCCCGATGACGTTGGCCGTGAGGCCGCCGCCCCTGATCGTAAAGCGGCGGATCGGTTCGCCTGCCTGCGTCGTGCCGAAAACCTCGCCGTCCTTCATCATCATGCCCGCAAATGCCAGTGGATCCAAAGGACTTCGGCTGGTTGTTCAGCCTGGGCAGGTTTACCAGCCTGCCCCAGCACCAGCCTATCAGAGGCCGAGGCCGCCGATGCACACATATTTGGTATCGAGGTAATCCTCGATGCCCTGATGTCCGCCTTCCTTGCCAAGTCCGGATTCCTTGACGCCGCCGAACGGCGCTTCCGGAGTGGTGATCAGGCCTTCATTGACGCCGACCATACCGTATTTCAGGCGTTCCATGACCCGGAAGGCGCGGCCAAGATCGCCGGTGTAGAAATAACAGGCAAGGCCGAACTCGGTGTCGTTGGCGAGCGCGACGGCCTCTTCCTCGGTTTCGAACTTG
The DNA here is from genome assembly GCF_037179605.1 of Mesorhizobium salmacidum (SeqCode). NCBI lineage: Bacteria > Pseudomonadati > Pseudomonadota > Alphaproteobacteria > Hyphomicrobiales > Phyllobacteriaceae > Mesorhizobium > Mesorhizobium salmacidum (SeqCode). The sequence goes on from NZ_JAPYKS010000007.1 coordinate 105,011, forward strand.
AACACGGGTGCGACCGGGCCAAAGATCTCTTCCTTCATGAAGCGCATTTTCGGCGTCGCGTTGGCGATGACCGTCGGCTGAAAGAACGAGCCGCCCAGCGCATGGCGATGACCGCCGGCGACGACCTTGCCGCCCTTCGAGGTGGCATCGGCGATCAGCTCCTCGACCTTCTCGACCGCCTTCTCGTCGATCAGCGGCCCCTGCTGGACGCCCTCTTCGAGGCCGGAACCGACCTTCAGTCCGTTGCTGGCCGCGGCGAGCTTCTCCACGAACCTGTCGTAAACACCGGCCTGGACGAGGAAGCGGTTGGTGCAGACGCAGGTCTGGCCGGAATTGCGATATTTGGCGGTGATCGCGCCGGCCACGGCACGCTCGACATCGGCGTCGTCGAAGACGATGAACGGCGCGTTGCCGCCGAGCTCCATCGACACCTTCTTGACGGTGACCGACGATTTCTGGATCAGGATCTTGCCGACCTCGGTCGAGCCGGTGAAGGTGATCTTCTTGACCAGCGGATTGGCGCAGATTTCGTCGCCGATCTCGCCAGCGGCGCCGGTCAGGATGTTGACGACGCCCTTGGGAAAGCCGACTTCTTCGGCCAGCGCTCCCCAGGCGAGACCCGAATACGGCGTCTGCGAGGCCGGCTTGACCACGGCGGTGCAGCCTGCGGCAAGTGCGGGACCGAGTTTGCGGGCCAGCATCGAGGACGGGAAATTCCACGGTGTGATGACGGCAATGACGCCGACCGGTTCCTTGGTCACCAGGATGCGACGGTCCGCCCATGGCGAGGGCACGACGTCGCCATAAGTACGGCGGCCTTCCTCGGCGAACCACAGGATGTAGGCGGCAGCCGAACCGATCTCGCCCTTGGACTCGAACAGCGACTTGCCCTGCTCGATGGTGAGCAGTTCAGCCAGTACGTCCTGATTGTCCATCATCGCATCATGCAGCTTGCGCAGCAGCTTGGAGCGTTCGAGCGCGGTCGTCTTGCGCCAGGTCTTGAAAGCTTCGTCGGCCGCCTCGATGGCGCGGCGTGTCTCGGCCTTGCCCGACTTCGGCACCGTGCCGATCTTGAGGCCGGTGGCTGGATTGTTCACATCGACCGTCTGGCCGCTGTCGGCCTGCACCCATTCGCCGTTGATGAGATTGGCCTGGCGCATGAAATGGCTGGTTTTCTGAAGCATGGTCTAGCCTCCGTTCGGCGCTCACGGGCCGCTATCTGGATGTCTTCGGTAAAGCGCAGGCAGGGCCGCACGCTGGAGCCATTGCTCTTAACCTAGGGAAAGCCCCGCAAGCAATCGCAAGATGGCATATAGGGGTTGGACCAGCGCAAGACGAGGGCGGGTTGGCATGCGCCGTCGTCAATCTCACCCGAAGACATGCAGGACCACCGTCAGCCAGAAGGCGGTGGTGAGGACCGCGCAAGCCGTGGCGATGGTCATCTGGTTCGATGCCAGCGCCTGGCCGGTGTTGAACTGGACGGCGATGAGATAGGAATTGATGCCGGACGGCAGCGCCGCCACCACGACCGCCACCTTGGCAGTCAAAGGCGGCAGGCCGAGCAGCCAGACGAAGACAAGGACCAGCGCCGGCATCAGGAACAGCTTGAGCACCGAAAGCGCCAAGGCCGGGCGGACATTGCCTGATATGCCGAAGCGGCGCAGGCTGAGCCCCATGGCAAACAGCGCCACCGGCCCGGCCGTATTCGCCAGCGCATCGACCAGCCGCATGACGAGACCGGGCAACGGCACGCCGCTGAGCCGCCATGCCAGCCCCAAGAGAATGCCGATGATCAGCGGATTTATGAACAGCCGTCTCAGGAAGCTGCGGATGACGCGCAACGGATGCACATGGTCGCCGCTGCCCCGGCCGAACATCTCGAACAGCACGATCGAAGCCATCATCATGATCGGCAGATGCACCGAGACCAGCAGCGACAGCACTTCGAAGCCGCTCGGACCAAATATGCCAAGGATGAAGGGGGCACCGAGCAGCACCACATTGGAATAGGCCGATGACACCCCGCCGACGACCCCGGCTCGCGCATCGCGACCAAAGATTCGCGTGGTGACGACATGGCCCGCCGCCCAGGTGATCGCCACGGCGGTGAAATAGGCACCCCATAGCGGCCATGGCGCCACGCCATGGAAATCGGCCTTGACCATGGTCTGGAACAGAAGCAGCGGCATTGCCACGGAGACCGCGAAGTCGGATATCCCCTCGCCGCTCGCCGGTCTCAGATAGCCTGTGTACCCGGCGAGATAGCCGAGCGCGACAAGACTGAAGACGAACAGGACGGTTTCGGTGAGCGGAGACATTTTTCAGGGATAGGCGAGCCACGGTCGCGGCGCAATCGCGCCCGAATTTGATCATCGTCGGCTGCCAGGGTTATAGAGGGTTTGGATCATCAGGGCGGAACGACAAATGACCTTTGTCGAAACCTCGAAACTGCGTCTTTTCGGGCGTGCGTGGCTGACATTGTTTGTCGCCATGCTTGTCTCCGTGGCCGCGTCGATGCTTCAGGCTGCCGAGGCAAAAGACCTCAAGGGCGTGGCGCTGATCGTCGGTCAGTCCAGATACGAACACATCGCTGCCTTGCCCAACCCGGCCAATGATGCCCGCGACATGGCCAAGATGTTGACCGATCTCGGTTTCGACGCCCGCAACGTCACCGACCGCGATGCCAGCAAGCTAAAGCGCGACCTCGAACGCTTCGTCGAGGATGCCGAGGGCGCCGACGTCGCTCTCATCTACTACTCGGGTCACGGCATCGAGGCCGGTGGCGAGAATTATCTGGTTCCGGTCGACGCCGATGTCTCGTCGCTCAAGGATGCCGATCAGGCACTGGTGCCGATTTCCGCCGTCATAGACGAATTGAAGAAGACGGTGCCGGTGACGATCGTGCTGCTCGATGCCTGCCGCACCAATCCGTTTCCATCAAGTGCCGTGGTGCGGCGTGCGCCGACCGCTTCGGCCGAGCCGATCGGCGCGGGGGGACTGGAACCGGTGCGCGGCGCCAGGGCCCTCGGCAACGAGCCGGCGGCCGATGCGAGCCTCGGCACGGTGATCGGCTTCGCCGCGGAACCCGGCCGTCCGGCGCTCGATGGCGCCGCTGGCGAAAACAGCCCCTATGCGGCCGCCCTGCTGCGCCACCTCGCGGCGATGAAAGGCACCGAATTCGGCTCGGTCATGCGCATGGTCACAGAAGAGGTCTATCTCGACACCAAGGCGAAGCAGCGCCCCTGGGTCAACGAAAGCCTGCGCCGCCTGCTCTATTTCGGCGTGGCTCCGCTGGAGCCGACCGGCGATGACGGGCTGATCACCGGTGAGCGGCGGCAGTTGCTGCTGACCATTTCCGAGCTGCCGGACCCCAAGCGGGCACAGGTGGAACTGGCATCGCTGCAGCAGGGCGTGCCGCTAGATGCACTCTATGGCGTGCTGCGGGCACTCGGCACCGAGAAAATCCCCGAAGATCCGACCGACCTGCGGAAAGTGCTCGATGCGCAGGCCGAGCGCCTGAAGAAGATGATGTCCGAGCGCGCCGCGTTGCGCACCGACGACCCGGAGATTAAGCGTCTGGTCGCTTCCGCCGACAAGGCCATCGGCCAGGGCGCGATCGCCACGGCGCGAAAATTCCTCGATGATGCCGTGGGGCGGGTCGAGGCGACCAACGACACGGTCGATCAGGCCGAGGAATTGATCAAGCAGAAGCGCATCGCCGATGCCGAGATCTACGCCAAGCGGGCCGACGCGTCGGCGCTGGTCTTCGACTACGGCCGTGGTGCTGCAGAACATCGGCGAGCGCGAGACCGAGACCGCGCATCTCGAAGAGGCCGCGCAGATCTTTCGCGATTCGCTGGCTGTGTTCGAACGTGTGAAAGACGATCTCAACTGGGCCGCCGCCCAGAACAATCTCGGCAACGTGCTGTTGAAGATCGGCGAACGCGAGAGCGACCCGAAGCGCTTGAACGAGGCGGTGGCGGCGATGCGTGCCACGCTGGAAAAGCGCCCGCGCGACAAGGTTCCCCTCGACTGGGCTTCCTCGCAGAACAATCTTGGCCTCGCGCTCTATGCGCTCTCCGAACGTGAACCCGGCGGCGAGCATCTGGCCCGGGCGGAAGCGGCCTACCGGCTGGCGCTCGAGGAATACACGCGCCAGAAGACGCCGGTCGAATGGGCGATGGTCGAGAACAATCTTGGCAACACACTTGTGACCCTCGGCATCCAGCTCAACGACAAGGCCAGGATCAACGAGGCCGTCGACGCCTTTCGCGCCGCGCTCGAAGTGCGAACCCGCGACACATTCCCCGTCTCCTGGGCCACCAGCCGGCTCAACCTCGGCAATGCGCTGAGTGGTGTCGCCCGTTTCGACATGGGCACCGGCACGCTTGAAGAGGCGGCGGCAGCCTATGACGATGCATTGACGGTGTTCACCAAGCAGCGCTTCCCGATGGATTGGGCGTCGGCGCAGAACAATCTCGGCTCGATCTACCAGACGCTTGGCCAGCGCACCCGCGACGCATCCAGGCTGGAGCAGTCGGCCGCGGCATTCCAGGCGGCCCGCCAGGTCTATGTCAGACGGAAATTTCCCCTTGATTGGGCGATGAGCTACTACAATCTCGGCAACACGCTCCAGCTTCTTGGCGGCGTGACGGACAAGCCCGAACACTACAGCGAGGCGATTGCCGCCTACCGCGAAGCTTTGCGCGAGTACAAACGCGAGACCAACCCGCGGCAATGGGCGCTGACCCAGGCTGGCCTCGGCTCGACGCTGCACTGGTTGAGCATGAGCAATGCCGACCCCAGGACCTTGCAGGATTCGATCGCCGCGCGGCGTGCGGCGCTTGAAGTGTTGACCATCGAGACGGCACCCGTCGACTGGGCCAACGCCCAGAACGGTATCGGTATGAGCCTCCTCAACCTCGGCAACATCGAACGGACCGGCAAATATCTCGATAACGCCGAGGCGGCTTTCACGGCGACGCTGAAAGTGTTCACCAGGGAAAGTCAGCCCATGCAGTGGGCCTTCGAACAGAACAACCTTGGCGACATCCACTGGAACCGCGCCAGCTATGGCGGCGGCAAGCCGGAATACCTCAAGGCGATCGCGTTCTTCGAGAACGCCAAACAGGGCTTTACCGAAGCCGGCTACACAATCCCCATCCCGCTCACCGACCAGAAGATCGATCTGGTGAAGCAGCAGCTCGCCAAAAAGTGAGGCTTGAGACGCGGCCGACGCCCGGCTTGTCTTTGTGCCCGCGTTCCAATCTCTATATGCGAATGGTTGGAGCCCGATACGGACTCATGGAAGGGTGGCGATGATCCGGTTAGCCTTGGCGTTGTTCCTGCTTGTCGTCCCCGCCGCCGCGCACGCGACGGACGCCGGCTGGGCGCTGCTGCGCGACGGCGGCCATGTCGTGCTGCTGCGCCACGCTATGGTCACCGGCACCACCGACCCGGCCAATTTCGAGATCGGCAATTGCGCCACCCAGGTCAATCTGTCGGCGCGCGGCAAGCAGCAGGCAAGCAAGATCGGCGCCCTGTTTGCCGCCCGCGCGGCTCCCATCGAGCGCATTTTGTCCAGCCGCTATTGCCGCTGCCTCGACACGGCGCGCACCGCCTTCGAGGCCGAGCCGGAGCTTTTTGCCCCCCTCGACCTTTTGAAGAGCGATGCGGCGGACAAGGCGGCGCAGATCGCGGCGGTTATGAAGGAAATCCGCGCCTATACCGGTTCCGACAATATGGTCATGGTCACCCATCTCGAAAACATCGTGGCGCTGACCGGCGTTTCGCCGCGCGAAGGCGAAGCGGTGGTGGTCGAGCCGCAAGGCGACGGCTTGCGCGTACTCGGCCGCGTCACCTTCTGAGACCGCAGCTCCCGATCGCAGGCGCGGCAACCAGTGTTGCCGAAATGCCACCGCCGCAAGAAGCCGCGATTTGGCCGCGACAATGCCGCTTGCGACAACCCGTCGCAGGGGCTATAGGCGCGCTCCCGGTCACGAAAACCGAAGCGAGCACAACGGTTGGAGCTTTCGTCTCCGCCCGTGCAGGCGGCTTTGCCGCCCTGTATACGGCGCCGCTTTGGGGATTGGGATCGTGGATGTAGCTCAATTGGGAGAGCGCCGGACTTAATCCGGAGGTTGTGGGTTCGAGTCCCGTCGTCTGCACCACGGATAGCTCAGTTTGGTTAGAGCATCAGACTCATAATCTGATTGTCGAAGGTTCGATTCCTTCTCCATTGGCCTGATAAGCCAGCACCCTGCCAGGTGTTATCTGAAAACGGTCCGGGGACTGGAATGCTGAAGACCTGACGGACGGCCGAAGCCTTCGGGCCAAAGCCGTATCGAAAGGTCCGATGCCATCGGCTCGCGGCCAGGCTCGCGGTGATGGTCAAGGCGCAGCGTCGCCGGCAAGGGAGGTTTTGGCCTCCGGCGCCCGCTTCGCTGCCCCGCGATCCGCTCCCGGGGGCCCGCCACGGATTGATGCCACCAGTCCCTGGATCATTCGTGCCGGAATTCGAAGTGAAACGAGAAACGAAGGGAAGATCGACGCATGACGTGACGCCTCGCATGGGGCCATGCCCGACAGGAGTAAGACAATGACGACTATTCTCGACAAGGTTCTTGGGCGCGAGCGCGTCCTCGTAAGAGAAAACGAACGTGCCCTCACCCTCCACAAGGGGGAGATCAAGGCTGTCCTGCTGCCGGGTGAGCACTGGCTCGCCAACCGGAACCAGAGCCTTGAGGTGTCCCGGCACGATCTGAAGAACCCGGAATTCGTTTCGGTGTACGAGAAGGCGTTGTTCGACAAGCTCCCGGACGTGGCCGCGCGTCATTTTACCGTCATCCGCACCGGACGCACGGAAGTCGCCGTCATCGAGCGTGACGGCAACCTCCATTCCGTGCTGGCGCCGGACCGCAAGCTGGTGCTGTGGACCGATGCCGGACCGTGGAAGGTGACGGTGATCGACACCTCGGCCGATCTTGCCATCGATCCGCCGGTCATGCGCCGGCTCGGCCAGGCTCGGAAGGCGGAAATGATGTCCGTTCACCCGGTTGTCGACGGCCAGGCCGGGCTGCTGTTCATCGACGGTGTCCTTGTGCGGACGCTTGCCGCTGGCGTGCACGGCTTCTGGAACGTCGGACGGATGGTGCAGATCAAGGTCGTCGACCTCAAGCGCCAGTCGCTCGACGTCGCCGGGCAGGAAGTGCTGACCAAGGATCGCGTCACGATCCGCGTCAACATCGCCGCCGAATACCGGGTCGTCGATCCGGTCAAGGCGGTGAGCGCGGTGAAGGACTTCTCCGAGGCCCTCTACCGCGCCCTGCAGTACGCCTTCCGCAAGACGTTGGGCGCGCTCACCCTCGACCAGATCCTTGAAAAGAAGGTGACGGTCGACGAAGAGGCGGCGGCCAAGGTCCGGGCCGACATGGCCGAGATCGGGGTCGAGGTCAGCGATATCGCGCTCAAGGATGTCATCCTGCCGGGCGAGATGCGCGAGATCCTCAACCAGGTGGTTTCGGCCGAAAAGCAGGCCGAGGCCAACGTCATCCGCCGGCGCGAGGAGACGAACGCCACGCGTTCCCTGCTCAACACTGCCAGGGTGATGGCGGAAAACCCGGTGATGCTGCGGTTGAAGGAGCTCGAGGCTCTGGAAACCATCGCCGGCAAGGTCGAGCGGCTGACCGTCCACAACGGAACGGGCGGGCTGCTGAACGACCTGGTCAAGCTCCGCGACAGCTGAGCTTACGTTGCGTCAATGGAAGGGCCGCCGGGTCAACCGGCGGCCCTTCTTGCGTTTCCTGGGCGCCCTGCCCATCTGCGCCCGGCTTATCAGGCCTTTTCCTGTCGGAAAAAACCGATTAGACAGCGCCCAAACGAATGCGGACAGATTCCGCCCGCAAAGAAGGAAGAGCCCTTGTCCACCACGAACTCCACCACGTTCGACAAAGTCGCCAAGATCATTGCCGATACCAGCGAGATCGATATCGACACGATCACGCCCGAGAGCCACACCATTGACGACCTCGGTATCGACAGCCTCGACTTCCTCGACATCGTCTTCGCCATCGACAAGGAATTCGGCATCAAGGTGCCGCTGGAAAAGTGGACCCAGGAAGTCAATGACGGCAAGGCTTCGACCGACGATTACTTCGTCATGAAGAACCTGTGCGCCAAGATCGACGCGCTGGTTGCCGCCAAGACCGCCTGAGGTCATCAGGGCGCGTGACTTGACGCGCTCCGCCGCCTGACCCACAAAGCCGCCCATGAGCAGCCCCCACGACGTCGTCATCACAGGTATCGGCCTTGTTTCCTCGCTGGGGGAAGGTCCTGACGCCCATTGGCAGAAGCTGGCGCAACCCGGCCGGGAGCCGGTGCTCGAAGCCGGGCGCTTTGCACCCTACACCGTCCATCCGCTGCCCGAGATCGACTGGAACCTTCAGATCGCCAAGCGCGGCGACCAGCGGCAGATGGAGACATGGCAGAGGCTCGGCACCTATGCCGCGGGCCTCGCCCTGGACGATGCCGGCATCAAGGGCCATGACGAGCTGTGCACCACCATGGACATGGTCGTGGCAGCCGGCGGCGGCGAGCGCGACGAAGCGGTCGACGCAGACATTCTCGCCGCTTCGGAAAACCGCAACGACCGCGACGTGCTGCTCAACGAGAAGCTGACCACCGAGCTGCGCCCAACTCTGTTCCTGGCGCAGCTTTCCAATCTGCTCGCAGGCAACATCTCCATCGTCCACAAGGTGACGGGCTCGTCGCGCACCTTCATGGGCGAGGAAGGCGCTGGCGTCGCCGCCGTCGAGACCGCGGCCGCGCGCATCCGCTCCGGCCAGTCGACGCACATCCTGGTCGGCGGCGCCTTCCAGACTGAACATTCCGACATGCTGCTCGGCTATGAACTGGCCGGTTATCTGCATCGCGGCCCGTGGAAGCCTGTCTGGCAAAGGCAGGGCGCCGAGGGCGGCGGCGTGGTGTCAGGTTCCGGCGGGGCCTTCCTGGTGCTTGAGCAGCGCGAACACGCGGCAAGCCGCGGGCGCAAGATTTACGCGGAGCTCGGACAAATCGTGTCCGGCCGCGCCAGGCGGTCGCGCGGAGAACTCGATGCCGAGATCGCTCTCCTGCTCAAACAGGCGGCGCCGCCGAACGGCAAGCTGCTCGCCATGTCCGGCGCATCCGGCGCACATGCGGCAACCATTGCCGAGAAATCAGCGCTCGATGCCGATCCGGCAATCGCCACGCGCGGTTTTTCGACGCTGACCGGGCATATGAAGGAAGCACAGTTCCCCTTCGCCGTGGCGCTGGCGGCATTGGCTGTCGACCGCAAGGCCGCCTACCCTGTTTTTGACGCTACGGCCGAAAAGCCATTCGAAGGCATTCCCGCGAGCGTCCTTGCGACGGCGATCGGCTATCACCAATTCGAGGGCATGGCGCTGGTCAACGCCGCCTGAGGCGGCGTTTCCCGATCATGCCGCAGAGATTAAGAGGGGCTCCCGGATGGCCAAGTTCAGAGATCACATGGGCAGGCCCGTTGTCGCCGTCACCGGCATCGGGGTGGTGACCTCGCTCGGCGTCGGCAAATCAGATAATTGGGCAGCGTTGACTTCGGGCAAGTCGGGCATCCACCCGATCACCCGTTTCCCGGTCGATCACCTCAACACGCGCATCTCCGGCATGGTCGACTTTCTGCCGTCGAGCTCCAAGGGAGCAAGCCTCCTCACCTACGAGCTGGCGGAAACCGCGGCGACGGAGGCCGTTGGCGAAGCCGGGCTGAATTCCGGTGATTTCGGCGGCCCTCTGTTCCTCGCCTCGCCACCGGTCGAACTCGACTGGCACGACCGCTTTTCGCTCTACAATTCCGACAAACAGGATTCCGGCGCCGAAAGGCTGCTGCGTGTGGCGCGCGGCCTGAAGGAGCTTGATGTCTTCGAAACCACCCAGTTCGGGTCGATCGCCGACCGGCTCGCCGACCGGTTCGGCACGCGCGGCCTGCCGATCACGCTCTCGACGGCTTGCGCTTCCGGCGCGACCGCCATCCAGCTCGGCGTCGAGGCGATCCGCCGTGGCGAATGCGACCGGGCCCTGTCGATCGGCGCCGACGGTTCGGCAACCGCCGAGGCGCTGATCCGCTTCTCGCTGCTGTCGGCTCTTTCCACTCACAACGACAATCCGGAAAAGGCTTCCAAGCCGTTTTCCAAAGACCGTGACGGCTTTGTATTGGCGGAGGGGTCCGGCGCTCTGGTGCTGGAATCGCTGGAGGCGGCGCTCGCCCGTGGGGCCGCCGTTCTTGGCATCCTCAGCGGCTGTGGCGAAAAGGCCGACGATTTCCACCGCACCCGCTCCAAGCCGGACGGTTCGCCGGCGATTGCCGCTGTCCGGGCCGCACTTGCCGATGCGGGCCTCGGCGAAGACGAGATCGACTATGTCAACGCCCACGGCACCTCGACGCCGGAAAACGACAAGATGGAGCACCTGTCGCTGTCGACGGTGTTTGGCGAGCGCATCGGCTCTATGCCGATCTCGTCCAATAAGTCGATGATCGGCCACACGCTGTCGGCGGCGGGCGCGGTCGAAGCGGCGTTTTCGCTGATGACGATGCGCGAAAGCGTCATTCCCCCGACCATCAACTATGACAATCCCGACCCTGCGATCGTGCTCGACGTCGTGCCGAACAAGAAGCGCGATGCACAGGTTCGCACTGTACTGTCGAACTCCTTCGGCTTCGGCGGCCAGAACACTTGCCTTGTCATGGCGCGGGAACCGGTCTAAGCGAGCCCTTTCCGCTTAACAGAACCGACAGGCTCCATGCGCGCACTGCAACTTATCGAGGACCGCCGCCTTGAAACGGTGGACCTGCCATCTCCGCCACCCCCCGCGCTTGGCGAGGTCACGCTGCGCATCAGGGCAGTGGCGCTGAACCATATCGACGTCTGGGGCTGGCGTGGCATGGCCTTCGCCAAGCGCAAGCTGCCGCTGGTCGTCGGCGCCGAGGCTTCCGGCGAGGTCGAGACGGTCGGTCCCGGCGTTTCCAGCCTGCTTCCCGGACAATTGGTGTCGATCTACGGCGCGCGCACCTGCGGCCTCTGCCGCGCCTGCCACGAAGGCCGCGACAATCTGTGCGAACATGTTTCGGGCGTTCACGGCTTCCATCTCGACGGCTTCGCGCAGGAGAAGATCAACCTGCCGGCGCGCCTGCTGGTCCCCGCCCCGCCCGGCGTGACCGACATCGGGGCCGCGGTAGCACCCGTTACTTTCGGCACCGTCGAGCACATGCTGTTCGACAATGCCAGGCTGCAGCCCGGCGAGACGATCCTTGTCCATGCCGGCGGATCGGGCATCGGTTCGGCGGCTATCCAGTTGGCCAAGCGGATGGGCTGCACGATCATCACCACGGTCGGCTCGAACGACAAGATCGACAAGGCCAAGGCGCTCGGCGCCGACCACGTCATCAACTACCGCGACGACCGCTTCGAAGGTGTCGTGCGCAAGCTGACGAAGAAGAAGGGCGTCGACGTCGTGTTCGAGCATGTCGGCACCGACACCTTTGCCGGCTCGATGCTGTGCCTGAAGCGCGGTGGCCGCCTAGTGACCTGCGGCTCGACCTCGGGCGTGTCGACGCAGATCAACCTGATGCAGCTCTTCCAGCAGCAGTTGAAACTGCTCGGATCCTTCGGTTGCCGCATGGAGAACATGGCCAACGCCATGCAGAAGATGGCCGCGGGGCAGGTCGCGCCTGTCATCGACACCGAGGTCGGCTTCGACGATATCGATGCCGCGCTGAAGCGCATGGAAGGCCGCGACGTCTTCGGCAAGATCATCCTGCGCATCGCCTAGAGCCTCGATTTCCGTGCTCAAGAAGGTTCGCCGGGATCTGACATTTCGCTATGGCAGACAACTGCGCCAGATGAATTACTGGCTTGTCGCGCGCGCGGCGATGATCATCATGTCGCTGCTGCGCCTGCTGCCGGTCGACAGCGCGCTGAATTTTGCCGACCGCACGGCTCGCCTCATCGGCCCAAGGGTCGGGCGCCACCAAGTCGCCATCGACAATCTGCGCAAGGCCTATCCGGAAAAGAATGATGGTGAAATCCAGGCCATCGCGTCCGACATGTGGGGCAACATGGCCCGCCTTGCCGCCGAATATATCTTTTTGGACGCCCTGTTCGACTATGACCCCGCCGGCGGCAAGCCGGGTCGGGTCGAGGTCAAGGGAACAGAGCATTTCGTCGAGATCGCGGCCGAGAAGCAGCCGCATATCGTCTTCACCGGCCATCTCGGCAATTTCGAGCTGCTGCCGGTGGCGGCCGCGACCTTCGGCATGAACATCACGGCGCTGTTTCGGCCGCCCAACAACCCCTACCTGGCCGACTACATCCTTTCGACAAGGCGGTCGACCATGGGAGGCTTGCTGCCTTCGATGGCTGGTGCCTCGTTCGCGCTAGCGGGAGTCTTGGAGAATGGCGGCAATATCGGCGTTCTCGTCGACCAGAAATTCTCCAACGGCCTGGACACCACCTTCTTCGGCCGTCCCTGCCAGAGCAACCGCGTGCTCGGCACCCTTGCCCGTCACTATGACTGCGATGTCTATCCGGCGCGTTGCGTCAGGTTGCCGGGCAACCGCTTCCGGCTCGAGATCGAGAACAAGCTGGTCTTGCCGCGCACCGCCGACGGCAGCGTCGACGTCCACGCCACCACCCAGATGCTGAACGACGTCGTCGAGCGCTGGGTGCGCGAGGATCCCGGCCAGTGGATGTGGTTCCACAAAAGGTGGGAGATCAGCAACTGGCGGCGAAAAAAGCGGCCGAACCCGGCTCCCGCCTCAGATACCTGAGCAAGCCGCTGGCGGGAACGTGAGTTCCTCCGCCAGCAGACAAAGCCAATATCAGTGAACCGCCAATTGCCTAATTGGTGACGACAATGCGCGTATTGCCGAATCCGACCTCGCGCACCATCGAATAGAATGCCGCGGCATTTGCCGTATGCAGCCTCACGCAGCCATGCGAAGCCGGGCGGCCGAGCTGCCTGACGGCGCCTGTTCCATGGATGGCATAGCCGCCATGGAAGAATACGGAATAAGGCATCGGCGACATTTCGTATTTGCGCGAATACCACATCCGCGCCGTGCGTTGCGGCCGGTAGGTGCCGCGTGGCGTGAAATAGCCTGGCCGAGCGGTCGACACGGCCCACCGATAGACCGAAGCGCCATAGCGGACCGTCATTGTCTGCGACGACACGTCGATATTCGCCACCAATGTGGCCGCCTCACCTGCGACCGATGCGCCAAACAGCGCAACAACCAATACTGCTGCCTTGAGAAATGACATTTTCATGCGATCAAACCCCTTTGATTGCCCCTTGCCTGCTCGCCATCACGTTCTTTTTCACCTTTTTAATGGCGGTGAACGGATAACACACAGTCCTTGATCAATTCGCCAATCCAAAGCAGCTAATTTGAACGATTTCCCGCGATAGTTGCCGCAGGGACACGTTGCACGGTTTGATCGACGGGCTTGCAAAACCACGGCGATCGCTGCTCAAATCGCGGCATGAACGAGCGACTCCTCAAGGCAATCGATATCAGGCGCGACGAGTTGGTGGCGCTGACCGCCGACCTGATCCGTTTTCCGACCGTCAATCCACCCGGCGAAGCCTACAGGCCATGCGCCGACTATATCGGTGCGCGGCTAAGGAAACGTGGCTTTGAGACCGAGTTCATCCGCGCCGAAGGCACGCCCGGCGACACCGATCGCTATCCGCGCGTCAATGTCGTCGCCCGTTTCGACGGCCGGTCACCCGGCGCCTGCGTCCACTTCAATTCGCATATAGACGTGGTTGAGGCCGGCGAGGGCTGGACCGTGGATCCCTTTGCCGGCGTCATCAGGGACGGCAAGGTCTATGGCCGCGGCGCCTGCGACATGAAGGGCGGCCTCGCCGCCTCCATCATCGCTGTCGAAGCCTTCATGGAAGTCTTCCCCGACTTTCCCGGCGCCATCGAGATCTCAGGCACGGTCGATGAGGAGTCCGGCGGCTTCGGCGGCGTCGCCCATCTGGCCAGGCTCGGCTATTTCTCGAAACCCAAGGTCGACCACGTCATCATCCCCGAGCCGTTGAACAAGGACCGCATCTGCCTTGGCCATCGCGGCGTCTGGTGGGCGGAGATCGAGACCAAGGGAGAGATCGCGCACGGTTCGATGCCGTTTCTCGGCGACAATGCGGTGCGCCACATGGGCGCCGTCCTGCGGGCCTTCGAGGACGAGTTGTTTCCGGCGCTCGACCGCAAGATCACGCGCATGCCGGTGGTGCCGGAAGGCGCCAGGCGCTCGACCATGAACATCAATTCCATCCATGGCGGCCAGACCGAGGATTTCCGGCCCGGCCTGCCCTCGCCCAACGTGCCCGATTCTTGCCGGCTGACCATCGACCGCCGCTTCCTGCTCGAGGAGGATCTCGCCACGGTCAAAGCCGAAGTGACCGGCATTCTCGACCGACTGAAGCGCGAGCGCGAAAAGTTCGATTATGAAATCCGCGACCTGATGGAAGTACTGCCGCTGATGACCGAGCGCGACGCGCCCGTGGTCAAGGCGGTGGCGCAAGGCATTCATGCAATCTTCGACCGCGAGCCCGACTATGTCATTTCGCCCGGCACCTATGACCAGAAGCATATCGCTCGCATCGGCTACCTCTATGACTGCATCGCCTACGGACCCGGCATTCTCGATCTCGCCCACCGGCCGGACGAGTGGGTCGGCGTATCGGACATGGTGGAATCAGCCAAGGTGATGGCGATCGGGCTCAACGTACTGCTGCGTGGCACTGCCACGGAATAACCCAGCATCGCGACAAGCTTCGACCTGCCGACAGAGCTGGCACAGCAAAAACATTCCCGGCCATCCTGCCCGGCAGCACGAAACGCAATTTACTCCCGCGCGAAATCACGCTTCTATCGCCCGGTTTGAGCACGTGTCCTGAACGCATGGGAGTTGCATGATGAGACTGTGGAAAACCATTCTGGCCGCGGCGCTCCTTGCGCTGGCCGCCGGAAGTCAGGCCTTTGCGGCCCGGACCGACCTGGTCATCGGCATTCCGCTCGAACCGCCCCATCTCGATCCAACCGCGGGCGCCGCGGCGGCGATCAAGGAAGTGCTCTACGCCAATGTCTTCGAGGGTCTGACCCGGATCGGCCCCAATGGTGAGGTTCTGCCGGATCTGGCCGAGGGCTGGACAATTTCCGATGACGGCAAGATCTATACGTTCAAGCTGCACACCGGCGTCAAATTCCACGACGGCGCCGATTTCAGCGCCGACGACGTGAAATTCTCGCTCGACCGGGCCCGCGCGGACAATTCGGTCAATGCGCAGAAGGGCCTCTTCGCGGCCATCGACAAGGTCGAGATCATCGATCCGGCAACGGTCAAGGTCACGCTGAAGAACCCGCAAGGGTCTTTCCTCTACAATATGGGATGGGGCGACGCGGTGATGGTGTCCCCCAAATCCGCCGATACCAACAAGGAAAAACCTGTTGGCACCGGCCCCTTCAAATTCCAGAACTGGGCCAAGGGATCATCGATCACTTTGGTAAAAGCCGACCATTACTGGGGCGCTCCGGTGTTCCTCGACAAAGTCGAGTTCCGCATCGTGCCGGATGCCGCGGCCTATGTGCCGGCGCTGCTGTCCGGCGACATCCAGGCCTTCCCCTTCTTCGATCCCGACAGCCTGGCACAGATCAAGGACGACCCGCGTTTCAAGGTGGTGATCGGCTCGACCGAGGGCGAGACCATCCTGGCGATCAACAACAAGAAGCCGCCTTTCGACAAGCTGCAGGTCAGGCAGGCGATCTCCTACGCGCTCGACCGCAAGGCGATCATCGACGGCGCCTCGGCCGGCCTTGGCCTGCCGATCGGCTCGCACATGTCGCCAGCCAACAAGGACTATGTCGACCTCACCGGCCTCTATCCGCACAATATCGACAAGGCCAAGGAGTTGCTGAAGGAAGCCGGGCTGGAGAACGGCTTCAAGGCGACGCTGAAACTGCCGCCGCCCAGCTATGCACGGCTGGGTGGCGAGATCATCGCCTCGGAACTTCGCGATGTCGGCATCAACCTCGAGATCATCCCGGTCGAATGGGCGCAGTGGCTGGACCAGGTGTTCACCAAGAAGGACTACGACCTGACCATCGTCTCCCACACCGAACCGAACGACATCGATATCTATTCGCGCAAGGACTACTACTTCAACTACGACAATCCGACCTTCGACAAGATAATTGCCGACCTCAACCTCACCTCCGACGAAGCCAAGCGCAAGGAACTGCTTGGCGAGGCACAGAAGATCCTGGCCGACGATGCCGTGGTCGGCTTCCTCTACGAACTGCCCAAGATCGGCGTCTGGGACGCCAAATTGCAGGGATTATGGGAGAACGCCCCGATCCAGGCCAATGATCTCACCAAGGTGAAGTGGAGCGAGTGAGGTTCGTTTCGTCATCCTAGGGCGTAGCAGGCGCGCAGCGCTTGCGCAGACCCTAGGATCCATTCCGTGACTTACGAGCACCGCTGCGGTGCAGAATCTGGGAGACGCGACAGTGGAGACAGAGAAACGCGATGCAGGTCTGGACCGTCGCGCGCTTCAACTTCCGTCACGGCATGGATCCTGGGGTCTCCGCGACGTCGCTTCGCTCCTGCTTCGCCCCAGGATGACGAAGTCGTGGTGAGCCGCCCTCAAAACAGAAGATGCGATGAGGCACCGGCGCGGCTTTTCCACGGGATCAATTCGGCCCCACGCCTTCCATGACAGCCTACCTCCTCAAGCGCCTCGCCATCGCCTTCGCAACGCTGGTCCTCGCCTCGATGGTGGTGTTCGCCGTGCTGGAGGTCCTCCCCGGCGACCCTGCGCGGCTGATGCTGGGTATGAATGCCAGCGCTGATCAGGTCGAACTCTTGCGCAACCAGATGGGTCTCAACGCGCCACTTGTCCTGCGCTACCTGCATTGGGCCGGTGGCCTGCTCAGCCTCGATTTCGGCCGCTCCTATACCTATTCGGTGCCGGTCATCGATCTCGTGCGTGAACGGCTCGCCGTCTCGCTGCCGCTGGCGCTGATCGCGCTGGCGCTCTCTACCATCATCGCCATTCCGGTCGGGCTTTATTCCGCCAGCCGGCGCGGACGGGCCGGCGACACGATTTCAATGGGCGTGGCGCAGCTTGGCGTCGCCGTCCCCAATTTCTGGTTCGCGCTGATGCTGATCTATATCTTTGCCGTCTGGCTGCGCCTGGTCCCAGCCGGTGGTTTTCCCGGTTGGGCAGCCGGCGCCTGGCCCGCGCTGAAATCGCTGCTGTTGCCGGCGGTAGCGCTTGCCCTACCACAAGCGGCGATCCTGGCGCGCGTCACCCGCTCGGCGCTGATCGAGGTGCTGAACGAGGACTATATCCGCACCGCCCGCGCCAAGGGCCTGCCCTATCGCGCCGTGCTGTGGCGGCACGCGCTGCGCAACGCCATGATCCCGGTGCTGACCATTCTTGGCCTGCAATTCGCCTTCCTGCTCGCCGGTACCATCATCATCGAGAATGTCTTCTATTTGCCCGGTCTCGGCCGGCTGGTGTTCCAGGCGATCACCCAGCGCGACCTGATCGTCGTCGAAAGCGTGGTCATGCTGCTGGTCGCCGCCGTCATTGCCGTCAACCTCGTCGTCGACCTTTCCTATGCGGCGGTCGATCCTCGCCTGAGGACCCGGCAATGACGCTGCGCATCGACATCCCCGAAGAGACGTTCCGCAGCATCCTGGCCAAGGCGTTTGGGAACGCCGCATTCGTCGCCGGCTTCGTCATCACGGTGCTGATCCTGGCAATGGCCATCGTCTCCTATGCCTGGACACCTTACGATGTGACAAAGCTGGTCATAGGGGACAAGACGCAAGGCCCCTCGCTGGCGCATTGGTTCGGCACCGACCATTTCGGCCGCGATATCCTGTCGATGATCATGGTTGGCGCGCGCAATTCGATTGCCGTGGCGCTGGTCGCCGTCGGCATCGGCATGGGGGTCGGCGTGCCGCTTGGCGCCTTCGCCGCGGCGCGCGGCGGCCTCGTCGACGAGGCGCTGATGCGCGTCAACGATCTCGTCTTCGCCTTCCCCGCGCTGCTGTCGGCCATAATGATCACCGCCATTTTCGGGCCGGGCGCCATCAACGCCATCATCGCCATCGGCATCTTCAACATTCCGGTCTTTGCCCGCGTCGCCCGCGCCGGCGCGCTTGCCGTCTGGCCGCGCGAATTCATCCTTGCCGCGCGCGCCGCCGGCAAGAGCAGCACGCAGATATCGATCGAACATGTGCTGCCCAATATCGCCACGCTGCTCCTGGTGCAGGGCACAATCCAGTTCGCGCTGGGCATCCTGGCCGAAGCCGGGCTTTCCTATCTCGGCCTCGGGGCGCAGCCGCCAATGCCGAGTTGGGGCCGCATGCTGTTCGACGCCCAGACGCGCATGGTGGTGGCGCCGTGGATGGCGATCTTCCCCGGCATGGCGATCGTCGTCACCGTGCTCGGCCTGAACCTCCTGGGCGACGGCATCGCCGACATTCTCGACCCGAAATCGCGGCGGCAGCGATGAGCCTGCTCGAAATCGACAATCTGTCGCTGACCATCGGCGACACGCAGGTCCTGAAGAACATTGAGCTCTCCGTCGCGCCCGGCGAGGTGATGGGACTGGTCGGCGAATCCGGCTCCGGCAAATCGATGACCGCGCTGACGGTGATGCGGCTCCTGCCCCATGCCGCACGTGCCACCGGGCGCGTCACATTCAACGGCATCGACATTCTGAGGGCAACCGAGGACCAGATGTGCGCCCTGCGCGGCGACGACATCGGCATGGTGTTCCAGGAACCGATGACAGCGCTCAATCCGGTCAAGACGATCGGCGAACAGGTCGCGGAAGGCATACGCTGGCACACCAGGGCAAGCCGTGCCGAGGCCGAGGAGCGCGCGCGAAAAATACTCGACCGCGTCGGTCTGCCCTCGGCAAAGTTCCCGCTGTCGCGCTATCCCCACGAACTGTCAGGCGGCCAGCGCCAGCGCGTCGTCATCGCCATCGCCTGCGCGTTGAAGCCGAAGCTGCTGATCGCCGACGAGCCGACGACGGCGCTCGACGTGGTGCTGCAGGCGCAGATCCTGGACCTCCTGCGCGACCTCGTTGTGGAGAACCGCATGGGCCTGCTGCTGATCTCGCATGATCTCGCTGTCGTGACCGAGATGGCCGACCGCATCACCATCCTGCGCCATGGCGAGGTGATGGAAGCAGGCGACACGGCGCGCACGCTCTCCGGTCAGCTTCATCCCTATACGCGCCAGCTGGCGCAGGCTTCGATGCATGTACCGACGCGTGCCAAGCCTCACCGTGTCGGGACGGACCAACCCTTGCTCCAGGTCGAAGGCGTCACCCGCGACTACCCCGGCCGCCGCATCTCGCTGTTCAGCCGTGCGCCGGCGATTCCCGCCGTCGACGACGTCTCCCTTTCGATGGCGCCGGGCCAGTCGGTGGCACTGGTCGGCCGCTCCGGTTGCGGCAAGTCGACCCTTGCCCGCATGATCCTGGCACTGGACCGGCCGGGTTCGGGCGCGATCCGGTTTCGCGGCGAAGCCATCACCGGCAAGAGCGAAGCCGAGCTGAAGCCGGCCAGGCGCGATATGCAGGTCGTGTTCCAGGATCCCTACGGGTCCTTCGATCCACGCCAGAAGGTCGAAAAACTGGTTGCCGAGCCGCTTCATGTCCTGGAGAAAAAACCGACGCGGGCCGAACGCCGCGAGATGGTGGCGCACGCGCTCCACGAGGTCGGCCTCGACCAACGCGACATGGACAAATACCCGCACGAGTTTTCGGGCGGCCAGCGTCAGCGCCTGTCGATCGCCCGCGCCATCATCACCCGCCCGAAACTGGTGGTCGCCGACGAGCCGGTCTC
Organism: Mesorhizobium salmacidum (SeqCode); assembly: GCF_037179605.1. Lineage (NCBI taxonomy): Bacteria > Pseudomonadati > Pseudomonadota > Alphaproteobacteria > Hyphomicrobiales > Phyllobacteriaceae > Mesorhizobium > Mesorhizobium salmacidum (SeqCode). Next base: position 124,960 of record NZ_JAPYKS010000007.1, read on the forward strand.
GGCACTCGATGTCTCGATCCGTGCCCAGATCCTCGACCTGTTCGCCGATCTCAACCAGAAGCTTGGCATCGCCTATCTCTTCATCACCCATGACCTTACCGTCGCCCGCGCCATCACGGACGAAGTGCTGGTCATGCATGACGGCAAGATCGTCGAGCGCGGCAGAACGAGCGAAGTGCTCGACCATCCACAATCCGAAGCCGCAAGGGCGCTGGTCACCGCCGCCCCGGATTTGCATCGCGCGATCGCTCGACGGATGCAGGAACAGGGCTGATGCATGTCGCCCAAAGTGGCGCCGCTTTGGTACCCTCTCAGATCATCTGGAATTTTCCGGTGGTCTTGAACCGGAGATAGGCGTCAACGCTGCGCGCCATGTTTGGCAGCATCTCAGGCAGGCTGTCGACCGTGAACCAGCCGACGGCGCTGCTCTCGTCGTCGGTGACGGCCGGCTCGCCTTCAAAGCGGCGCGTGTAAAACATCAGTGCGAAGAACTGCGCGCGATCGCCATTCGGGAACTGGAAGGTTTCATAATTGGGGTCGCAGCCGAACCCGAACGGCTCGACACCGCTGACGATCAAGCCGGTCTCCTCAAGTACTTCTCGGACCACCAGGGTTTCCAGGCCCTCGCCTTCCTCGGCATTACCGCCGGGCAAGCCCCACAAGCCAAAATCGATTCGTTTCTGCAGGAGAATGCTGCCGTCTGCGCGTTCGATGACGATACGAGCACCTGGCATCAGCACCAGACGGTCGCCGATCAGCACCCGCAATTGTCCGAGGTAGCTATCGGCAAAGCTCACACAAACAGCCCCTCGGCGCTGGCGATTGGTTGTCTCATGCAGTGTCAACCTTCCGGCTTCACCACATCGACCGGGCTGATGTCGAGCAAATCGAGCGTGCGGCGGAGCAGCCGCACCTCGGTTTCGGCCAGCTGCGAATCCGCCTTGGCGATCTCCGCCATATGCTGCGCCAATTGCTTGCGCCGCTCGACGTCGAGGTCACGGAACAACGCGATCGCCTGCGAGCCGTTGGTCTCGTAGCCGAATTCGTTGAGGTATTCGATGACGGCATCGATGCTGGTCTCCGGAATACCGAAGGCATCCTTGCAGATGCGCCGGAAGGCAACCATCTCGCTCTCGCTCACTGTGCCATCTGCCAGGATCATCCGGAACAGCATCAGCAGTTCCGCCGAGAGGACGGGATCGTCCGCGACCTTGCGCACGCCCGGGTCGCCGTCGAAGATCGAGCGTATCTGGTCCAGCAACGCGAATGCCATGAACGGCCCCTTTCCGATTCCTCTTCAATAGAATTAGCGCGGAATCGGCCTTGCGCAAACGGGGTGGTCGTGGTCGAACGCGCGCTATCTCAGCCGACCGGACATCTCGACAGATCAGATGATCGACCTCAGCATCCAGTCCATCGCCATGCTTGCCCTCGCGGCTTTTGCCGCGGGCTTTGTCGATTCGATTGCCGGCGGCGGCGGACTGATCACCATTCCGGCGTTGCTGCTTGCCGGTTTCTCGCCGGTCGAGGCGCTTGGAACCAACAAGCTGCAAGGCATGTTCGGCTCCGGGTCGGCGACGATCCACTATGCCTCGAAAGGCCATGTCGACCTGCGCCGGCAATTGCCATCGGCGCTGCTGGCACTTGCCGGCGGTGCCGTCGGCGCGTTGCTGGCCACGATCGTGCCCGGCGACCTGTTGCGCGCGGCCCTGCCGCTGGTGCTGATCGCCATCGCGCTGTATTTCGCGCTCAAGCCCAACATGAACGATGTCGACCGGGCCGAGCGCCTGTCGCCCTTCCTGTTCGGCGTGGCCGTGGTGCCGGCCATCGGGTTCTATGACGGCGTGTTCGGGCCGGGCGCCGGTTCCTTCTACATGCTGGCCTTCGTGACGCTCGCCGGCTACGGAGTGCTCAAGGCGACGGCGCACACCAAACTGCTCAATTTCGCTTCCAACATTGGCGGTTTCATCGTCTTTGCCGCCGTCGGCGTCATCTCCTGGAAGATCGGCCTGATGATGGGCGTTGCCCAGTTCCTCGGCGCCCGGCTTGGTGCCAGTCTCGCCATGCGCATCGGCGCCAAACTGATCAAGCCGCTGCTGGTCATCGTCTGCGTGGCTCTGGCGGTGAAGCTGCTGGCGGATCCGGCCAACCCGCTGCGTGTCATGATTGGTGTGTGATCACGCGCCTGTTACAATATCGCTGTTCGAATCATGTTGGAGGAGCCAGACATGAATCTCAGCGCGCCTACCCAGATTGTTTTCATCATTTCCCTGGTCATCGCCATCATCGGCATTCTTGCCGCGCTTGGCGTTTTTGCGTTCATTCCGCTCGCATCGGTGTGGATCGTGCTCGTCGCCTACATCGTGCTCGCCGCCGGCTGCCTGATGCGCGGCGCCTGACAAGTTTCCCTCGACAAGTGGGGACCGAGAGCGCCCGGCCAAAAGCCGGGCGTTTTTGATTTTGATGCGGGCTCTGCTAGATTTGGCTTGGCGGAAGGATGGCCAATGCCAATCGAGATGCAGCGCCGGAAAGAACTGGATCGCTCCATATCGGGGCTATTCGAAATGCGCCGGCGTTTTCCCGATCCTGCGCTCGAGGGCGTGGTCATCGACATCTGCGGCTATCGCGAGACGGCGGCGGGCCATTTCCGCAATGTCGAATACGCGTCGCTGACGGTGCCGTTGGTGATCAGCTTCGCCGAGCCCTTCGCCATCGGCCTCGGCAGGACGCCTGGTGACAATGACCGCTTCGCCAGTTTCGCCGCCGGCCTTTTTGCCGGTCCGGTAATGATCGAATCCTTCGGCGGCGCCTGCTGCATCCAAGTCAATTTCACCCCTCTTGGCGCACGCCGCTTCTTCCGCCTGCCGATGAGCGGCTTGACCGACAGCATGGTCGTGCTCGATGACGTGCTTGGCGCGGAAGGCATGGCGCTGCGCGAACAGCTCGGCAACGCGCCTGACTGGACGGCGCGTTTCGATCTTGCCGAGGCCTTCGTCGCCGCTCGTCTTGAGAGCGCCGCTGAGACGCCGCTGGAAATCGCCTGGGCTTATGACCGTATCATCGCGTCAGGCGGCCGGACCCGGATTGCATCGCTTGCCGAACGGCTGGGCTGGAGCCGCAAACACCTTGCCGACAAATTCTCCGACGCGACCGGCATTGGCCCCAAGACGCTGTCGCGAATCGTCCGCTTCAACCGGGCGCTCGGCCTGTCGAGGCAGCCAACCGCCGACTGGGCCGATATCGCCGCCGATTGCGGCTATGCCGACCAGGCGCATCTTGTGCGCGAATTTCGCGAGTTTGCAGGCGAGACGCCAACGGCACTTTCGGTCAGGTAACATTTCTTCAAGACGCTGGAACGGCCTTCGAACAGAGTGATGCATGTCGCCCAAATTTGCGCAGCAGTTTGGGACAACACATGCACAAACAGGGATTTATCGATCAACCCACGAAGGAGGTTCCCATGCCCGCCATCCCTGAAGCACCCCGGCTCTACCCTGCTTTGCGCTACAAGAATGCGGCAAGGATGATCGACTGGCTGGGCGAAGCCTTCGGCTTCAGCGTCCGTGCCCGCTATGGCGAAGGCGATGTCGTGCATCATGCCGAACTGGTCTTCGGCTCTTCGATGATCATGCTGGGCACGGTGCGCGACGACGACTACGGCAAGATGGTCGGCGAACCCGGTTCAGGCGGCGGCAAGTCGATCTATATCGCCGTCGACGATGCCGACGCCGCTTACGCCAAGGCCAGGAAGGCCGGCGCGACGATCATCCAGGAACTGACGAACCGCGATTACGGCAGCCGCGAATTCATCTGCCGCGATCCCGAAGGCAATGTCTGGTCGTTCGGCACCTACTGGCCGAAAGCAGATGAAAAGGCCTGATTTTGACCTTCAACGTGCCAGCGCGAAAATCGCATCGCAGTCGAGATGGTTCTCCAGCTCGGCCGCGACCTCGTCCAGCGCCCGCTCGACCTCGGCGCGGTAGTCGATGCCGCCGCCCCTGATGCCGAGGCTTTCGAGGAATTTTCCCCGAAAGGCATCGGCGCCGAACAGGCCATGCATGTAAGTGCCGATCACCTTGCCATCGGCGGAGATCGCACCATCCTCGATGCCGTTGATGATCGCCGACGGCCGCACGGTGTCCGGGCCGGTGGTGCGGCCGAGATGGATCTCATAGCCCTCGAGCGGCAAGTCAAACGGCACAGAGCGGGCACTGACATTGCGCACCGTCTTTTCCGGCTCCATCACCGTTTCGATATCAAGCAAGCCCAGCCCTTCGGCATCGGTGACGCTGCCTTCGATGCCGTTGGGGTCGCGCACCGTGCGGCCTAGCATCTGGAAACCGCCGCAAATGCCGATGACATGGCCGCCGCGCTTGCGGTGCGCCGCCAAATCCCGATCCCAGCCATTCTCGCGAAACTTCAGGAGGTCGCCGATCGTCGACTTGGAGCCGGGAATGACCACCAGCCCGGCATCGGCCGGCAGCTTCTTCCCCGGCGGCACGAACACCACCTCGACCTGCGGTTCGGCCTTGAGCGGGTCGAGATCGTCGAAATTGGCGATGCGGCCAAGCATCGGCACCGCCACTTTCAACGCGCGCGCCTCACCGGACGCCAGCCGCTCCAGCACCACGGAATCCTCCGATGGCAGCCGCGCCGCCGCCTTCAGCCACGGCACGACGCCAAAACAGCGCCACCCGGTGAATTTCTCGATCGCCTTCAGGCCATCATCGAACAGCGAAACATCGCCCCGGAACTTGTTGATGAGGTAGCCGACGATCATGCGCCTGTCCTCTTCCGGCAGGATCAGATGCGTACCGGCGACCGAGGCGATAACGCCGCCGCGATCGATGTCGCCGACCAGCACCACCGGCACGTCGGCGCGCGTGGCAAAGCCCATATTGGCGATGTCGCGGCTCCTGAGGTTGATTTCGGCCGGCGAACCGGCGCCCTCGACGATGACGAGGTCGGCGCCCTCGCCGACCTTGCCCCAGGAATCCAGCACCGCGTCCATCAGCCGGCCCTTCAGCGCCTGATAGTCGCGCGCCCGCGCTTCGCCGAACACCTTGCCCTGGACGATGACCTGGGCGCCGACATCGGTCTGCGGCTTGAGCAGCACCGGGTTCATATGGACCGACGGCGCAACCCCGCAAGCGATCGCCTGCAGCCATTGCGCACGGCCGATCTCGCCGCCGCCATGGTTGTTGTCACCGGGAATATCGGCAACGGCAGCGTTGTTCGACATGTTCTGCGGCTTGAACGGCCGCACCTTCAGGCCGCGATTCCTGGCGACGCGGCACAGCCCGGCGACCAGCACCGTCTTGCCGACATCCGAGCCCGTGCCTTGCAGCATGATCGCTTTGGCCATCAGCTCTGGCCCTGCGTTGCGGTTCCGGTGACCGTGGACTTCTGCGCCAACGGCCCGCCGTGCCAGATATAGAGCGCCAGCAGCGGTTCCTTGCCAGTCCGCATGGCGTGGTTGACATTGGAGGCGTGATGGACGACCTCGCCGGCTTCACGCGTGCGAAAACTGCCCTCGCCCATGCGCCATTCCGTACCGCCGGTCAGCGGAATGTAGATCTCCTCGGCGACGTGATGATGGTCGGGATAGACGATCCCGGGCCCAAGGATCAGCAGCCCGGCCGCAACCTCGTCATTGGCGAAATGGCCGCGCGTGCCGAACATTTCCAGCCAGCCATAATTGTCGATGAAATCTTTCCCGAGATCCGCTTCGCCGTAAGTCTGCCCCCAATGGAGGTCGTTGCGCCGCCGTGCCAGCAATTGCACCAGGGGTTTCGCGGCCATCGGCGCCAGCTCAGCCGCGCGATCGAGATGGCGCAGGCAACCAAGCGCATACGGCTCCAGATCGCGGGCCGGCATGTCCCAGCCTGTGCGCGCCACGGCCTCGCGCACCAGGGCGTCGTCGACGGAAGCAAGGTAGGCGTGGAACTGTTCCAGCAGTTCGTCGAATTTTGTCGTCACATCTTGCTCCGGCCATGCATTGGTGCACAGCCGCTCCGCGGCGGGTCGGGTTGCGCGGCGGCATCATTGGTCTAGATTGGTGCGCGCGCAAAGCCAAAAACGACAGGCCAGCGGGCTAGCTGGCCAACATATAGGGAGCACGCCATGGACGCCGCGGTCGATGCGAGCACCAGCCAGTTCGAACTCAACGAGGAACAGCGCGCCATCCAGGAGATGGCGCAGGCCTTCGCCGCCGATCGCGTTGCGCCGAATGCACTCGACTGGGACCGCAGGAAACACTTCCCCGCCGACGTGATCCGGGAAACGGGACCGCTCGGCCTCGGCGGCATCTATATCAAGGACGACGTCGGCGGTTCCGCACTCGGCCGACTCGACGCGGTGCTGATCTTCGAGGCGCTATCACATGCCGATCCGGCCTTTTCGTCCTTCATCTCGATCCACAACATGGTGGCCTCGATGATCGACCGTTTCGGCAATGAAGAACAGCGCCAGCGTTTCCTGCCGAAGCTCACCTCCATGGAATGGCTGGCGAGCTATTGTCTGACCGAGCCGGGTTCCGGCTCCGATGCCGCTGCATTGAAGACCCGCGCGGTGAAGAGCGGCGGCGACTATGTTCTCAATGGCGCCAAGCAGTTCATCTCGGGCGCCGGCGACAGCGATGTCTACGCCGTCATGGTACGCACCGGCGCCGACGGCCCGAAAGGCATCTCCACCATTGTCGTGCCCAAGGATGCGCCCGGCCTCTCCTTCGGCGCCAACGAGCACAAGATGGGCTGGCATATGCAGTCGACCCGCCAGGTCATCTTCGAGGACTGCAAGGTGCCGGCGGAGAACCTCCTGTCGGGCGAAGGCGCCGGTTTCGGCATCGCCATGGCCGGGCTCGACGGCGGCCGGCTGAACATCGCCGCCTGTTCGCTGGGCGGCGCCCAGTCGGCGCTCGACAAGGCGCTGGCCTACACGGCCGAACGCAAGGCCTTCGGCTCGAAGATCAACCAGTTCCAGGCGCTGCAGTTCAGGCTAGCCGACATGGAGACAGAGTTGCAGGCCGCGCGCATCTTCCTCTATGCGGCGGCCTCGAAGCTCGACCGCAAGGCGCCGGACGCCGGCAAATGGTCGGCGATGGCCAAGCGCTTCGTCAGCGACACCGGCTTCGACGTCGCCAACGATGCGCTGCAATTGCTCGGCGGCTACGGCTATCTGCACGACTACGGCATCGAGAAGCTGGTGCGCGATCTGCGCGTGCACCAGATTCTCGAAGGCACCAACGAGATCATGCGCGTGATCATCGCGCGCGCGTTGATCGGCCGCTGAAGCCAGCAAGCTCCGGGAGAGAGACAATGACCACCATCGCCTTCATCGGCCTCGGCAATATGGGCAATCCAATGGCCGCAAACCTGGTCAAGGCGGGCCATACGGTGCATGGCTTCGATCTGATGCCGGAAAACCTCACCATCGCGCGCGAGCATGGTGTCGTCGTCATGGCCAACGCGGCCGCCGCGACAAAGGATGCCGATGTGGTCATCACCATGCTGCCCGCCGGCAAGCACGTGCTGTCGGTCTATGAGGACATCGCTCCCAAGGCTAGAAACGGCGCTTTGTTCATCGATTCCTCGACCATCGACGTGGACTCGGCACGCAAGGCGCATGCAATTGCCGCGAAACACGGCCTGCTGTCGATCGACGCGCCGGTTTCCGGCGGCACCGGTGGTGCCACGGCCGGTACATTGACCTTCATGGCCGGGGGTTCCGACGAAGCTTTCGCCGCCGCCGAGCCGGTCTTGAACGCGATGGCCGGCCGCATCGTCCATTGCGGCGGTGATGGCGCCGGGCAGGCCGCCAAGATCTGCAACAACATGATCCTCGGCATTTCGATGATCGGCGTCGCCGAGGCCTTCGTGCTGGCGGAGAAACTCGGCCTGTCGCATCAGGCGCTGTTCGACGTCGCCTCGACGTCGTCAGGCCAGTGCTGGTCGCTGACCACCTATTGCCCGGTGCCCGGCCCAGTTCCCACTTCGCCCGCCAACAAGGATTACAAGCCGGGATTTGCTGCGGCTCTTATGCTGAAGGACCTGAAATTGTCCCAGGAAGCAGCGCTTGGCGCCGGCGCGGTGACGCCGCTCGGCGCCGAAGCGGCGCAGCTCTATGCCTTGTTCAACGCCCAGGGACATGGCGGCGCCGATTTCTCCGGCATAATTAATTTTCTGCGCGGCAATTCAGCGTAAGCGGCGGATTCCATAGAGCTTTTTCGGATATTCCCAGGGAAAGAGCGGCAAATTTAGATTTGCTTAAGCTCTCGATAACTCCGCGGTAACGATGTCCCTATAAAACGGATTGCGAGGCGGACATATCGCATCCGCCCGGCGCTCCGGATCAGGTCTCGCGTACCGGAGCCCGTAAGTTTCGCAAGTGTCTTCGTAGCGAAACGCCATGCGTATCTGGCAAAGCCGCGTTCCCGATGGGGCGCGGTTTTTGCGTTTCCGACCCCTTTATCATCGACGATCCGTCTATATTCCGATCGCCGCGCCCGGGATCGGCACGTGATCTTCATTGGTCAGCACGATCGGTGCATCGACGCCGTCCACGCGGACCACAAGCAGGCGCGTGGTCCAAGTGCCCGCATTGCGAACCAGATGGGAAAACACGGTGCCCTTGCCCGTGGCGCCGTGGACGGGAATGCTGAACTGGGCATCGCCCGCCCCATTCGCATTAACGTTGAGGTGGCCTCCGACCCAGAAATTGTCGGTCACATCGTCGCCAATGGCGGCCTTCACCCGGGTGTCGGCGCGGACGGCGTCCATAGTCATTCGGAAGGCGTCGCTGCCTTTGAGCACGAAGGGGATGCTGCCGACCATGGTCGCACAGCCGCCGATGCTGACCACCCAGACGGCAAGGCCGGCAATCGCCCAATTGCGCTGCGTCTTGCGGAACTGCTCGGCGTCGCGCCAGGCACGGTTCCGCCAGGCCCAGCGGCTGCCGCGCGCGCCGAGCACGAAGATCATGATGAGGTTGACGACGGGGATCAGCGCCAGCAGCGCGATGAAAGTGCTGTTGCCGATGCCCCAAATCCAGTTGAGGAAGAAGGCGCCCCAGTTCCAGCGATCGAGTTCGGCTGGAATTTCAGCCGGCTGGTTGAGCGGTTGTCCGGCCATGTTGTCCCCCATCGATGCGTATGCCGATCGGTTCTAGCGCATGACTTCGACGATGCGCAAAGAAGTTCCGCGACGCCCGCTTCAACCCTTTGTCGAAAGCCGGCGAAAATTTGCCTTCACGGCGCGGCCGGCCGGCATCAGCGCGGCACTGATCGACCGTTCGGCCGCGACGCCGTTGAAAAGCGACGACGTGCGGCCAGAAGAGAGCGCCCGATCAACGGACGCCCGGTTCCGTTTTACCGCTTGCGCAGGTCCGCCTGCGCCAGGTCGAGCGCCTTGCCGATGCGCTCGCAGGCCATGTCGATGGTGTCGCGGGTCCAGATCAGCGGCGGCGACAGGATCATCGTGTCGCCGGTGGCGCGCAGCATCATGCCATTGGCGATTGCATGATCGCGCACCGTCACCGCGGCACTTCCCGACGGCAGGAAGCGTTCCTTCGTCGCCTTGTCCTTGACGATCTCGATCGCACCCATCAGGCCGATCGAACGCACCTCGCCGACCAGATCATGCCCGGCGATACGCTCCTGCAAAGCCTTGGCGAAATACGGTCCGGTGTTGTTCCTGACGCGATCGACCAGGCCTTCCTGTTCGATAATCTCGAGGTTCTTCAGCGCCACGGCGCAGGCCACTGGGTGCCCCGAATAGGTGTAGCCGTGGTTGAACTCGCCGCCCTTCTCGACCAGCGTCGAGGCAATGCGATCGCCAACCAGCAGCGCCGAGAGCGGCTGATAGCCCGATGTCAGCGCCTTGGCCGTGGTGATCGTATCCGGTTCGATGCCGAAGGTCTGGGCCGCGAACCACTCACCTGTCCGGCCATAGCCGGTGATGACCTCGTCCAGCATCAAAAGCACGTCGTATTTGCGGCAGATGCGCTGCACTTCGGGCCAGTAGCTCGCCGGCGGGATCTTGACGCCGCCCGCCCCCATCACCGGCTCGCCGATGAAAGCCGCGACCTTGTCGGCGCCAGCCTCGATGATGGCATCCTCGACGGATTTTGCCGCGCGCAGGCCGAAATCGTGATCGCTTTCGCCAGGCAGAGCCAGCTCATAAGCATAGGGCATCATCACATGGACGATATTGGGCACCGCGCCGTTGAGCTGCTTGTGCATGGCATCCATGCCGCCGAGCGAAGTGCCGGCGATGGTCGAACCGTGATAGGCCATCTTGCGCGAGATGACGCGGTTCTTCTCCGGCTTGCCTTCCAGCACCCAATAGTGGCGCACAAGGCGCAACGCGGTGTCGTTGGCCTCCGAACCGGACGAGCCGTAAAAAACCTGGTTGACGTTGCGTGGCGCGATCTCGGCCAGCTTTTTCGACAACAGCACCGGCGTCGGCGTCGAACATTTGAAGAAGGAATTGTAGTAAGGTAATTCCTTCATCTGGGCATAGGCGGCCTCGGCCAGTTCGTCACGGCCGTAGCCGATATTGACGCACCACAGGCCGGCCATGCCGTCCAGCAGTTCCGTCCCTTCGGAATCGTAGATGAACGGGCCCTTGGCGTGGGTGATGACGCGCGCGCCGGCCTCACGCAGCTCCTTATGGTCGGTGAAAGGATGCAAGTGATGCGCGGCGTCGATCTGCTGAAGCTGCTTCAGCGAATAATTCTGATAGGTCATTGATTTGATCTTTCCTCTGAAATCATTCCGGCGTTGCCGGGGCGAATTCGTCAGAGGACGGCAGGTGGCGAATAACCAATACGGGCGCACAGCCGCAAAAGCTCGGCGCGCAGCGTGCGTGACGATGGCGTCACCGCGACCCGGAATGCGCGAGCTGATAATCTAGCGAGAGCCATGAAGGCACCTTAGAGCAAAGGGCGGTCGAGGTGAACCACCCTTTGCTCAAGTGGCGCCATGGCATGATGTCAGGCTTCGCCGCTCAGCGCCCGCTGCAGGAACACATACTTCATCGCCGTCTGCGCCGCCTGCGGCCGTCGGTCGCCGCGCCCGCCATGACCGCCTTCGGTCTCCTCGAAGAACAGCGTCTTGCCGTGTCCGGCTTCCTGCAGGCGGGCCGCCATCTTGCGCGCATGGCCCGGATGGACCCGGTCGTCCGCGGTCGAGGTGGTCAGCAGCACCGGGGGATAGGCGGCATCCGCCTTGACATGCTGGTAGGGTGAATAGGCGGAAAGCCATTTGGCGTCTTCAGGCTTTGACGGATCGCCATATTCGGCCATCCACGAAGCGCCCGGCGGCAGTTCGGTGTAGCGCAGCATGTCGAGCAGCGGCACCTCAATGATGACGGCGCCGAAAAGCTCGGGATGCTGCGTCAGGGAGGCGCCCGTCAGCAAGCCGCCATTGGAGCCGCCCTGGATGCCAAGCGAGGCAGGCGTTGCGATGCCACGCCTAACGACATCCTCAGCCACCGCGGCAAAGTCGTCGAAGCCGGTCTGGCGCTTGCCTTTCAGCGCCGCCTGGTGCCAAGCCGGGCCGAATTCGCCACCGCCCCGAATACACGCTTGCACATAGGCATTGCCCTTCTCCAGCCACAGCCTGCCGCGCACGCCGGCATAGCCGGGCAACAGCGGCACTTCGAAACCGCCATAACCGTAGAGCAGCGTCGGCACCGGCCCATTCTGGTCGCGCCGCCTGACGACGAAGTAAGGGATCATCGTGCCATCTTTCGAGCGCGCCTCGAACTGTTCCGAGACAAGCGGCGAGGCATCGAAGCGCGCCGGCTGCGACTTCACGGTGGCGAGCGTCTCGCCACCGTCATCGGACCAGATGATCGAACTCGGCGTCAGGAAATCGGTGAAGGAGAAGGAGACGGTGGAGCCGAAATGCTCGGCATGGCTGATGCCGACAGTGCCGTTTTCGGGCAGCGCGACAGGTTTCAGCGACCAGGCGTCGTCCCTACGCTCGCAAACGAGAACCTTGCCACGCACATTGTCCATCAGGTTGATGAACAGGCGGTCCTGCGTGCGGCTGATACCGGCGATCGAGACGCGATATGCCGGCGCCAGCAACGTCTCGATCGGACCAAAACTGCCGGTTTCGATCCAATACGCGAAATCGATCGAATAAAGCCCGTCCGGCTGGCATGCGGTGCCGTCCGGCGCCGTCCATGGCGCCCGCACTCCAAACACCAGTTGATCCCTAAAGAGCGCGGTGTCGGTGACGTCGTCGGGCAGGGGGATGCGGCGGTTCTCTCCCGAAGGGAGGCGCAGGAAACTGTGCGACGCGAAGAAGTTGAGTGTCCGCGCCAGAAACAGGTGACGCTTCTCGCCATCGAACTCGACCCCGGCGCCAACGGCAAGATCCTCGGTCTTTCCCTCGAAGATCGGCGTCGCCTCTTCCAGCCTCGTGCCGCGCTTCCAGAGCTTGACCACGCGTGGATATCCGGACTCGGTCTTGTCGGCCTCTTCGAATGCGGCCGAGACGATCACCGTATCCTCGTCCAGCCAGCCGAAGCCCGATTTCGAGGCCGGCGCCTGAAAACCGTCTTCGACGAAGGATTTGGCCGCGATGTCGAACTCGCGCATCGCGCTGGCGTCACCGCCATCGGGCGACATCGAGACCAGGCAGCGATTGAAATCGGGGTAGAGCCTGACAGCGCCGCCGAACACCCACTTTATCCCCTCCTTCGCCGCCAGTTGATCGAAGTCGATGATCGTCTCCCAGTCGGGCTTGTCGGTTTTGTAGGAAGCTATCGTCGTGCGCCGCCACAGGCCGAGCGCATTGTTCTTGTCCTGCCAGAAATTGTAGACATGGCCAGCGATTGCCGCGCCAACCGCGATATTGTCCTCGGCCGTCATCAGGTCGAGTGCCGTCTGGAAGGAAACCTGGTAGGATGGATCGCCCTGCAATTCCGCCACCGTGACCTCGTTCTGGCTATGCACCCAGTCGAGCGACTGTTTGCTGGTCCTGTCTTCCAGCCAGAGAAAGGGATCGCCGGCCTTCTGAGAGGGCTGGGCTTTGGTCGTCGAAAAGGTCATGCAGGTCTCCGGGGGATTCTGGGCGGCCTTGCCTACATCGCGTTGGCGGCGCCGACATTCAAGATGCGATATGGTCTTTTGCGGTCCGCATCACATTGCTTCACAGCACCCGCCGGCGGATGATCGTCGCCAAGGCCAGCGTAGCGCAGATCGCACCAAGCGTGACCGGCAGGCCGACCGCGCCAAACACATCCATCACCCCGCCGGTAAGCGGCGGGACCAGAATGCCGCCGACGCCCCACATCAGGGAGAATGCCGCATTGCCGGCAACCAGCGCCGAGCCGGTAAAGCGCTCGCCAAGCTCGATGATCGACATCGTGTAGATACCGTAGGACACCGCGCCCCAGACGAAGACGCTGGGCCAGATCAGCGGGGTATCGATCAGCACCGGCAGCAGCGCACAACCCAACAGCGTCAGCGAGACGCAGATGAAGCGCACCAGGCGGGCCGTCAGCCGCTCGGCCAGCAGGCCAAGCGGCACCTGCATGGCAATGTTGCCGGCAATCATGACCGACAGCAGCGCGGACATGCGAGCCTCCGCGATGCCATGATACGTGCCATAGACAGGCAGCAGCGCCAGCACCGCCTGCTCGAAGCCGGCGGCCACGACCACCGCCGACAGAAGCAGCCAGGCGAGAGGCATGAAACCCATCACCGAAACCTGATGCCCTGCCTCGTCCACCCTGGGCAGCCGCGGCAGAACCGATGCCAGGCAGAAGCCGCAGAGCACGAAGGCGCCAATGCCGACAAGGAACGGCGGCCAGCCTTCCGTGCCGACGGCAAGCAGGCAAAGCGGGCCGGTCGCGAAGCCAGCGGAAATGATCGTCGAATAGAGACCCATGATGCGGCCGCGCCGGGCCGGCGGTGCGAGCGCGATCACCCAGATCTCACTGAGCACATAGAGTGGGTTGGTCACTACGCCGATCAGGAAGCGCAGCGGAAACCAGAGATAGACGTTCTGCGTCCAGCCGATCAGCGCCAGCACGACAGCCGAGAGTGCGGCACAGGTGAGCGCCGTGCGCCCTGCCCCGAACCGCCTTGCCAGGCCAGGTATCAGTGGCGATGACAGGATGAAGCCGACAGGCGTCATTGCCGCCGACAGGCCGATCATCGCCGGCGAGACACCCTGGCGCTGCAGGATGAAGCTCAACAGCGGGTAGGACAGGCCCTGCGCGATGGCGAACACGGACACGGTTGCGATCACACCGGTGATCGCCGCCCACTGCATCGTCTCGTCGCTTCTCGTGTCCACCAAGTCCATGATCCATAATGCTGTCGTGGCTGCAGACTTAGCGGTTCGGTCAGACGTCTGTAAGCCCTGCGGCCCGAACGGACGCCCGGCTCCAGCCAGACCCTGTCAGGAGCCTCTGCGGCTGCCCGATCTAATAGACAGCGAAGGCTACCAGCAAAGCGTCGAGGGCGACAATCGCGGTGCCGGCTAACCTCCCTGCCGACAGGCCTCATTAGCTACGGGTTCGATCGGCGGAAAGAAAGGGCCGGCAAGCAAGATCCGCTTGCGCCAACGGATGGATGATCAAGGCGGATGTCGCGTCCACGCAACTGCCGTTCCGGCATGTCGCTTCCCTCGCCCTAGTGGTCGCCGCCTCCGCAATGGCCGGGCGGGCGCCGGTCCATTATGCCGCCCGTTATCGCATTCTACGAGGACCATCATGACCGCCGCCCTACAACCCTCAGAGCCGGCTTTGGCGCCCGACCGTGCCCGCCGGGGCGGTCGCGCCGGAAAGCGCGCCGGTGGCTCGGCCGCGTTCGAGCAGCCGGCTTTCCGCCAGCTGAAAAATCCGCTGACGCCGACCAAGCTGGTTTCCGAGGACGAGCTGGAATCGATCCACCTCGCTTCCTTGCGGGTGTTGCGCGAAATCGGTGTCGACGTTCTGCACGACGAAGCCCGCAGCATCATGAAGGCGCATGGCGCCGATGTGCGCGAGGGCTCGGAGCGCGTGCGCTTCGACAGCGACATGATCCTGGAGCTGGTGTCGAACTGCCCGTCCGAATTCACCATCCACGCCCGCAACCCTGCCCACAATGTGCGCTTTGGCGGCGACAATCTGATCATCTCGATGATGGCGTCGGCGCCCAATTGCTCCGACATCGATCGTGGCCGCCGGCCGGGCAACCAGCAGGATTATCGCAATTTCCTGCGGCTGGCCCAGATGCACAACATCCTGAATTGCACGGGCGGCTATCCGGTCGAGCCGACCGACATCCACCCGTCGGTGCGCCACCTCGAATGCATCCGCGACCTCGCCACGCTGACCGACAAGGTGTTCCACATCTATTCGCTCGGCAAGGAGCGCAATGTCGACGGCATCGAGATCACCCGCATCGCGCGCGGCATCAGCCATGAGCAGTTGCTCACGGAGCCATCCGTCTTCACCATCATCAACACCAATTCGCCGCTCAAGCTCGACGTGCCGATGATGGAAGGCATCATCCAGATGTCGAGCAAGGGCCAGGTCGTCATCGTCACGCCCTTCACCCTGTCGGGGGCGATGGCGCCCGTCACCATCGCCGGCGCGCTGGTGCAGCAGAATGCCGAAGCACTGTCCGGCATTGCCTTCGCCCAGATGGTCAGGAAGGGCGCGCCGGTCGGCTATGGCGGCTTCACCTCCAATGTCGACATGAAGTCCGGTTCACCGGCTTTCGGCACGCCCGAATACATGAAGGCGCAGCTGGTCGGTGGCCAGCTTGCCCGCCGCTACAACATTCCCTACCGCACCTCCAACACCTGCGCCGCCAACACGGTCGACGCGCAGGCCGCCTATGAAAGCGTGTTCTCGCTGTGGGGCGCGGTCCAGAGCGGCGGCAATCTGATGATGCATGCCGCCGGCTGGCTCGAGGGCGGTCTGCGCTGCTCCTACGAGAAGACCATTCTGGATATCGACCTCTTGCAGATGGTGGCCGAATTCCTGACCCCGCTAGACCTCTCCGAAGAGGCGCTCGGCTTCGATGCCATCCAGTCGGTCGGCCCCGGCGGCCATTTCTTCGGTACCCAGCACACACAGGACCGTTACAAGACCGCCTTCTATTCGCCGGTCCTCTCGGACTGGCGCAATTTCGAGACCTGGGCGGAAGCCGGATCGCCGACGGCGCTGGAAAAGGCCAACAAGGTCTGGAAGGAGCGGCTGGCGTCCTATGACGAGCCTTACATGGATCCCGCCATCCGCGAGGAGCTCAACGCCTTCGTCCAGAAGCGCACGGCCGAAGGCGGCGCGCCGACCGACTTTTGACCTGTATTGATTTGATGAATAGTCGACCCCCACTCCGTCGAGCTTCGCTCCCCACCTCTCCTCCGATCGGCGGGGGAGAGGAAAGGCGCGAGCTTAGGCCGTCTGGCGCCCTTCCTCTCCCTCCGGAGGGGGGAGAGGTGGCGCTGCGAAGCAGCGACGGAGTGGGGGAAGGCGCTCCCAGAACGCGCAGCCGCCGCAATGCTGGCACAACGCAGCGAGCGCGAAAGCTCCGCCAAGCGGGCAACCAAGCAGAGGCATTGCCTTGGCTTGAACTGAAAGCGCGCAAACTTGGCGGTCATCGCTTTACCCGTCAGCTCTCCATCGGCCCCTTCTACGCAGACTTCGCATGCCGCGAAAATCGGCTCGTCATCGAGGTCGATGGATCCCAGCACGCCGACAGTCCCTATGACCGCCGCCGCGACGATTTTATGCGCGCGCAGGGCTACTTGATCCTGCGTGTCTGGAGCCACGATGTCCTGAAACATCGTACTTCCGTCTGTGAGACCATCCTTGCCGCGCTTGATGGCAGGCTCTCCGAAAACATTGCTGCATCCGACCTGAACTTTGGTTTCACGCCCCATTCATTCGATTCAATCTCTTCAAAAACGGATCTATCTTCATGAAATCCCATGTAAAAGCGGTTGTCATCGGCGGCGGCGTCGTCGGCTGCTCGGTGCTCTATCATCTGGCCAAGGCCGGCTGGACCGACATCATGCTGATCGAGCGCTCGGAGCTCACCTCGGGCTCATCCTGGCACGCGGCCGGCGGCTTCCATACGCTGAACGGCGACCCGAACGTCGCCAAGCTGCAGGCCTATACGGTCCAGCTATACAAGGAAATCGAGGAGATCTCGGGCCAATCCTGCTCGCTGCACCTGACAGGCGGCGTGATGTTGGCCGATACGCCCGAGCGCATGGACTTCCTGCGCCTGGCCCACGCCAAGGGCCGCTATCTCGGCATGGACACCGAACTGATCACGCCGTCCGAAGCCAAGGCGATGTTCCCGCTGATGGACGAGACCAATTTCGTCGGCGCCATGTGGGATCCGGTTGAAGGCCATCTCGACCCCTCCGGCACCACCATCGCCTATTCCAAGGCGGCGAAAAAACTCGGCGCCGAAATCGTGCTGCGCAACCGCGTGGTCGACCTGACGCAGCAGCCGGACGGCACCTGGAATGTCGTCACCGAACAGGGCACGGTTCACGCCGAGCATGTCGTCAACTGCGGCGGCCTGTGGGCGCGCGAGATCGCCCGCATGGTCGGCGTCGAGCTGCCGGTGCTGGCCATGGAGCACATGTATCTGCTTACCGAACCGATGCCGGAGGTTGAGGAGTTCAACAAGTCGACCGGCCGCGAAATGATCGGCGTGCTCGACTTCAAGGGCGAGATCTACACCCGCCAGGAGCGCAACGGCATCCTGCTCGGTACCTATGAAAAGGCCTGCAAGCCGTGGTCGCCGGTCAACACGCCGTGGGATTTCGGCCATGAACTGCTGCCGCCCGACCTCGACCGCATCGCACCGTCGCTGGAAATCGGCTTCAAGCATTTCCCCGGCATCGAGAAGGCCGGCATCAAGCAGATCATCAACGGCCCCTTCACCTTCGCGCTCGACGGCAACCCGCTGGTCGGCCCGGTTCAGGGACTGACCAATTTCTGGTGTGCCTGCGCCGTGATGGCCGGTTTCAGCCAGGGCGGCGGCGTTGGTCTCGCTCTGTCCAACTGGATGGTCCACGGCGACCCGGGCTTCGACGTCTGGGGCATGGATGTCGCCCGCTTCGGCGAATGGGCCGGCCTGCGCTATACCAACGCCAAGGTGCGCGAAAACTATTCGCGCCGCTTCTCGATCCGCTTCCCCAACGAAGAACTGCCGGCCGCCCGCCCGGCGCAGACGACGCCGCTCTACGATACCATGCTCGCCAACAATGCCGTCATGGGTGATTCGTGGGGCCTCGAAACCCCGCTCTGGTTCGCGCCCAAGGGCAAGGAGCCGAAAGACGTCGTCTCCTTCCACCGCTCCAACGATTTTGGGCCGATCGGCGAGGAAGTGCGCGCCACGCGCGAGCGCGTCGGCGTCACCGAGATCGCCAACTTCGCCAAATACGAAGTGTCGGGACCGGGTGCGGAAGAGTTCCTCAACCGGCTGATGACCAACCGCATGCCAAAGGCCGGCCGCATCGTGCTGACGCCGATGATCAACGAGTTCGGCAAGCTGATCGGCGACTTCACCATCGCCAAGGCCGGCGAGGACCGCTTCATGATCTGGGGTTCGTCGGCGGCGCAGAAGTACCACATGCGCTGGTTCGAAAAGCACCTGCCCAAGGACGGATCGGTGCGCATCCACCGTTTCGACCAGACACTGGTCGGCCTCTCCATCGCCGGTCCGAAATCCCGCGACCTCTTGCAGAAACTGGTCGATGTCGACATTTCGACCAAGGCCTTCCGGTTCATGGATTTCCGTGAGATGGCGGTCGGCGGCGCGCCCTGCCTGGTCAACCGCATCACCTACACCGGCGACCTCGGCTATGAGATCTGGATGGCGCCAGCCTATGAGCGCCTCGTCTATAAGGCAATCAAGGATGCCGGCGAAGAATTCGGCGTCGTCGATTTCGGCATGCGCGCCTTGCTGTCGATGCGTCTGGAAAAGAACTTCCCGACCTGGTTCCGCGAGCTACGGCCGATCTACGGGCCCTTGGAAGGCTCGATGGACCGCTTCATCAAGCTCGAGAAGAACGACTTCATCGGCCGTGAAGCGGCCGCCAAGGAACAGGCGGAAGGGCCAAAACTGCGCCGCGTCTCCTTCATCGTCGATGCAGCGGACGCCGACGTAATGGGCGACGAGCCGATCTGGGCCAAGGTCAGCAAGGATTATGGCACGGTGGAAAAGCCACATGGCTACGGTGCGCCGCGCTTCGACACATCAGGCCAGGAAATACGCGGTTCAAAGGCCGCCGAAGGCGCGTCCGCCGTGCGCGGCATCGTCGATGGCGACTGGCGTGTGGTCGGCTGGGTAACGTCGGGCGGCTATGCGCATTACGTGCAGAAGTCGATGGCACAAGGCTATGTGCCGGCAGCCCTCGCCGAGGATGAAAGTGCCGGACTGTTCGAGATCGAGATTCTTGGATCCCGCCGCCCGGCCCGCATCAATGTCGAAGCGCCTTTCGACCCCAGCGGCGAGAAGATGCGAACCTGAGGTTTCGTCATGGATAGCGGGGCGCCAAAGGGAAGCTTCGGCCGCCACCGCAAGATCATGCCGTTTGTATCAGGCTCGATCGAAGCGTTGCGCGAAGCCTCCCGCGAGAAGGCGGCTTCGCTCAACCAGCATGTGCTGGGCTATGGTGCACAAGCTGAAGCGGAATGGGCGGCGGCAGGTATTGCCGCGCCCGACCTGTCGGCGATGCGAAAATACCGGCTCGAGCGCATCCGTGCCGAGCTGAGGCGCCGCGGCTACGCCGGCGCCTTGCTCTACGATCCCGTCAACATCCGCTACGCGACCGACTCTACCAATATGCAGCTCTGGGTCGCGCACAACCCGACGCGGCATTGCTTCGTCGCCACCGCCGGGCCGGTGGTGCTGTTCGACTACTTTTCCTGCGAGCACCTGTCAGACCATTCCGGCATCGTCGACGAAGTGCGGCCGGCGGTGTCGTGGATGTATCTCTACAGCGGCGAACTGACCGAGCAAAAAGTCCGCCGCTGGGCCACCGGTATCGCCGATCTGGTCAGGGAGCACGGCGGCGGCAACAGCCGCATCGCCGTCGACCACATCAACCCGGAAGGCGTCGAGGAACTGGCGCGCTTTGGTGTTTCAATCGGCAATGGCGAAGCGGTAATGGAGAACGCCCGCTTGTTAAAATCGCCGGACGAAATCCTCGCCATGCGCCGCGCAATCGTCGCTTGCGAGGCGGCCATGGGCGAGATGGAACATGCGCTCAAGCCCGGTATCTCCGAAAACGAATTGTGGGCCGAACTCCATCGCGGCAACATCGCGCGCGGCGGCGAATGGATCGAAACGCGGCTGCTGACGTCGGGACCGCGCACCAATCCGTGGTTCCAGGAATGTTCGTCGCGGAACATCGAGACGGGCGACCTCGTCGCCTTCGACACCGACCTGATCGGCCCCTACGGCTTCTGCGCCGATCTCTCGCGCACCTGGCTGTGCGGCGATACAAAGCCGACCAACGAACAGCGCGACCTGTTCCGCATCGCAGCCGACCAGATCGAACACAACATCGCGTTGATGCAGCCCGGCGTCTCGTTCCGCGACCTTGTCGAACGCTCAGCCATCCCGCCGGGAGACTGCTTCCCGACCCGCTACGGCGTGCTCTACCACGGCGTTGGACTGGCCGACGAATATCCAACCTTGCCACATGCCAGTGACTGGACGCCAGACACGCCCGATGGCGTGCTTGAACCAGGCATGGTGCTGTGCGTGGAAAGCTATATCGGCCGGCTGGGCGGCCGCGAAGGTGTCAAGATCGAGGAGCAGATCCTGATCACCGAAACCGGCAACGAGAAGCTTTCAACCTACCCGTTGGATGCGAGGCTGCTCGGCTAGTCCGGCAAGCGCTTCGCGCATCGAGTGCACGGTCTTTTCCGGCGTCGTCCTGGCAGTGATGTAAGGCAGGCCTTTGCGTCGTGCCGTCCAGCCGACGATCACGACCTTGCGCGCCGCCGGCTCGAAACGCTGCGCCAGCGTCCAGCTTTCGCAGTCGATCGCCGCGATATCCGCTCTGCCTTCGGCGACCGCCACGATCGAGTCGCGATGGCCGCCGCTTTCGCCGCTCGATGAAAATATGTCCAGGTTTTCGCCGGCCGCTTCAAGGTCGCGCGTCAGCGCGATGATGCCCGACATGGAATCGAGGCTGTTGAAGGTAAAGCGCCTGTCTCGGATGAGATCGAGCGGCAGCAAGGCCTTGCCGTCGGCGGGCGACCGAACCTCCGGTCCCTCGCCTGCCCGCATAACCAGCGCGCTCGAATAGAGTTCGCCCTGTCCGCCCTCATAGGCGTCATAGCTTGGCTGGCCAACCACCTGCACATGCCGGGACAGGCCGAGTTCCATCGGCCCCCAGCAGGCCTGCGCGAACAACAGTGCCGGATGCAGCCAGAGCTTATGGGAATCGAGTTCGTCCGGCGGCAGCGTCGCCGGATCGGGCGAGATGAGGTTGCCTTCGTCATCCCAAATGCCGCCCGACACGATCGGCAGGTCGCCATTGCGGCGCACGATGGATTGCGGTGCATCGATATCCTTCCGCCGGAAGGCATCGCGCAACGACGTCCATTGCGCATCGACTTCCCCACGCATTTCGGGCCAGTCGTACATTGGCAAAGCCGCAATCAATTCGCTCATGCCGATATCAAACCACGAAGTCCGGAGAAAGGATCGCAAAAACGCGGCGCCCAATCAGAATTGGCCGACACGGTATCCACGCTATCCGCGGATGCTATTCCTTGGGCGGCTCGGCCGGGACCGGCACCGTGCCAAGCCCATTGATGTTGCGCGCCCTGACACGCGGCTTGAACGCCCTGCCCGGCTCGGGCGCGCGCCGCAGAACCGGGTGCACGATCGGCTCCTTGGCCTTGAAGGCATAGGCTTTGACCAGCGCGAAATAGTTCGGGTAGGCATAGCCATTGTTCATCCGCAGCCAATCCTCGCGCCGGTCACGAAACAGCTTCGGTAGCCGGTACCAGGCGATGGTCGGGCTCTTGTGATGGACAAAGTGCAGATTGTTGTTGAGGAACAGGAACGACAGCGGCGAGCGCTCGACAATCACCGTGCGGCCTTCCGGATGCTCCGACCACTGATGCTCGGCATAGGTGCGGATCGAGATCAGCGACTGGCCGAGCCAGACCGGCACCAGCACATAGAGCCAAACCGGCATGCCGAACCCGAACTCTACGACCGGCAGCACCACGACAAGGCCGATCGCATGCAGCAGCCAGGCCTTGCGGATCGCCTTGTCTCCGGCGATCGCCTGCTTGGCGTCATCGATGAAGAAGCCGATGCAGGACAGCCATGGTCCAAGCACGAGGCGACCGGCCATGGTGTTGTTGATCTTCAGTACGAATTTCATCAGCGGCGGCAATTCTTCGTGATGCCACAGAGCCTTATAGTAGCTCTCGGGATCGTCCAGCGGATCGGTCAGCCGCTCGTCCGCATGGTGGCGCAGATGAATGGTCTTGAAGCGGCGGAACGGCCAGGCAAGGCCGATCGGCAGGAAGACGAAGGCTTCGTTGACGAGGGCGTTGCGGGTCGGGTGACCGTGCAGCACTTCATGCATGATCGAGGACTGCAGAGCCAGTGTAACGGCCATAACGACAAGAGCCAGGATGGGATAGGATGGCCAGAGGAAGAGACCGGCGGCGAACCATGTGCCGTAGCAAAAGAATGCGAGAACCACGGTCGGCCATTCGATGGCCGGTCTGCTGCTTCGCCGAATGCTCTTGCCAGTCATGCTATCGACCACTGTCCCTCAGTCGCCGGAACCCCAACTGGTTCCTGACAGCATTGTGTCAGGAGAAGTGATCCCACTCAACGCGACAAAGTGCACAAAATGTTGCGATTGCGCATTTTTGACCGCATATATTGCACATTGTAAACAGACTTAGGGATTCGTTTACGCCTCAAGCGCCTATTCACTTGGCTTGAGCGCAAATTTTTCCTCCAGAAGACAGGAGCAAAGGCATGGACAAGCGCGATCTGTCGACGATCTTCCGGGAGCGTCTGAAGCTCCTCCTGACAAGGTCCGACCTCAACCAGTCGGCTTTCGCGTCAGCAGTCGGCATCGATCGGTCGGCGCTGTCGCAACTGATGTCGGGCGCCTCGACGCGCCTGCCGCGCGCTGAAACGCTGCTCAACATCGCCGCCGAATTCAAGGTGTCGCTGGATTGGCTGCTTGGCCTCAGCCAGGACGAAGGCGTGACCGGCGAAATCCGCGAAAGCCTCGAGATCGAGGAAGCGCCCGACGGCTTCGACCGCACGCTGCTGGCAAAATGGTTCGCTGAAGCGGCCGGCACCAAGATCCGTTATGTGCCGGCCGGCATTCCCGATCTCCTGCGCACTCGCGCGCTCGTCGACTACGAGGCCAACATCACCAATAGGAGTCGCCTGGCGCAGGCCAGCGAGACGCAATACCGCATCGAATACAACCGGCGTCCGGAAACCGACATGGAAGTCTGCATGCCGCGCCACACGCTGGAGATTTTCGCCCGCGGCCTCGGTGTGTGGGACCGTTTCCCGGCGGCAGACCGCCAGCAGCAACTTGCCCATATGGCGACGCTGCTCGACGACCTCTATCCGACCTTCCGCCTGTTCCTCTACGACGGCCGCATGCGCTATTCCATCCCGCTCACTATCTTCGGCCCCTATCGCGCTGCCATCTATGTCGGAGACATGTATGTGGTGCTGAACGCCACCCAGCCGGTCCAGGCCCTGACCCGACACTTCGACAATCTGATCCGCGCCGCCGACATCAACCCGCACGAAGCGGCCGCTTTCGCACGCAATCTGGCCGGTATGTCGTTCGCAGCAGGCACTGTCTGAGCGCGCTGGATACCGCGGGATCGTCAGATCCGCCTCTATGCCTGCCATTCCGACGTCGCAATTTGATTGACTAGACATAAAGATTTCTTTATATCTTTATTCGAATTCCAGGACATGAAAGCCAATCCGATGACGATGCCCAATCCGATCGATGCGCTGCTGGCGGAAAAGGGTGTGCTGCTGGCCGATGGCGCCACGGGCACCAATTTATTCGCCATGGGTCTGGAGGCCGGTGAGGCGCCGGAACTGCTGAACGAAACCGCGCCCGACACCATCACCCGCCTGCACCAGAATTTTGTCGACGCCGGCGCCGACATCATCCTGACCAACTCCTTCGGCGGCACCCGCCACCGGCTGAAGCTGCACCATGCGCAGGATCGCGTGCATGCGCTGAACAAGCGGGCGGCCGAGATTGCGCGGGCCGTTGCCGACAAGGCCGGCCGCAAGGTGATCGTCGCCGGCTCGGTCGGCCCGACCGGCGAATTGCTGGTGCCGCTTGGCGCCATGACCTATGACGAGGCGGTCGACGCCTTCGCCGAGCAGATCGAGGGTCTCAAGGAAGGTGGCGCCGAAGTCGCCTGGATCGAGACCATGTCCGCTCCCGACGAGATCCGCGCCGCCGCCGAAGCCGCCATCCGCGTCGGCCTGCCCTACACCTATACCGGCTCCTTCGACACCGCCGGCCGCACCATGATGGGCCTGCTGCCGAAGGATATCCACGACGTCGCCGATGGCCTGTCGCAAGCCCCGCTCGGCGTTGGCGCCAATTGCGGAGTCGGTGCCTCCGACATTCTGGCCTCGCTGCTCGACATGACCGAGGCGAAGCCCGAGGCGACCGTCATCGTCAAGGGCAATTGCGGCATCCCTGAATTCCGTGGCACCGAGATCCATTATTCCGGCACGCCGGAATTGATGGCTGACTATGTCCGGCTCGCCGTGGATGGCGGAGCCAAGATCATCGGCGGCTGCTGCGGCACCTCGTTTCAGCATCTTGCCGCGATGCGCAAGGCACTCGACGCCCACACCAAAGCGGCTCGTCCGACGGTCGAAAAAATCGTCGAGCGCATCGGCCCGATGCGCAACAAGGTGGCGACGGCAAACACGGCCGAGACCAGCGAAGCCCGCCGCGAGCGGCGGCGCACCCGCGCCTGACGCGATTTCTTTTGCGGTTATTCGCTGTTGTCGGCGTAGCTCGACTGCGCCGACCTGAAATCGACGACATTGTCGCAGCGCATTGTTGCAAGCGCACCCGATGCGCCGGGATCGGCAATCTGCTCCAGCATGGCGCCGAAGCGGTCGTTGGTCAGTGCCGACATGGCGGTGTGACGGGCCTGCGCGACATCATCGCTGATGCGTCTGGATTCGGCTGACGGGGCTGATGAAACCGCCGAAGCATCCCGTGCCGGCGGAGTAGAGTTGGCGATGGTTCTGATCTGCAATTCGGGCCCCCTCAAGCCTTGGACATGACCGGTGTAGCGAGAGGAAATTGCGATCCGGTACCGGAAATGCAGCGCAATTTAACGATCCGGCGCGCTGCCCTAGGATCTGTTGGGATTCAGGTCAGGCCGAGCCGAAAACAGTGACTTTCGAGAACCGGAGCGGAGCGTACTCAAGTACGTGAGCACCGGAAGCGCAGGAAGACACTGTTTGCAGGCCGGCATCACCTGAATATCGACAGATCCGAAAAGAGACCGGCAAGGGAAAGTATCCCTCGCCGGCCTGCCTCACCCGCCCGTGGGCCGGTTATCAGAACGATCCCATCATCTGAAAGAAACCGGCCGTCATCGCCACTACCGGTTGCCGCCCAGCGCCGAGGCAAGGCGCACAAGCGAAAGGAACTCGGACCTATACCCAAACGGGTCGGCTCCTCGGGCGGCAGTGGCAATCTCCATGATCTTGTCGTAGCCGAACTTCGCGGTCGCATCCTCGTCGCGCAGCTTCTGGCCGAAGGCCGCCACCGCGACGGAGAAACGCTGGTCGGTGCTCGCCTGGTCGAAGGACGCCACCTCGTTGGCCGAGGTCACCGGCGTGGTGATCAGCTTCGAGACGTCCTCGTTCGGCAGCTTGTAGCGGATCTTGACGAAGGCATATTCGTCCGCATTGGCAACGCCGCCATTGTTCACCATGGCCTGGCCATAGCGTAGCGGATCGATCTGCTCGCCACCACCGCCCTTGGGCGTGATCTCATAAATCGCGGTGACCGAATGGCCCGAGCCGATATCGCCGGCATCGACGCGGTCATTGTTGAAATCCTCGCGGTTGAGCGCCCGGGTCTCGTAGCCGATCAGTCGATATTCGGAGACCTTGTCCGGGTTGAACTCGACCTGGATCTTCACATCCTTCGCGATGGTGAACAACGTCGAGGAAGCATCCTCGACCAGCACCTTCTCGGCCTCGGCCAGCGTGTCGATATAGGCGGCGGTGCCGTTGCCGTTCTGGGCAATGGTCTGCATCATCTCATCGTTCAGATTGCCGCGGCCGAAGCCGAACACCGACAGGAACACGCCGGTCTTGCGCTCGCTCTCGATCAGCCGCTTCAGGTCGTCGTCATCGGTCTGGCCGACATTGAAGTCGCCGTCGGTGGCAAGCATCACCCGGTTGACGCCGTCCTTGATGAAGGACTGCTGAGCAAGCTTATAGGCTTCCTTGATGCCGGCCTCACCTGCCGTCGAGCCACCGGGCCGCAGATTGTCGATGGCATTGAGGATCTTGTCCTTCTCGGCAATCTTTGTCGGCATCAGCACGGTGCCGGCGTCACCCGCATAGGTGACGATCGAGATGGTGTCGTCGGCCTTGAGCTTGCTGACCAGCAGCCGGAATGCCGACTTGAGCAGCGGCAGCTTGTCCGGTTCGTCCATCGAGCCCGACACGTCGATCAGGAAGACCAAATTGGCCTTCGGCTGCTCGGTCGGCTTGATGTCGAAACCCTTGATGGCGACATGCATCAGCTTGGTGTGCGTGTTCCACGGCGTCGGCATCACGCTGACTGTCGAGTTGAACGGCGTCGATGCCGAGTCCGGCCCCTTCCAGTCATAGGGGAAGTAATTGATCATCTCCTCGACGCGGACCGTATCGGCCTGCGGCAGGTATCCCTGCTTCAGCGAGCCGCGCACGAAGGAATAGGAAGCGGTGTCGACATCGATCGAGAAGGTCGAAACCGGGTCTTCCAATGCGGCGTGCACCGGATTGGTCTTGAAATCCTGGACGCGATCGCGGTTTTCCTCCTGCGGCGCGATCTGGTCGGCCGGGATGGCCGCCGGCTGCTGCGGGGCCACAAGCTTGGACTCAGCTCCCTGGACGCGACTGGCCCGCGCGGCATTGGGCGCGCTTGGCATGAGACCGGCAATCTCACCGCTGGGTGCAGGGGCCGGCCTGGAGGCTGGCAAAGTCCCATACTCCATCTCCTTGCCGCTGTAGGTCTTCAGGTCAAGCCTCGACGATACAGTGGGGCTCACCGGCGCGTTCGGTTGTGCTGCGCCGCCGGCGGCAGTCGATTCGGATTTCGGCGGCGCGGCCGACGCAAGGGCGTCGCTGGCATCGCGATCTTCCACATCCGCGCTGACCTTCTTGTCCTTCGCCGGCGCGGTGGTCACGGTCGGCTCGTTGATGGCCTGATCTCCCGGTGCCTGCTTGGCCAATGGCTTCAGCGTCGCCGGCTTGCCGGCCAGCGTCTCGGTGATCTTCTCGTCGCCGCCGAACGGCGACGGCTGTTCCCTCAGCAAATGGAAGGTGGCGTATCCGGCGATCGGCAGGGCGACGAGCCCGGCAATGGCCGGCGTGGCAATGAGTTTCTTTTGCATGATCTCGCTCCAGAGCTTTTGTGCTCGCTCTGTGAGACGAAGGCCGCCGACCGATCCTTGGGTGACGGCGGAAATATTCTGCTGGTCATAGGCGCGCAGGGCGGCCTCGAAGGCGCGCGCCTTCGCGCTCTCGCCGGGCGCCGGTATTGCTGCGTCGCGCAGCTTTCTGAGTTCGTTGTCGTCGACCATGGTCACACTTCCCCGGCTGAACGCATCACTGTCTTCAGCCGTTTCTTCGCTTCATGGATGTGCCAGGAAACCGTCATCTCCGAGATCGCCATCGCCTCGGCGGCGGCCGCGTGGCTCAGACCTTCGCCATAGACAAGCATCACGGCATCGCGCTGCTTGTCGGGCAATTGCCGCACCGCCGCCCACAGCGCCTCGGCAGGGTCTTCGCTCTCGGCCAGGGCCTCGCCCGAAATCAGTGCATGGACGCCATAGGCCTCGGTCTTGACCGTCTCGCGCGCGGTCTTGCGGATCATGTCGCGCGCGGCGTTCATCGTCATGGTATAGAGCCATGTCGTGAACGCGCCGCCGCCGCGATAATCGCGGATCGCCTTGCCGAGCCGGACGCAGACTTCCTGGGCGATGTCCTCGGCATCCGCCTTCCTGCCGCACCAGCGATAGGCAGCGCGATAGACGAAGTCGTAGTGGCGCTCCAGCAATTTGCCGAACGCCCCCCGGTCCCCGCCCTTCGCTCGGCCGATCAGTTCGGCGTCGGAGGCTTCGCTCTCATCCAGCATCATCGCCATCATTTGCCTGTTGGACGAAGGCTAATGGCTAATCCTTGGGGTGATGGAAAGATTCTTTTTGGAATTGGGACCTTTGCAGCTGGGGGCGGATTGAGATTCAGGTCAGGCCGGCCTCACCTGAATGTCAACATGCCTGGCCCGCCACCCAGCCCGACGACCACGCCCATTGGAAATTATAGCCGCCGAGCCAGCCGGTGACGTCGACGACTTCGCCGATGAAGAACAGACCGGGTATCGATTTCGCCTGCATCGTCTTCTGGTCGAGGCCGTTGGTGTCTACCCCGCCGAGCGTCACTTCGGCCGTCCGGTAGCCTTCCGAACCGGCTGGCTTGATGCGCCAGTCGTTGACCGCGGCCTCGACGGTTTTGATCTGGACCTCTGAAAGATCGGCAAGATTGCCGTCGAGCCCGGTTCGCTCGGCTATCGCCTGGGCCAGCCGTTTCGGCAAATGATTTGCCAGCACGGTCTGCACCGCTTGCCGGCCATTGTCACGTTTGGCGGCGCGGACGAACTCAGCCACATCCACGCCCGGCAGCATGGCGATGCGGATTTCATCACCCTCGCGCCAATAGGAGGAGATTTGCAGGATGGAGGGCCCGCTGACACCGCGATGCGTGAACAGCATCGCCTCGGAAAACCGCGTCTTGCCGCAGGCAATCTCGGCGTCGACGGCGTTTCCGGCCAGGGGCGAAAGTCGCTCAAGCGTTTTTGCATCGAAGGTCAGCGGCACCAGGGCAGGTCGTGTTTCGACGATGGCAAGGCCAAACCGTTCGGCAAGCTCGTAGCCGAAGCCCGTCGCGCCCATCTTGGGGATCGACTTGCCACCACAGGCCATAACCAGGGACTGGCAAGAGACCGCGCCGGTGGAAAGGGCGAGTTCGAACCCTTGCTCGGTTTTGCCGACCGTCTCAACGCGGGTCGACAATACCAGCTCGGCCCCCCTGCCACGCATTTCCGAGACCAGCATGTCGATGATCTGCCGCGCGGAGCCGTCACAAAACAGCTGTCCCAGTGTCTTCTCGTGATAGGCAATGCCGTGGCGTTCGACGAGCGCAATGAAGTCGCGTTGCGTATAGCGGCTGAGCGCCGAGATGCAGAAATGCGGATTCCTCGAGATAAAATTCTTCGGGCTCGTATGGATGTTGGTGAAATTGCACCGGCCGCCGCCGGAGATACGGATCTTTTCGCCAGGTGCCGCCGCATGATCGAGGATCAGCACGGAACGGCCGCGCTTGGCGGCCTCCACGGCGCACATCATTCCGGCGGCGCCGGCGCCGATGATCACGACATCATAGGATTGCATCAGGCTGATCGTTCCCGCATGACCCCGCGCCGCACTAGCCGGGCGAGCCGCTCATTCGGCCTTGATACCTCCAATGTGCCGCGCGGCCAACAGGGTGGCGAAGGCTCAGACCAGCGTTTCTGCGAACAATTCAGTCAATCGCTTCCAATGCCGCTCGGCGCCGGCTGCATTGAAGACGCCATGGTCGGACACGCACCAGCCATGTGCCATGCCGACATAATTCTCGATCAAATGGTCGACTTCAGCATTCCGCAGTGCCTCTTCCAGCCGCGTCGACTGCTCCGGCGGAAAGCTCCGGTCGACGCCCGCCATACCGACATAGACGCGCGCCTTGATGGAGGCCGCCTTGCGGTGCGGGCTGTCGGCGGCATCGCTGGCGAGATTGCCGCCATGGAAACTGGCGGCGGCCTTGATCGTATCTGGATAGGTCGCAGCGGCGTTGAGCGCCCGCGCTCCGCCCATGCAATAACCGACGGTGCCGATCGGCCCGGTGACGCCTTCGGCGGACATTGCCTCGAGAAACGCGCCGCTGTCGCTGATGGTCATCTCCTGCGTCGTGCCGGTGACCAGCGCCATCAGCGCTGTCTTGGTCTTTTCCACGGTGAAGGCGGTCTTGGCGTCGAACGGACCGTAAGGCGCATTGCGATAGAAGAGGTCCGGCACCAGCACCGCATAGCCCTCGCCCGCCAGCCGTTCCGCCATTTGGTCAAGCGCCGGCCGTGGACCGAAAGCGTCCTGATAGAGGATGATGCCGGCTTTGGCTGGAGAGACCTTGGCCGAGCGGAACAGGCCAGCCTTCGCCACGCCGTCACGGGTCTTGATCTGAAGGTCCTGCTTCGCCATTGCCTGCTCCGTTGATCAGATGCGCGATACATATCCGCGCAAGCGGCCACGGCAAGGCGGTTGCCTGAACCCGCCAGTCAACATTTCGTGGGACCGCGTGACGCGCTAAAGACCAGCGAACGCAGCCATATGGAAGGCCTGAACCTCTGCCGGATAGCGGTAGCTTGTGCCATAGGGGCAGGCATTGCGGTCAAGGCAACCGCCAGTGCGGCACGGCCCGCCATTCGCCCCGCGCACATGCGCCAGGCAGGGCTGGTAGGCGAATCCTTCCGTGGAATAGGCATCGATCGGACAGGATTTCAGACAGGGTTTCTCGACACATGCGTCGCAGAGGTGGATCGCCTCGCACGGCTCCGGAAGCGCTATCTCCTCCTCGAACAGCAACGCACCGCGATAGGCATGCCAAAGCCCGTATTGCGGATGCATGAGGATGCCGAGCGGCGACGGCTTCAGCCCCTCCGCCCGAACAGCCCATTGCTGGAACGGCAGGTAAGGCTTGTCCGACGGCGAAACGGCGCGCGCGCCAAACTTTTCTGCCACAGCGCCAATCACCTGCCGCGACCAGTTGTCGAGCGGATTGGCGATCGCCTGCGGCTGCTCTTCCCGCCAGCGCAGGAAATGCGGCCAGGGCGCGGCACTCGCTTGCCCCACCAGCAGGACGGACTTTGCCGGCGCGCCCGAGACGCCATGAGGGGCACCGTCGTGATGGGGGAAAAGAAAGCCGCCACGCAGGATGAGGCCGTTGGCGCCAAGCGCGGCCGTGATCTCCCCGATCATGCCGCGCACGCAATCATCCCTTCTTGTCCGGATCGGAGAAGGCGCTCCGCCAGACTTCCTTGTGGATGATGTTGGCGACTTTAGCCCCGCCTGACTCGGGCTCCTTTCAGGTGAAGGCGTCGGGCATCGACCCCTTCTTCTTGGCGATGAAGTCCTTCAGGGCTTCGTCAATGCCTTCATCAAGGTGCGGCGCCTCGTAAGACTCCAGCCAGCGCCGCGCCAGATCGTTGGCGCGCTGCGGCGCGGTCTTCTGACCCTCGGCCAGCCACTGCTCATAGGAGTTGTTATCGGCGATCGACGAGCGGTAGAAGGCGGTCTGGAAATTGGCCTGGGTGTGGTCGCAACCGAGATAATGGCTGCCCGGACCGACCTGGCGGATGGCGTCCATCGCTTGGCCGTTTTCCGAAAGATCGACGCCTTCGGAGAATTTTTGGGTCATGCCGAGCTGGTCGATATCCATCATGAATTTTTCGTAGCAGGACGCCAGGCCGCCTTCGAGCCAGCCGGCCGAATGCAGCACGAAATTGGTGCCGGCGAGAATGGTCGAGTTCAGCGTGTTGGCGCTCTCATAGGCTGCCTGTGCATCCGGCACTTTCGAGGCGCAGAGCGAGCCGCCGGTGCGGAACGGCAAGCCGAGACGGCGTGCGAGTTGTGCCGCGCCATAGGAGACCAGCGACGGCTCCGGAGTGCCGAAGGTCGGCGCGCCCGACTGCATGGAGATCGAAGAGGCGAAGGTGCCGAACAGCACCGGCGCGCCTGGCCGGATCAGCTGCGTGAACGATGCGCCGGCCAGCACTTCGGCCAGCACCTGCGTCAGCGTGCCGGCGACCGTCACCGGGCTCATCGCGCCGGCCAGGATGAACGGCGTGACGATGCAGGCCTGGTTATGACGCGAATAGACCTTCAGGGCGCCAAGCATGGTCTCGTCGAACACCATCGGCGAGTTGGCGTTGATCAGGCTGGTCAGCACCGTGTTGTTCTCGACGAAGTCGTCGCCGAAGACGAGCTTGGCCATCGCCACCGTGTCCTCGGCGCGCTCCGGCGCGGTCACCGAACCCATGAACGGCTTGTCGGAATATTTGATGTGAGCGTAGACCATGTCGAGATGGCGCTTGTTGACCGGCACGTCGACCGGCTCGCACACCGTGCCGCCCGAATGGTGGATCGACGGCGCCATATAGGCGAGCTTCACGAAATTCTGGAAATCCTCGATCGTCGCATAGCGCCTGACGCCGTCGAGATCGCGCACGAAGGGCGGACCATAGACCGGCGCGAAGACGGTCGCATTGCCGCCGATCTGCACCGAGCGTTCTGAATTGCGGGCATGCTGGGTGTAAATGGAGGGCGCGGTCTTCAAGAGCGAACGGCAGAGCCCCTTGGGAAAATGCACGCGCTCGCCCTTGACGTCGGCGCCGGCCTCTTTCCACAACTGCAACGCTTCCGCGTCATCGCGGAAAATAATGCCGATCTCTTCCAGCACCGTGTCGGTATTCTTCTCGATCAGCGCCAGGCCTTCCTCGTTCAGCACCTCGTAGACGTTGATCTTGCGCTTGATGTAGGTGAGCTGTGTGCCGGGGCCGCCGCCGGAACGCGCCGCGCGCCTTGCCGCCGCTCCGCCGCTGGCGCCGCGCCCACGCCGCGCGTTTGACGCTTCCTGGTCGACTGCCGCGTGTTCGCTCATGATCGCTCTTCCCTGAATATGGCCTGCCTGACTATGGCCGGTCCGTAACCGTTGCGGCCGCATGGCGCGGCTTTCGCCGGATCGTAGCCAAGCACCCTATTCGAAACGGCCCGTCCGCGCCAACGCCTGTCGCAAAATCGACAAGAAATCCGATAGATTTTCCAGTCGCTTTCCTTTTGCGGGAAGTCGCAAATCAGCTATGGATACCCGCCCGTTGCGGGTTAGGTATGAACGCCATTATTTTGTGCCTTGCGACACAGTCGCGATGCCGTGAGGAGCTGGATTAAAATGTCCGACGACGAGATCATCCTTTCCGAACTTTCCGACGACGAGTTGGTGCAGCAGATGCACGACGATCTCTATGACGGTCTGAAGGAAGAAATCGAGGAAGGCACGCGCATCCTGCTCGATCGCGGCTGGGTCCCCTACAAGGTGCTGACCGAGGCGCTGGTCGAGGGCATGCGTATCGTCGGCGAGGATTTTCGCGACGGCATCCTGTTCGTTCCCGAGGTGCTGTTGTCGGCCAATGCGATGAAGGCCGGCATGTTCATCCTGCGCCCTCTGCTCGCCGCCACCGGCGCGCCGAAACAGGGCAAGATGGTGATCGGCACCGTCAAGGGCGACATCCACGACATCGGCAAGAACCTCGTCGGTATGATGATGGAGGGTGCTGGCTTCGACGTCATCGACCTCGGCATCAACAACGCGGTCGAGAAGTATCTCGATGCGATCGAGCAGCACCAGCCCGACATCATCGGCATGTCGGCGCTGCTCACCACCACCATGCCCTATATGAAGGTCGTCATCGACACGATGAAGGAAAAGGGCATTCGCGACGACTATGTCGTGCTGGTTGGCGGCGCGCCGCTCAACGAGGAATTCGGCAAGGCCGTCGGCGCCGACGCCTATTGCCGCGACGCCGCGGTGGCGGTCGAGACCGCGAAGGACTTTATGAAGCGCAAGCACAACGTGCGTGCTTCGGCCTGATCCAAGGCATCAGGACGACGAAAAAGAAGCCGCGCCTTGCAGCGCGGCTTTTTTGTTCCCAGATGAAGGAGGTGGCTGCCGATCAATTGGCGACAGTGTCTTTGACCGCCCTCGCCGTCGATTTGACATCCTTGCCGACACCCCGAATGGTGTTGGCGCAGGCCGTGAGTGCAAGCGCGCAGGCAAGGATAACCATCGGCGCTACCCGTAGCAGTTTCATGGACGGTGTCTCCCTCGACAGATAAATTAACCCCGCAGCGAAAAGCCGGCTCGACTTGGTTAAGACAAAAAAAACGAAACCGAATCAGACAGACAGGCTGCTCGTCATCGCCTGCGGGATGATTGCGCGCGAGGTGTTGGCCGTCAAGGAACGGCTCGGGCTGGATCACCTCGAATTGACGTGTTTGCCGGCGGAATTTCACTTCTATCCCGACCGCATCGCGCCGGCCATGGACAAGGCGATCGAGAGGGCCAAGGCGGAAGGTTACAAGCAGATCTTCGTCGGCTATGCCGATTGCGGCACTGGCGGCCTGCTTGACCGCGTGTTGGAGAAGCATGGCGTCGAGCGCATGGCCGGCCCGCATTGCTTCGCCTTCTATCAAGGCATGGAGGCCTACGACAAGGTCGGCGACGACGACATGATGTCATTCTACATGACGGACTTCCTGTGCCGTCAATTCGATGCCTTCTTCATGAAGCCGCTCGGCCTGGACAAGCACCCGGAGCTGATCAAGGACTATTTCGGCAACTACCAGAAGCTGATCTATCTCGCGCAGACCGATGATCCGGAGCTCGACAAGGTCGCGGAAAAGGCCGCTGCCCTGCTTGGCCTTGCCTATGAGCGCCGCTCCACCGGTTTTGGCGACCTGACGCCAGGCCTGGCGCGGGCGGCCGCGAACGCCTGACGGCTCAGGTCCCGTCTTCGGCCGCCAGCGCCGCCAGCGCCGCCAGCACATCGGCAAAACTTGTCTTGCAGGCAAAGCCCAGCCTGTCCCTCGCCCGTGACGCGTCATAGACCCGGTCGATCGAGGAAAACATCGTCCAGCCTTTGCGCGCATAAAGTGCCGGAAATTCGGGAAAATAACGCGCCACGACCGATGGAGCGTCCGCGATCAAATCCGCGCAATCTCCGGGCTGGAACGGCGTTGGCGCACAGACGATGAAGATGTCGAAGCCGAGCTCCGGTGCCTTCTCCAATGCCGCGACATGCGCCTGCGCCGCGTCGTCCACCGTCAGCCGCCGAAACAGCAGTTCGTTCGCCTTGGTGTTGGCGTCCGACTGCTCGATCGCATGCGCCATGTCGTCGGGCTCGGGGAAGAAACGTGCCGTGCGCAGCACCACCACCGGCAGCCCGTGCCGGAGGTGGTAGAGACGGCAGAGATGCTCGGCGGAGAGCTTGGTCACCCCATAGATGTTGCGCGGCTCGGGCGACATCGCCTCCGTCAGCCATGCCGCCTTGCGTGCACCACCCTTGAAGCCGTCGCGTATCGCCTGCGAGATCATCAGCGAGGTCGTTGACGTGAAGACGAAGCGTTGCACATTGGCCGCCACCGCCGCGTCGAGCAGGTTTAGCGTGCCTTGCACATTGGCCGCGATGAAATCGCTGTTGGCGTGGCTTTCTATGTTGGGCTTGTGCAGCGCACCGCTGTGAATGATGGCCTCTATCCGGTTTTCCCCGACGGCACGCATGACGAGATCGCGGTCGGCAATCGAACCGACGATCCGCGTTTCGGCCGATGGAAGGGGATCGATCCCGATCACCTCATGTCCAATCCCGCGCAGGAGCGGCGCCAACGCGCTTCCCAGCCAACCCGACGACCCCGTGAGCAAGATTCGCATTCGTCACACCATGAATTTCGACCGTGACGCTGTTAAGCACGGATGACAGGCGCCAGCGACCCGGTAAGTTATGCCCCAGACAAAAACAGGGAATCCTTTGATGAACCTCCGCCCCTTGCTTGCCGTTGTCGGCCTGCTCTGCTGCACTTTGCCCGCCCTTGCCGACGGTCAGGTGCAGAAACTGATCACCGCCGCCGACAAGGCGCGGCTCGACAAATATGGCGATACCCGCAAGGCGGCGCTCGCCGAGGCAAAGGCGGGCAAACCCGCCGAGCTCAAGCAACTCGACACGCTGCTGGGCAAGCCGCTGGTCGCCTTCTCCGACAAGGATCTCACTGGCAATTGGCGGTGCCGCACGATCAAGGTCGGCGGACCGAGCCCGCTCGTCATCTATGGCTGGTTCAAATGCAGGGTCACCGATGATGGCTCCGGTTGGCGGCTGGAAAAGATCAGCGGTTCGCAACGCACCCAGGGCCGCTTCTTCGACGACGGCGACAAGCGCTCGATCTATCTTGGCTCCGGCTCCGTCAACGACGACCGGGCAAAGCCCTATGGCAGCGGTCCGCAAACCGACCAGGTCGGTTACGCCTTCCGCAACAGCGCCAAGGAATGGCGCATCGAATTCCCCGCCCCCTACTACGAATCGAAGCTCGACATCATGGAGTTCAAGCGCTGACCGGCGTCTTTGTGCCCTGGCAAGGCTTCCGGCATACCAAGGATTACGCCGCCTGCCCTAAGGTCCGGCCACATCAGCCGGTCCTTGGAGCACGGCAAGATCAATGGCGGCGTCGCGACGTTCGATCCAGGGCTGGCATAGAAACAATGGTACCACCCGACGATCTGGTTCTACGTCTGGACAGGGCTGAGAACCGGCATCTGGTAACGCATCCAGCGTCGGGAACAGCGCAAACTTCGCCGCCATTCCTGCTGCATTGACCCCGTCGCGACATGGGTCGCAAACGAATAAACCCGCCTTTCATTTTACGACATCCAAATGCGTCGCTTTTGAATGCGCGCGCGTCGTCCCATAACAAGCAGCCTTACGACGCTTGCGGCAATGCTCGGAATATCGAGGAGCGAGAATTCATGGCCGATCTTATCGTCGTCTACTGGCGCGACATCCCTGCCCAGGTCATCGTTAGGAAAGGCCGGCAGAACGCCAAGCGCGAATTGCCGTTGCGCTTCACCGAGGCGATCGACATGTGTGCCATGCGCACCGGCGCCGGTGGCACCGACGACTATCTCGCCGAATGGCGCAAGGCCGAACCGGTTCCGGTCGGTGACGATCTCGAAGCCGAGGTCGAAAAAGCATTCCACGAGCTCGACACGAAATACGACCGCGAGCGGCTGGTCTCTCTGGTCAAGGCGGGCGGAAAAGAAAATGTCTGACGAGAACCCGGCGGTTACCCAGGCCACGCTGGTCAAGAAGGCCGCGCCGAAATCCGACTACAAGCCAGCCGACGTGTCGCCGCAGCGCCGCGTACAGCGCTCGTTCGCGGTGAGACTATGGTCTGTTCGGCACTCGCGATTGCTCGAATGGTTTTATGCCCGTTTTGCCGACACGTTCCTGCTGCTGCATCCCTTGTGGAAGGGCATCGGCTACGGCCGTGTCGAGGCTCCAATCAAATTCGTTGAAAAGCGCGTCAAGGGCTTCATGTTCGACTGCCGCATGTGCGGCCAGTGCATCCTGTCCTCGACCGGCATGTCGTGCCCGATGAATTGCCCCAAGCAGTTGCGCAACGGCCCCTGCGGCGGCGTACGCGCCAACGGCAATTGCGAGGTCGAGCCCGATATGCCCTGCGTCTGGGTCAAGGCCTGGGAAGGTTCGCAGAACATGGTCAACTCCGACAGGATTCTCATCGTGCAGAAGCCGGTAGACCAGTCGTTGCGCGAAACTTCGGCCTGGCTGCGAGTGACTGCGCAGGCCGCGGCAGCCCGTGAAGCCGCCGCTGCCGCGAAGACCGGAGCCTCCGCATGATCGGCCGCCAGCTCGATGAAAATCCGGCCGGCATTCATTTGCCGCTCGATCCCCTGCCCGGCCACACCTCGCGCGGCCGGCTGGAGCGCGTGCTCAGGCGCGGCGAATTCGCGGTGACCACCGAGCTCAACCCACCCGACAGCGCCGACCCCGAGGATGTCTACAACAGGGCGAAGATATTCGACGGCTGGGTCGATGCCATCAACGCGGTCGATGCGTCCGGCGCCAATTGCCATATGTCCTCGGTCGGTATTTGTGCACTGCTGACCCGCATGGGCTACGCCCCAATCATGCAGATCGCCTGCCGCGACAAGAACCGTATCGCCATCCAGGGCGATGTGCTGGGCGGTGCCGCAATGGGCGTCGCCAACATGCTGTGCCTGACCGGCGACGGCGTGCAGGCCGGCGACCAGCCGGGCGCCAAGCCGGTGTTCGATCTCGATTCCATGTCGCTGCTGGAGACCTGCCGCATCATGCGTGACAACGGCAAGTTTCTGTCCGGCCGCAAGCTGACGACGCCCCCGCAGCTGTTCCTGGGCGCTGCCGTCAATCCGTTCGCGCCGCCCTTCGACTTTCGCCCGATCCATCTCGGCAAGAAGATCGCCGCCGGCGCGCAGTTCGTGCAGACGCAGTACTGCTTCGACGTGCCGATGTTCAAGACCTTCATGCAGAAGGCCCGCGATCTCGGCCATACCGAAAAGGTGTTCATCCTGTGCGGGGTCGGCCCCTTGGCCTCGGCCAAGACGGCAAAATGGATCCGCTCCAACGTGCCCGGCATCCATATCCCTGACGCCATCATCAAGCGGCTGGAAGGCGCCCAGGACCAGAAGAAGGAAGGCAAGCAGCTCTGCACCGACATCATCAACGAGGTGAAGGAAATTCCCGGCGTCTCTGGCATCCACGTGATGGCCTATCGCCAGGAGGAATATGTCGCCGAGATCGTCGATGAATCGGGTGTGCTGAAGGGCCGCCAGCCATGGAAGCGTGAGATCCGCCGCGACGACCAGATGGTCGCCGACCGGCTGGACCACATCCTGCACGACGAGATTACCGAAACCCAGGTGGATATGGTGAAGACCGCGCATTGACCCGCGCGGAACGACCACCATTCGCTTGATCGACAAGAGATAACGATATAAAGAACTCTTTATATCACGACGGAGAGATTTCATGACCCGGACCATCGTTGCCTCGGCGACACGAGAAATCATCATCGGCTTCGACCAGCCCTTCTGCGTGATCGGCGAACGCATCAACCCGACCGGCCGCAAGAAGCTCGCCGCCGAGATGGTGGTCGGCAATTTCGAGACCGTCATCAAGGACGCGCTGGAGCAGGCCGCCTGCGGCGCCACCATGCTCGACGTCAATGCCGGCGTCACTTCGGTCAACCCGAACGAAACCGAACCTGGTCTTTTGGTGCAGACGCTGGAAATCGTCCAGGGCCTGGTCGACCTGCCGCTGTCGATCGACAGTTCCGTCAGCGCCGCGATCGAGGCCGCGCTGAAGGTCGCCAAGGGCCGGCCGCTGGTCAACTCCGTCACCGGCGAGGAGGAAAAACTCGAAGCCATCCTGCCGCTGGTCAAAAAATACAACGTGCCCGTCGTCGCCATCTCCAACGACGAAACCGGCATTTCGATGGACCCGGACGTGCGCTTCGCCGTCGCCAAGAAGATCGTGCAGCGCTGCGCCGATTTCGGCATCCCGGCGCACGACGTCGTCGTCGACCCGCTGGTCATGCCGATCGGGGCGCTTGGCGATGCCGGCCGCCAGGTGTTCGCGCTGCTGCGCCGCCTGCGCGAAGAGCTCAAGGTCAACACCACGTGCGGCCTGTCGAATATCTCGTTCGGCCTGCCGCACCGCCACGGCATCAACGCCGCCTTCATCCCGATGGTGATCGGCGCCGGCATGACTTCGGCGATCATGAACCCGGTGCGGCCGCAGGAAATGGAAGCCGTGCGCGGCGCCAACGTGCTGAACGGCACCGACGAGAACTGCACCAAATGGATCAAGACCTACAAGGATTACAAGCCGGCCGAAGGCGGCCACGCGGTGGCGGCGCCGACAGCGGTCAATGCACCGGGCGAAGGCGGCGGCAATGGCAGCCGCCGGCGCGGCGGTCGTGAAGCCCGGATGGGCCGGGGATAAGCGCGCAATCGTGAATTCACCTGCAAACATTACCGATCCACTCGTGCTGTTCATGCCGTCAGGCAAGCGCGGGCGGTTCCCTGTCGGCACGCCGGTGCTCGACGCCGCGCGCCAGCTCGGCGTCTATGTCGAGAGCGTGTGCGGCGGACGCGCCACTTGCGGGCGCTGCCAGATCGAGGTGCAGGAAGGCAATTTCGCCAAGCACAAGATCACCTCCTCAAACGACCACATCTCGCCCAAAGGTCCCAAGGAAGAGCGCTACGAACGCGTGCGCGGCCTGCCCGAAAGGCGCCGCCTCTCCTGCTCGGCGCAGATCCTCGGCGACCTCGTCATCGACGTGCCGCAGGACACCGTCATCAACGCGCAGACCATCCGCAAGGATGCCGACACCAGGGTGATCGCCCGCGATACGGCGATCCGTATGTGCTATGTCGAGATCGAAGAGCCCGACATGCACAATCCATCAGGTGATCTCGACCGGCTCAAGATCGCGCTGATGAAGGACTGGGGTTTTAAGAACCTCGAATTCGACTTTTATCTGCTGCCGCAGGTGCAAGGCATATTGCGCAAGGGCAACTGGACCGCCACCGCTGCCATCCACAAGGATGCCGACAGTGACATCGCGCGCGTCATCGCGCTGTGGCCGGGCCTCAAGAACGAGGCTTATGGGCTGGCCTGCGACATCGGCTCGACCACCATCGCCATGCATCTGGTATCGCTGCTGTCGGGCCGCGTCGCCGCCTCGTCCGGGACGTCGAACCCGCAGATCCGCTTTGGCGAGGATCTGATGAGCCGCGTCTCCTATGTGATGATGAACCCGGATGGCCGCGAGGGCATGACGGTGGCCGTGCGCGAGGCGATCTCCGGCCTCGTCGACAAGGTCTGCGCGGAAGGCAATGTCCAGCGCAACGACATCCTGGATTCCGTCTTCGTCGGCAATCCGATCATGCATCACCTGTTCCTCGGCATCGATCCGACCGAACTCGGCGGAGCCCCCTTCGCGCTTGCCGTCTCGGGCGCCGTGCGCATCAAGGCATCCGATATCGGGCTGAAGCTCAACCAGGGTGCGCGCCTCTATATGCTGCCTTGCATTGCCGGCCATGTCGGCGCCGATGCGGCGGCGGTGACGCTGTCGGAAGGTCCGCATCGCCAGGACGAGATGATGTTGATCGTCGATGTCGGCACCAATGCCGAGATCGTACTCGGCAATCGCGCGCGTGTCGTGGCTGCCTCTTCGCCCACCGGTCCGGCCTTCGAAGGTGCCGAAATCTCCGGTGGCCAGCGGGCCGCGCCCGGCGCCATCGAGCGCGTGCGCATCGATCCCGACACACTGGAGCCGAAATACCGCGTCATCGGCTCGGAATTGTGGTCCGACGAACCGGGCTTCCTCGACAGCGTGCAGGCGACCGGCGTCACCGGCATCTGCGGCTCCGGCATCATCGAGATCGTCGCCGAAATGTATCTCGCCGGCATCATCTCGGAGGATGGTGTCGTCGACGGTTCGCTGGCCGCGCGCTCGCCGCGCGTCGTCGCCAACGGCCGCACCTTCTCCTACGTGCTGAAGGAAGGCGAACCCAAGATCACCATCACCCAGACCGACGTGCGCGCCATCCAGCTTGCCAAGGCGGCGCTCTATGCCGGCACCAAGCTGTTGATGGAAAAGCAGAACACCGAGCATGTCGACCGCATCCATTTCGCCGGTGCCTTCGGCTCCTTCATCGATCCGAAATACGCCATGGTGCTCGGCCTTATCCCCGATTGCGATCTCGACAAGGTCTCGGCCGTCGGCAACGCCGCCGGCGCCGGTGCCCGTATGGCGCTGCTCAATCGCGGCTATCGTCGCGAGATCGAGGAGACGGTGAGCCAGATCGAGAAGATCGAGACCGCGCTGGAGCCGAAATTCCAGGAGCATTTCGTCTATGCCATGGCGCTGCCCAACAAGGTCGACCCGTTCCCGAAACTGTCGGCGGCGGTGAAACTGCCGCCACGCAAGACGGTGAGCGAGGATGGCATCGCCGGAGATTCGGCACCGCGAAGGCGCTCGCGCGAAGGCCACGCCGCACGGCGCAGCCGCGACTGACAAACCGCTTCAGGCCATTGCGATCGGATTCATGTGTCTGCGGCCTGGGTAAGCGGGGTCTCTTTTCCGCGCTTGATGCCTTTGGGGCGTGAGGGGTGCAGCGCCCGGATGAGCGGCTTTTCAACGACCAGATAAAGCATCGCCGAGAACACCAGGCTGAGAACGACGATCAGCGCCGGCTGCAATGCCGGCAGCACGCCGAGCCGCAAGGTGATGCCCGTCACCGCGACGGCCACCAGGGCGTGCCAAAGATAGATCGAATAGGAGGCTTCGCCGAGGAAACTGAACAAGGCCACGGGCCTGAACGGCCGAGCGCGTTCGGCAAAGACCGCGCCCGCCACGATCAGCATGGCCGGGATGCCCCAGCGCAATACGCGCGGCATATCGGCGTCGACCAACGGGATGACGGCGAGCAGAAGAAACCCACCACCAAGCAGCGTCAGGGCCAGCCCAAACGAGAGCCGAACGTCCTGGAGCCACAGGCGTGCGAGAATGACGCCGGCAGCGAATTCGAGCACGATTGGGCTGGTGAAGGAACGCGCATATCCCTCGGGCAAGACAAAATGCAGCGCGACGATGATGGTGAGACTGCCGACGAGCACGCCCAGACGCCATCGTTCGCCCAGAAAAAGAGTCAAGGCGAAAACGAGATAGAACATCATCTCGTAGCTCAGCGTCCAACCCTGGAGGACGACGGGATGCAATGCGCCGTCTTGCAGAAGCGGCAAGAAGAACAGCGAGCGGCCGAGGCTCAGCGGGCTGAGCAACTGATCGTAAAAAAACTGTGGCTTGATCAGCATGGCTGCGGCAGTCATGAAGGTGACGATCCAGTAGAGCGGCACGATGCGGGTGATCCGGCGGCCGATGAAGCCCACTGGATCCGCCGGGCGGCTCGCCGTCGTCACCCACATGATGAAACCGCTGATCACAAAGAAGACGTCGACCCCGGCGGCACCGACAGAGAACGGGCCGTCGAACTGCTCGCTGACGTGGAAGCAGACCACAGCACTCGCAGCTAGCGCCCGCAGATACTGAATGCTGTGGATACTCGGCACGATGACCCCAGTCATGGTTTCCGCGTTGTGCTGCAACGCACACTTCTGCTGCTGCGCTGCACAATTACAGGCAGTTGCGGGGCGACTTGTCAACTATTTTCTATTCGAGTCGCAGCGCACCACCGCCCGAGGACGTCCGATTTATCGGGACCTGAAAACGACTTCGGCGCCTCGAAAACTCATTTGTATGCAATGTTTCCAGATTAGGCCGATCTGGAAACGAACGCGCTATTTTCGCGAAATCCATCCGATACATGGCAGGCGCATTTACCCCGCATCGAACGGCGGCCGAGAAGTCCTTGGCCACCGCCGTTCTTCAAGGGAGATGAAAATGTCGATGTTCGAAAATCTCGGCCGCTTCGGTGTGACCATCAGGCAAGCTCATGCCAGGAATAAGGCGATCCGCGCGCTGAACAGCTTGCCGGCGCATGTCCGGAAGGACATCGGATGGCCGGCATCGCCGCCGAATGATCCGCAGGCCACGCTCGCCTCGCTGCTTCTGGGTAGGACGCGCTGATGACCTTCACCGACAAATGCAAATTGCTCGGCTTCCGCCGGGGACCGCGTACGTCCCCGACGGCCAACAACCGGCTGCGCGCGGCACTTCTGCCGCGCCACTGATCACACCAGCGTGTGGACAAGGCGCTGATCTTGACATCTTTGGCCAGGGCACGATCTTCAAGAATGAAGGGGAATTCTCTTAGTCGGCTGCCGCCGAAGTCCGTGTATCCGCATGCCAAGTTTGAAAAGCCACGTCGTGTCCTTCGTGCTCAGGCACAGCCGCAAGCAGGCCTTTTCCAGCCCGGAAAACCTGCAGCGCTGGATAGCGGCCGCGCGCAAGACCGAGGATCACCGTCCGCCGGCCTTGCTGCAGCAGCGTTACGATATCCAGACGCGCAGCGTGGACGGGTTTCCGGTCTACGACATCGCGCCCAGGGCCGGAGAGCACAAGCAGATACTCTACCTGCATGGCGGCGCCTATGTCTTTGAGATC
Organism: Mesorhizobium salmacidum (SeqCode); assembly: GCF_037179605.1. NCBI lineage: Bacteria > Pseudomonadati > Pseudomonadota > Alphaproteobacteria > Hyphomicrobiales > Phyllobacteriaceae > Mesorhizobium > Mesorhizobium salmacidum (SeqCode). The sequence goes on from NZ_JAPYKS010000007.1 coordinate 169,041, forward strand.
ACGCCTTATCACTGGTATCTGATCGCCGACATGGCCGACCGGCTGGGCTACGGCATCACCGTGCCGATCTATCCCATCGCGCCCGAGCACAACTTCCACGCCATGTTCGGCATGGTCGGCGCTGTCTATCGCCGGATGCTCGAGGAGACAGAGGCGGAAGACATCATCTTCATGGGCGATTCCGCCGGCGGCAACATGGCCGTGGTGCTGACCATGATGGCGGCGGAAGAGGGTTTGTCCGTACCCTCGCGTCATGTGCTGATTTCACCCGGGCTCGACGTCTCGCTCGCAAACCCCGAAGTATTCGAGGCGGAGCGGAACGATCCATGGTTGGGCATTGCCGGTGGGCGAGAGGCAATCCGGCTCTATAGTGCCGGTATGGATCCGACCGACTGGCGCATCAGCCCGGTCTATGGCGATCTGTCGGTATTGCCGAAGACATTGCTCCTGACGGGCTCCCGCGATCTTCTCACGCCCGACAATCTGATCTTTGCACAAAAAGCCCGCACCGCCGGTGTCGAGGTGGAGTTGGTTTACGAGGAAGGCATGTTCCACGTCTGGCCGCTGATTGACATGCCGGAAGCGCGGCGCGCGCGCCAACACATCGTTGCTTTCCTGAACGAAAGCCCTTCGCCGATCGCCGCTTCCGCAGAGGCGGCGGAGCAGCGCCTTCGGTCCGAGTATCCCGGATGATCAGAACTTGCCGGTTTCCCTAAACACTTCGAAAGTCGCGCGGATGTGGTCGGCGACGGCCTTGACCGGTGCGCTGGCGTCCGGCGCCACCACCATGGCAAGATTGTAAGTGCCGATATCGGGCATGCCGTCCTTCGGGCAGAGTTCGACCATGTCGTTGCCGAGGAACGATCGCGGCAGCGGCGCGACCGCAAGGTCTGCCATGATCGCGGCTCGCTGGCCTGCGGTATGGGCGCTCATGTAAGCGACGCGATAGTTGCGGCCCTCGCGGCCCAATGCCTCGAGCGCACCGGCCCGCCAGGCACAGCCTTCTTCCCACAATGAGACCGGCAGCGGTTCGCGTAGATGCGCGCAGCCGCCCTTGGCGCCGGCCCACACGATCGGCTCGGTCAAAAGCACCTCGGCGCCAAGCGCGCTGGTCTTGTAGGAGTTCGTCAACAGCGTGATGTCGAGCGCGCGGTCGTCCATGCGCCGGCGCAGATTGCTGCTCTGGTCGATGGTGACGTCGACGGCGATCGAGGGATGCGACTGCGCGAAACGCTTCAGCACATGCGGCAGCACGCGCTCGCCATAATCATCCGGGGAGCCGAGCCGCACCACGCCGACAATATCGGGGATAATGAACTTCGACACCACCTCGCGGTTGATCGACAACAGCCGCCGGGCATAGCCGAGCAGCATTTCGCCGTCCGTGGTCAGCGTCACCGAACGTGCATCGCGCGCGAACACCGAGCGGCCGAGAATGTCCTCCAGCTTCTTGATCTGCATGGAGACGGCCGACGGCGTGCGGAAAACGGCATTGGCCGCGGTGGTGAAGCTGCCTGTCTCGGCAATCGCCACGAAAGTGCGCAAAACGTCGAGGTCGAGCAGCGGCAGCGGGTGATTGAGTGGGGCGTTCATGACGATCTGCCTTCAATTTTTCTGATACAAAGCATCATTCCATTTCGTTTGATTGAACATCAGATCAGGAGCATAGTCAACTCCATCGAAGCAGCATGCCGCCAAAAGCGGCACGAAACGACCACGACGCAGACCTGCATTCGACATGTAATGAAGCTGAAACAGACCTGACGTAATGCATTGCCGGCGCCTCCCGCGCCGCAGCAAAGGAGATCGAAATGTCTATCCTGTCGTCCCTCGGCCGCATCGCGACCGAATTCAACGCCGCCCGCGCCCGCTACCAGACCGAACGCGCCATCCGTTCCCTGCCGATCGAGTTGCAGAAGGATATCGGCTGGCCGGAAGCTTCCGACACCAAGACCGGTATTCGCAATGGCGTCGGAACCTGGGCTGGAGCAAAGTAGATCGTGTGTACCCCGTGCTGAAGGCCTGCCGCGCAACCCGCCCGGCAGGCCTTCTCTATTTTATTTGTATTCAAACGAATTCAGCAGCCATGCTGCCGCTGCATGGCGCATATGAGCAAGCCGCATAGCAGCTCGTTTTTGAAGCCAACCAACTGTAAATATTGGTAAATATTGGGCACAACACCTGCAACCTGCCCAAATCTGTCGCAATCGGTGTCGCTTTTCATATCAAGCGCTTCGCTTTTGCGATTCAGTTTCTGCTTACACAAGCCTATATCCCCGTCAGCAAACGAGCTGCCCCACTCCATCAAGCGAAGGCGACCCGTCTGAGCAACCGATTGGAGATGATCATGAAGCTTTTTGCCCGCCTCTTCGCCCGCCGCGAAATGAACCTGACCACCGCTCTCGAGCGTCAGCGCCTCGCCAACACCATGCCTGGCCAGACCGGGGCCATGGCTGCGGCGCGTCTCGGCTTCGTCGCCTGATACCTCCACAGCCGCGCTCCCTGCCACGGCTTCAGAGTTGACAGCCGCCGCTTCGGTTCCGCCGAGGCGGCGTTTATCTGTTGCGCTTCCATCACCTTTTCACAACCTGACGGTGGCCTGGTTTGAGCAGCACCGCGCTGTGATTGCCCATTTGCGACCCATGTCGCAAATTTAATCTTGCCAAAGCCGCCTAGCCGATTGACAGGAATGGTTTTTCCTGATGACGCTATGCTATTCGCGACATCCTGTTCGCGTCATGGCCAGATGAGGTTCCCCGTGAACGCCGTCAAGCATCCGATCAAGCGGTCGTTTGTGTTCTTCCTTGTTCCCGATTTCACCATGATCGCTTTTGCGACCGCGCTGGACCCGTTGCGCTCCGCCAATCGGATGCTCGGCTACGAGGCCTATCGCTGGCGCCTTGCCAGCATTGACGGCAAGCCGGTGCGCGCCTCCAACGGCGTGGAGTGTGCGGTCAACACCTCGCTGGAGGAGGAACGCAAGAAGATGGCCGGGCCGGACCGCCCGAACATGGCCATCGTCTGCAGCGGCACCAATGTCGAGCGCTATCAGAACAAGTCGGCTTTTGCTTGGCTGCGCGAGGAATATAACCGCGGCGTCGCCGTCGGCGGTCTGTGCACCGGTGCGCATATTCTGGCCGCCGCCGGGCTGTTGTCGAACAAGCGCTGCGCCATCCATTGGGAAAACCTGCCGGGCTTTTCCGAGGCCTTCCCGAAGGCCAATGTCTTTGCCGACCTGTTCGAGATCGACCAGAACATCTACACCTGCGCCGGCGGCACCGCCGCGCTCGACATGATGCTGAAGCTGATCGGTGACGATTTCGACGAGAACCTCGTCAACCGCGTGTGCGAGCAGGTGCTGACCGACCGTGTGCGCAGCCCGACCGACCGCCAGCGCCTGCCGCTGCGCGCCCGCCTTGGCGTGCAGAACTCGAAAGTGCTGACCATCATCGAACTGATGGAGGCCAATTTGTCCGAGCCGCTGTCGCTGATCGAGATCGCCGACCATGTCGACCTGTCGCGCCGCCAGATCGAGCGCCTGTTCCGCACCGAGATGGGCCGCTCCCCAGCCCGCTACTATCTCGAAATCCGCCTCGACCGCGCCCGGCATCTCTTGATTCAGTCGTCGCTCCCGGTGGTCGAGGTGGCGGTCGCCTGCGGCTTCGTCTCGGCCTCGCATTTCTCGAAATGCTACCGCGAGCTCTACGCCCGCTCGCCGCAGCAGGAGCGCGTAGACCGCAAGCAGTTGCTGGCGGCCTGACCCCAAAACCATACGCGCAGACGACCGAGCCGTGAGCGGTTAGTGCACCTCTGCGGTCCGCATCGCCTCGACGCGGATGTCCTCGGTCAGCCGTGCCTTCAACGCCGAGAATTCCGGACTGGTCTTCAGCGTGTAGTGGCGCGGATGCGGCAGGTCGATGGCGACATCCGACTTGATACGGCCGGGCCGCGCCGTCATCACGATAACCCGCGAGGCCATGAAGATCGCCTCCTCGATGTCGTGGGTGACGAACAGCACCGTTTTCTTGCGCCGTTCCCATATGCCGAGCAGCAATTCCTGCATCAGCCCGCGTGTCTGGTTGTCGAGGGCTCCGAACGGCTCGTCCAGCAGCAGGATTTCCGGATCGTTGGCCAGCGCCCGCGCTATCGCCGTGCGCTGCTGCATACCGCCGGAAAGCTGCTTCGGCCAATGATTCTCGAACCCCTTCAGCCCGACGAGATCGACATAGGAGGCAACGATCCCGTCCCTCTCCTCCTCGGCCATGCCGCGTTCGCGCAGGCCGAAAGCGATGTTTTCGGCGACCGTCAGCCAGGGGAAAAGCGTGTAGGACTGGAAGACCATGCCGCGGTCCGGCCCGGGTCTCGTCACCGCCTTGCCGTCGAGCAGAACGCGACCTTCGCTTGGCGCTTCCAGGCCGGCGACGATCCTCAACAGCGTCGACTTTCCGCAACCGGACGGCCCCAGGATGGTGATGAAATCATTTGCCGCGACCGCGAGATCCACCGGCATCAGCGCCCTGACCGGCTCTCCGCCGCGCACGCCGGCAAAGGTGCGCGCAACGCCCTCGATGAGAAGCTTGCTCACGCCAGGCTCCATGGAAAGAGCCAGCGGTTGAACGCCTTGAAAGCAAAATCGGACAACAGCCCAATCAGGCCGATGACGATGATGCCGAAGATGATCTGCCCTGTCGCCAGCCGCGACTGGCTGTTGATGATCATATAGCCGATGCCCGAGGACGAGCCGATCAGTTCGGCAACGATGACATAGGTCCAGGCCCAGCCGAGCACCAGCCGCAGCGTCTCGGCAATCTCGGGCGCGTTGGCCGGCATGATGACCCGCCTGACGATGCCATTGTTGGTCGAGCCCAGCGTATAGGCGGCCTCGACCAGGTCGCGCCGTGTGGAACCGACCTTGACCGCAATGATCAGGATGACCTGGAACACCGAGCCGACGAAGATGACGAGCAGCTTTTCCAGCTCGCCAATGCCGGCCCACAGGATGAGCAGCGGAATGAAAGCCGAGGCCGGCAGGTAGCGGGCGAAGGAGACGAAGGGTTCCAGACACGCTTCCACCGGCTTCCAGGCGCCCATGGCGATGCCGAGCGGCACGGCGACGACCGAGGCCAGCACAAAGCCGCCGAAGACCCGCCAGATGGTGATCAGTATGTCGAGCCAGAAACGGTCCTCGACCAGCAGCCGCCAGCCGTCCCGCAGCATCGACAGCGGGTCGGCGAGGAAGATGCGGTTGACGTGGCCGCCAAGTGTGATCCAGGCCCAGAAGGCCACGAACAGCACGAAGAAGGAAATACCGAGCACTGTTCGCAGGCTCGGTGAGACAGGATGCAAGGGGCGCATCTTCATCCTTTGTCAGCGGGAAAGTGGCGGCGCACTGCGCCGCCGCACGGTATCCAAGGGTTGAACCGTCAATTCGCCACGGCGCTGGTGTCGGCCAGCGTGGCGACGTCGGGCGCCTCCTTGATCAGCCCCATCTGCAGCAGCAGGTCGCCGGCGGTCTTGGAAAAGTCCTGGAATTCCTTGGTGAAGAACTGCTTGTTCGCGGCCTTGTCGGCCCATTTCAGGTACTTCGCCGAATCCTCGAATTCCTTGGCAGACTGTTTCACGTCGGCGCCCATGATCTCGTAGGATTTCTGCGGATCCTTCTTGATCATGTCGAGAGCGTCGAAATAGCTGTCGGCAAGCGCCTTGGCGGCGTCGGGATTAGCCTTGAGGAATTCGGGCGTGCAGCCGACCGTGTCGAGAACCATCGGATAGTCGAGCGTGGTCGCCAGGATATGACCCTGGTCGGCCTTATCGCGCACGGCCGAGATGAAGGGCTCGTAGGTGACGGCCGCGTCATTCTGGCCGGCGAGGAAGGCTTGCGCCGCCGCGTCAGGCTCGAGATTGACGACGGTCACGTCCTTGGTCGACATGCCGTTCTTGTTCAGCACCCAGGCCAGCATGAAATAGGGCGACGTTCCCGGCGCGGAGGACGCTACATTCTTGCCCTTGAGATCGGCGACGGTCTTGATGTCGTTGCGCACGACGATGCCGTCGGCGCCATAGGATTTGTCGAGCTGGAAGATTTGCTTGGTGGTCACCCCGCTGGCGTTCCAGACCAGCCAGGTCTCGACCGTGGTGGCGGCGCATTGCAGGTCGCCGCTGGCGATGGCGAGCGGCCGGCTGGCCTGCGGCACCTTCTTCAAGGTCACGTCGAGGCCATGCTTCTCGAACAGCCCTGCCTGCTTGGCGAGTGTCAGCGGCGCGAATCCGGTCCAGCCGCTGATGCCGATGGTGAGTGACGTGGCGGCCAGCGCCGGCGCGGTCAACCCCGCGGCAAGCGTCAAAGTCGCGGCAAAGACGGTTATCCTGTTCATGTCAGTTCCCCTTTTGTTTTTCTGGGGAAATTGTTCACAGAGGCCGATGGCTTGTCAATCAACAGGAACGTGTTTGCGCACAAAGCAGCCGGCAACCCGGTTTGGAATTGCTCTACCTGCTGTCGGGCATCCAGTTGCGGTTGCGCCACATTTTCTCGCCGACCTGGCAGTCGGCGGCGGGCTTGTCCTGCGCCAGCTCCACTGGCGGATGGTCCGCCTCCTCCGCCACCCAATAGGGTGACGCCGGACCGGCAAGCTCAAGCACAAGCTTGCGGCGGATGGCTTCGGGAAATTGTGTCCAGTCATTGACCGGGATCATGAAGGCACCGGCGCCGCCGATGACGCAGTCGCTGTAGTAGCGGTCGAGATCGTTCACGTCGTAGACGCCGGAAAAGCCGCCCCGGGTCATCAGCGGCAGGCCGTTGATGACGATGCCTTGGCTGACCACCCCGTCGCGGACGAGATTGACCGGCGCGCCCTGGTTGTTTGGCCCGTCGCCCGAAATGTCGATGACGCGCTTGGTTCCCTGGTAGCCGCTTTCGGCGAAAAGGTCGCTGCCGAACTCCAATGCACCGGAGATCGAGGTGCGCCGTGCGCTGTTGGGCGGCTGGGCCGACAATTGCGCCACCACCCGCTCGGCGTCGGCGCGGCTTGCGATCACCGTCCACGGTACGATGACGTGTTGCCAGCCGGTGCCGGCCCATTCGACATAGGTGACGGCGATCTTGCCATAGACGCCATCGGCGATCGCCTGCAGCACATTGTCATGCGTCAGCGCCGCCGCGTAGCCATGGCGCTGGATCTCAAGTTCCTCCGCCGACATCGACAGCGAAACGTCCACCGCCAGCACCAGCTCGACATCGACCGGCTCGTCGGCGTGGGATCTCGGCGCCAGCCAGAGCGTCAGCGCCAGTGCGGCAGTGGCCGAAAGCAGATGTCTCGCGCAGGGCAAACCAGACATTGCGCAAGGTTAAACCAGAATCGCCCACCGAAAAAGAGAAAAGCCCGGCCGTGGCCGCGCTGATCCAATAGCGAGCCCGGCCGCGGGCGATCAGCTCCGCGGCTTGAGATTCTCCGAGTCGTAAAGCGGCTTGTAGCCAACACTGGCGACTTCGACCGGATAAGTCTCGCCGAAATACTCGACCTTGAGCTTGCGGCCCTCCTGGGCATAGGCCCAGGGCAGATAGGCGAGCGCGATGTTCTTGCCGATGGTCGGGCCATAGGCGACCGATGTTGTGAAGGAGCGGCGGCCGAGTTCGTCGACCAGTGTTTCCCCGCTTTCGGGGTCCATCACCGGCATGATGCCGACGGGGTAACGGGCAACACCCTTGGAGTCCGTATTCTCGGTCATCACCAGCGTGCACAGCATGGCGGGCTGGTGCGCGCGTTCGCGATACTCCACATGCTTAGCCTTGCCGCAGAAATCGTTCTCCTTGACCTTCGGCCGGGCAAGATCGGCCTCGAGCAGATTATACTCGGTCAAGAGGTCGGCGTTCTGCAGCCGCAGGCTCTTCTCCATGCGGCGCGTATTGGCGTAGGTCTCGACGCCGAATGGCATGACGCCTGTCGAGCGCAGCGCGTCCCAGACGGCCAGACCGTCCTCGTAGCGCATATGCAGTTCCCAGCCCTGCTCGCCGACATAGGAGATGCGGAACGCGGTGACGTCCTTGCCGCCGATCCTGACCGGCTTGATCGCCGCGAATGGAAAATTCTCCGGCGAAAGCCCATCCGGGTTCTCGACCACCTTTTGCAAGGTCGCCCGCGCGTTCGGCCCCCAGATGCCGATGGTGACGTACTTCTCGGTCACGTCGGTGATGGTGACGTCGAAACCTTTGTCCTGAGCCGTGCGGCGCATGTACTGGAAGTCGCGCGGGCCGGCGTCGGCGCCGTCGATCAGCCGGCAGCGGTCGGCCATGCGGATCACGGTGAAGTCGGCGCGCACCATGCCTTCCTCATCGAGGAAGTGGGTGTAGATGCCCTTGCCGATGTTGTTGTCGCCGCCGATCTTGGCCGCGCACAGCCATTCCAGCAGCGCGACATGGTCGGGTCCTTCGATATCATACATGGAGAAGTGCGAGAGGTTGACGATGCCGCAATCCTCGCTCATCGCCAGATGCTCGGCGTTGGAGACGCGCCAGAAATGGCGGTTGTCCCATTCGTTCTCGCGCACCGGCACCCGGTTTCCATACTTCTCAAGCAGATGCTCGTTGGCGGCATAGCCGTGGGCGCGCTCCCAGCCGCCGAGTTCCATGAAATAGCCGCCGAGTTCCTTCTCGCGCTCCCAGAACGGCGAGCGCCTGACGTTGCGGGCCTTGGAGAAGGGTTCGCGCGGATGCACAGCCGGATTGTAGACCTTCATCGCCGTCTCGGTGCAGCGATCCCAGATGAACTGTTCCTTGGTCTGGTGCGGATAGAAGCGCGCATAGTCGATTGCGTGGTGGTCGATCTCGGTGCGGCCGTCGGTCATCCAGTCGGCGATCAGCTTGCCCATGCCCGGGCCGTCCTTGACCCAGATGGCGACGGCATACCAAAGCCCCCTCACCTTCTGGCTTTCGCCCATGGATGGGCCGCCATCGGCCGTCACCTGCAGCAGGCCATTGAACGAATGGCTTTCGTTATAGCCGAGTTCACCCAGGATCGGCGTCAGTTCCATGGCGCGTTCGAGCGGCGCCAGGATCTGCTCCATGTCGAGATCGCGCTGCGACGGCGACAGCCGCGCCTGGTCCTTCTCCAGCAGATCGCGCGGGTGGCAGAGGCGCGGATTGGTCTCTTCGTAATAGCCCCATTCGATCTGGCCGCCCTCGGCGGTCTTCGGATCGCCGGTGTCACGCATATAGGCCGAGTTGCCCTGGTCGCGCAGCAGCGGCCAGCCGATCTCCTTGCCGGTGCCGGCGAACTCGGCGTACGGGCCAAAGAAGGTCAGCGGATGGTCGATCGGCATGACAGGCAGGTCCTCGCCGACCATCTCGGCGATCAGCCGGCCCCAGATGCCGGCGCAGACGATGACGTAGTCGGCCTCGATCGTGCCGCGGTCCGTCACCACGGCACTGATGCGGCCATCCTTGACGACAAGCGACTTCGCCGGCGTGTTGGCGAAGGATTTGAGCTTGCCGGACGCTTCGGCCTGGTCGACCAGCTTGCCGGCAACGGTCTGCGAGCGCGGAATGACGAGACCGGCGTCCGGATCCCACAGGCCGCCCTGCACCAGGTCCTGTTCGATCAGCGGGAATTTTTCCTTGATCTCGGCGGGCTCGATCAAACGGGCGCGCGTGCCGAAAGCCTTGGCTGAGGCGATCTTGCGCTTGATCTCGTCCATGCGGCCGTCGTCGCCGACACGGGCGACCTCAAGGCCGCCGACGCGCGCGTAATGGCCCATCTTCTCGTAGAAATCGATGGAATAGAGCGTCGTCCAGCAGGACAGAAAATCATGGCTCGTGGTGTAACAGAAGTCGGACGCATGCGCGGTCGAGCCGATATCGGTCGGGATGCCCGACTTGTCGATGCCGACTATGTCGTCCCAGCCGCGTTCGATCAGATGATGGGCGATCGATGCGCCGACAATGCCGCCGAGGCCAATGATGACGACCTTCGCCTTTTTCGGAAACTCTGCCATTGCCCGCGACTCCAGAATGCTGTTGCGGGCGGCGTCGGCGCCCGCTTGATCGGCGCACAATATGCAGGCGACGGGCACGGCGCTACCGCCTGTTTGCGACACGCCAAAGATGCGGCGCGACCCTTCCCAAATCAGGGAAAACAGCTACCCATCAGGCAAACGCCTCGGCCTGGAAGCCAAGCTGAAAACGGCGGGCGGGATTTTCAGCGTCATTGTTAGACAGCTACCGGAAATGATAAAAGGCCGAGCAAACGCCCGGCCTTTCCAATCATGCCACCGAGATTACTTGATGCGGGCGACACCGCCGGAAATCTCAACGGTTTCCGAACCGGTCAGGGCTTCGAGGTCGCCATTGGGCAAGGTGACGAAGCAACCGTTCTGGCAGAACTCGACGGTTTCGCCGCCGGCCAGCGCAAGCTCGGTCTTGCTGCCGCCCTCGGTCACGACCAGCGTGCGCGTCTCGGCGTCCTTGTTGACCGCGCTTGCGGCATGGGCCGAGCCGCTCACGGCGAGCAAAGCCACGGCGGCGACGAGAGACTTCCACATTTGCAATATCGGTGTTCCCACCGCCTCTGTTGCATTTCACAAGGCATTTTCGCCTTTGCATGGAGCTTATATGAGATGGAAGCTGAACCGCAACTGAATGCCGCATTCATGCCGCAATTGGTCTTGGCGACGTGCAACGCCTCCAATCTAATCCGGATCGGGCTTGCGTGTCTTGCGGCCTGATTTGGCCTGACGCTTCGCCTCGGCCTCGGCTTGCGCCTTGGCCTCTTGCTGTTCGGCGAAATCGGCCTCGATCTTGTCGTCATCGGTCGGCCATGCCACGTGCTTCTTGGCCTCGACGACCGCGCGAGGCGTTGAAGGGATTTCGATGTGCTGGTCGTCGAATTTCTCCAGCACGGTGAAGCGGACGTCGTTCTGCACGATGTTGCCGTTCATCACATCGGCCAGGAACAGACGAATCTCGAATTCGAGCGCGGCGGGTCCGAAATTGGAAAACAGCACGAACGGCTCGGGGTTCTTCAGCACCAGCGGATGGCTGCGCGCGATCTCCAGCAGGACGGCGTGGACATGCTTGACGTCGCTGCCATAGGCGACGCCGACCTTGATGTCGATGCGGCCGAGCTTGTTGCGGTGCGTCCAGTTGCCGACGGCATTGTTGATCAGGTTCGAATTGGGCAGGATCACCGACTGCCGCTGGAAAGTCTCGATCTCGGTGGCACGCACGCTGATCTTCTTGACCGTGCCGCTGACGTCGCCGGCCACGATCCAGTCGCCGACCTTGAACGGCCGCTCGGCCAAGAGGATCAGGCCGGAGACGAAATTGGACACCACATTCTGCAGGCCAAAGCCGATACCGAGGGAGAGAGCTCCGGCGACCAGTGCCAGGCTGGAGAGATCGATGCCGGCCGCCGAAATACCGACCAGCGCCGCAAGAGCAACGCCGGCATAGCCGACCGCCAGCCGGATCGAGTTGCGCACCCCTGTATCGACCTTGCCACGCGCCATGACCGAGCCGTCGAGCCAGCCCTGGAACCAGCGCGTCAGGAAATAGCCGATGACGAAGACGACGATGCCCGACAGGATGCCGGTGACCGAAATCGTGACCGAACCGATATTGATCCCGGTTGCGAGCTTGTACGCCCACGCTTCGATATCGCCAGGCTGGAAGCCCCACATCAAAAGGATCAGCGGCAGGAACACCAGCACGATCATCACGTTGATGGCGATGCTGACGACAAGGCCGAGCTGGTCAAGCGCGGTGTCCTCGTAGCTGGACTTGGCCGACAGCCAGCGCCCGACCGACGTGTTGGCGAAAGCGTCCTCCTCGCCGATCGCCTGCGCCGACAGGAAGCCGATATAGGCTGTTATCAGCGCCGTGCCGGTGACCACGACCTGTTGTGAGACGAACAGCGCAAGGCCGATATAACCGAGCAGCGCCGCGACGATGGTGAACAGGCCAAGGGCGAGCGATGTATAGCGCAGCCATGCCGGCCATGGTCGCCAGCTTCCGTCACGCGCCCTGAACGGCCTCAGCATCGCCATCAGCATCAGGATGACGCCGACGGTTATGGCGGCTCCGAAGCTGCGGGCGATGGTCAGCGACAGCGGCGAGCCCATCTTGTCGTTGACGATCGACAGGAAATAGTTTGCGCCAATGACCACGGCCATGGCGGTCGCTAGCCGCACCAGCCAGCGCGCCGGGCCGGTTTCGACGGGAATGAGCCGCCAGTTCGGTAGGCGCGGCTCGAGCGCAGCATTGGTCAGCCGATTGACGCAAAACACCACACCGATGACGGCCGCCAGCGCATTCAGGAAGAGCCCGATATCGCCGCGCAAAACATTATAATAGTTGAAGAAGAAGATCGTCGAGCCGAGAAAGGCGGCAACCGCCACCGTCGGCAGCAAGGTCGACCAGAACGCCACCGAAAGACGGCTGAGATAGGACGGGTCCTCATTGCTGGAGTCGGCCTCGAACACCCGCCCGAACAGGCGCCGCCCGCCGACCAGCAGCACCAGCGCAAGGCCGAGCGCCACGAAGGTTGCCGCCAGGATGGCTTGGAACTTGAACTTGATGGCGAAGCTCAGCCAGGACGACACCGCCTTGTAGAAATTGCCGAACTCGTCGCGCGCATCGGAAAACACCTGCGGGCTCAAGGCGTCCGAGAGTACGTAGCGCTTGGTCAACAGATTCCGGAACAGCGCGCTGCGCATGTTGCCGATCTTGTCGATCAGCCCGCTGATGCGGATCGACAAGGTCTGAGCTTGTGCGATGACCGCGTTGATCTCCGCCTTTTCGGACGTCAGCGCCTGGCGCTCGCCGCTGACGATGTCGGGCTCCGCCGGTTGGCCCGCGGCAGGCGGCGGCCCGAGCTGTTCGAGCCGGCTGTTGATTTCGCCCAGGCGCGTGCGGAACGCCAGCGCGCTGGTCAGCGATTGCCGCGACAATTCCTCGAGCTGCAGGCGGATATCGACGAGGGTGCTGTCGTCCTCGCCATCCTGCTGTGTCTGCTTCTCGAAATTGTCGGCCTTGGTCGTCAGGCCCTGGATGATCTTTTGCTGGTCGGCGACCAGTCCGGCGGGCGCCTGGCCAACGCCTTGCGCCGCCGCCTCGAACGACAGCGGCGCCGCAACGACAAGCGCCAGGACCAGAATGAGGCGAAGCAATCGAAAAAACATGATGGATCGGCGACTCGCGGGCGGCAAAGGCATTCAAAAGCCTGTCCTTGATAAAGACGGCCATATCATGGGGCAAGTCACCGCGACGATCGCACTCATCAAGCGTCGGTCAGTCGAAAGGCGATGGCGCAATATTGGCTTTCTATCAGCCCCCTGCTCTATAGTCTGCCGCATCGCCCGCAACGGACACCTTACACATGGCAGAGTATTCAGCCCTTTCGCTGCTCGCGAACGCGTTCAAGGGAAACAAGGACTGGAAGCCGGCCTGGCGCAAGCCGGATCCGAAGGCATCCTACGACGTCATCATCATCGGCGGCGGCGGTCACGGCCTGGCGACCGCCTACTATCTAGCCAAGGAACACGGCATCACCAATGTCGCGGTGCTGGAGAAAGGCTGGCTGGGCTCCGGCAATGTCGGCCGCAACACGACGGCCGTTCGCTCGAACTATCTCCTGCCCGCCAATACCCGCTTCTACGAACATTCGATGAAGCTGTGGGAGAACCTGTCGCACGAACTCAATTACAATGTTATGTTCTCGCAGCGCGGCTGCCTGAACCTGGCGCACACGCCGGCTCAGTTCGACGACTACGCAAGACGCGGCAACGCCATGCGCCATCTCGGCGTCGATGCGGAACTGATGACGCCAGCCGAGATCAAGCGCCTGATCCCGGCGCTCGATATCTCCAATGATGCACGCTTTCCGGTGGTTGGCGGCCTGATGCAGCGGCGCGCCGGCACCGCCCGGCACGATGCGGTCGCCTGGGGCTATGCACGCGGCGCCGACCGGCGCGGCGTCGACATCGTCGAGAATTGCGAGGTCACCGGCTTCCTGCGCGACGGCGACCGCATCACCGGCGTTACCACATCGCGCGGCGATGTCAGGGCCAAGAAGGTAGCGGTCGCGGTGGCCGGCAGCACCGGCCGCGTCATGCAACTGGCCGGCGTCGAGACAATGCCGATCGAGAGCCATGTGCTGCAGGCCTTCGTCACCGAATCGCTGAAACCCTTCATCGACACGGTCGTGACGTTCGGCATGGGCCATTTCTACATGTCGCAGTCCGACAAGGGCGGCCTTGTCTATGGCGGCGACATCGACGGCTACAACAGCTACGCCCAGCGCGGCAACCTGCCCATCGTCGACGAAGTGATGAGCGAGATGCTGGCGCTTTTCCCGGGCCTAGCGCGTGTGCGCATGCTGCGCTCCTGGGGCGGCGTCTGCGACATGTCGATGGACGGTTCGCCGATCATCACCATCGGGCCCCTGCCCGGCATGTATCTCAATTGCGGCTGGTGCTATGGCGGCTTCAAGGCGACGCCCGCTTCCGGGTGGTGCTTTGCCTGGACCATCGCCAAGGACCAGCCGCACGATTTCAACGCCCCTTTCACGCTGGACCGATTTCATCGCGGCCTGGTGATCGACGACAAGGGCCAGGGCGCGAACCCGCGGCTTCATTAGGAACATTCCGTGCTGATCACTTGCCCCTATTGCGGCCCGCGCGACGTCATCGAGTTCACCTATCAGGGTGACGGCAACCGCGAACGTCCCGACCCTGCCTCACAGAATTTCGAGGCCTGGAACGCGTACGTCTACGACCGGCTGAACCCGGCCGGCGACCACAACGAGATCTGGCAGCATTCCGGCGGCTGCCGGGCTCACCTGAGGGTCGTGCGCAACACGCTGACGCATGAGATTTCCAGTGTCGCCTTCGTGCGTGGCGATCACAGCTCGGCCGCGCGCCGCAAGGCGGAGGACAAGCCATGAGCCCGCGCCGCACCGTCACCGGCGGCCGTATAGACCGGTTGAAGACGATCCGCTTCACGTTCGACGGCGTTGCCTATACCGGGCATGGCGGCGACACGCTGGCGTCCGCGCTGCTGGCCAATGGCGTCACCCTTTTCGGGCGTTCTTTCAAATATCATCGCCCACGCGGCCTGCTGAGCGCAGGCGTCGAGGAGCCCAACGCGCTGGTAACGGTGCTGAAGGGCGAGGTGCGGGAACCCAACATTCCTGCGACCATGGTCGAGATCCATGACGGGCTGATTGCCGTCAGCCAGAACCGTTTCCCCTCGCTCACCTGGGATATCCATGCCGTCAACCAGCTCGGTGGCAAGCTGCTGTCGGCCGGCTTCTACTACAAGACCTTCATGGGGCCGGTTATCGGCCCGCTGAAAGGCACGCGCTTCTGGATGTTCTGCGAGCATTTCATCCGCCGCGCCGCCGGCCTCGGCAGCGCCGGATCGGCAAAGGACCCGGCCCGCTACGAGCGCATGAACGCCTTTTGCGACGTGCTTGTGGTCGGCTCCGGCCCAGCCGGCCTGATGGCCGCCAAGGCCGCCGCGGACCAAGGCGCCCGCGTCATGCTGGCCGATCTCGAGCCGCGTTTCGGCGGTTCGGCCAACTGGTCCGGCGAAACCATCGATGGCGCACCCGCGGCTGATTGGGTGCACCGCACCGTCGCTCAGCTCGAGGCGCGCGACAACGTCCGGCTTCTGCCGCGCACCACGGTCTGGGGCTACTACGACAACAACACGCTTGCCGCGCTCGAGCGGGTCAGCGACCACAAGGCACAGCCCGCCAAGGGTGAGCCGCGCCATCGCTACTGGGCGATCCGCGCGGGGTCCGTCGTGCTGGCTACCGGCGCCTTCGAAAGGCCGCTGGTGTTTCCCGGCAATGACCGGCCCGGCGTGATGCTGGCGCATGCGGCGGAGCGCTACGCCAATGAATTCGGCGTGCTGCCGGGGCAGCGGGTCGTGGTGTTCACCAATAATGACAGCGCCTACCGGTCGGCGCTGGCGCTGAAGCAGGCAGGTGCGGCGATCGTCGCCATCGTCGACGTGCGCCCGCAACCGTCCGCCGAGATGAGCGCCCTGGCCGGCGAAGCCGAGGCGGAATTGCTTTCCGGGCATGCGGTGGTCGCCACGGAAGGCGGCAAGTCGTTGTCCGGCCTCAAGGTCCAGCGTTTCGACATGGTCGCCGGTGCGCTGAGCGGCGATGCGCGCAGCGTCCATGCCGATTGCCTGCTGATGTCGGGCGGCTGGTCGCCGACCATCCATCTGGCCAGCCAGGCCGGCGCCAAGGCGGAATGGAACGCCGCCCGGCAGGCCTTCCTGCCGCCCAAGCCGACGCAAAACTGGATCGGCGCGGGCGCCTTCACCGGCAGCTTTTCGACGGTCGAGGCGATCGCCGAAGGGCGCGCCGCAGGCATTGCCGCGGCTGGCGGAACCGCCGCGCCGGTAGCATTGCCCGTTGTCGAGGCAACCCCTGGAGATCCAGATCCCGCGCCCGTGTTCGAAATCAAGGGCAGCGGCAAGAGCTTTGTCGACTTCCAGCACGACGTCACGGCGGAGGATGTCCGCCTGGCGCATCGCGAAGGTTTCGTCTCTGTCGAGCACCTGAAGCGCTACACCACGCTCGGCATGGCCACCGACCAGGGCAAGAGCTCCAACGTCCCCGGCCTTGCCATCATGGCGGAAGCGCTCGGCAAGCCAATCCCGGAAGTCGGCACGACGCGCTTCCGGCCACCCTTCGCACCGGTGTCGATCGGCTCGCTGGCAGCCGAGCGCTTCGGCGACCTCAAGCCCGAACGGCTGACGCCGATGCATGACTGGCATGTCGCCAATGGCGCGACCATGTATTCGGCCGGCCTCTGGTACCGGCCGATGATCTACGGGCTTTCAGGCGAAACCATCGAACAGGCCTACGTGCGCGAAGCCAAGGCGACGCGCGAAAGTGCGGGCATCGTCGATGTCTCGACGCTCGGCAAGATCGCCGTGCAGGGCCCCGACGCGGCCGCGTTCCTCGACCGCGTCTACACCAACATGTTCTCGACCCTCGCGGTCGGCAAGGCGCGCTACGGTCTGATGCTGCGCGAGGACGGTTTTGCTTTCGACGACGGCACCACCTGGCGGCTCGGCGAACAGGATTTCCTGATGACCACCACCACGGCCAATGCCGGCAAGGTGATGCAGCATCTGGAATATTTCCTCGACGTGATCTGGCCGGAACTCAAGGTCCATATCACCTCCGTGACCGACGAATGGGCGGGAGCCGCGATCGGCGGGCCGAAAGCGAGGCAGATCCTGGCCGCCTGTGTCTCCGGCACTGCTGTCGACAATGCGACGCTGCCCTTCATGGGCATCGTGCACGGCGAGATTTCAGGTGTGCCGGTGATGATTTGCCGGCTATCCTTCTCCGGTGAAATGGCCTTCGAGGTCTATTCCGGCGCCGGCCACGGCACCCATGTCTGGGAAGCGTTGGTCGAGGCCGGCAAGCCATTCGGGCTGGTCACCTACGGGCTCGAGGCGCTGGGCACGATGCGCATCGAGAAGGGCCATGTCACCGGCGCCGAGATCGACGGCCGCACCACGGCGCGCGACCTGCATCTCGACTGGATGCTGTCGAAGAAGAAGCCCTTCATCGGCTCGGCGATGATGGACCGGGAAGGTCTCGTTGCGTCCGAGCGGCTGGAACTGGTCGGCCTGATCGCGCTCGATAACCGGCCGCTCAATGGCGGCGCGCACATTGTTGAGGAGGTCGACGAAGCCAATCCGCACGGCTCGGTCGGGCACATTACCGCCTGCTGCTATTCGCCGGCGCTCGGCAAGCATATCGCGCTGGCGCTGGTCAAGGGCGGCAAGGCCAGGCACGGCACGCGCGTCCATGTCTCCGATCCCTTGCGCAACCGCTTCGGGCCCGTGGAGATCGTCTCCAACCACTTCTACGATCCGGAAGGGACCCGCATGCATGGCTGAGCGTCAATCGCCCCTCGAGCCGGAGTTCCATGTCGGCTCGCACGGCAATTTCGAACATGGCGTCGAGATACTGCTCACCGAAACCCGGCCGGGCTCGATCGTGCAACTCGCGGCATGGCCGGGCGAAGAGAAGAAACTGGTCGCGGCCATCCGCGGCGTCACCGGGCTTGCGCTCCCCGATGGCGCCGGCGGCGGCTTGAGCGACGGCGTGAAATCGGTGTTCGGCTTCGCACCGGGAAAATTCACGGTGACCGATGAGGCCGAAGGACTGGCCGCGACCTTGGCCAAAGCGGTGACGCCGGCCATCGGCACGGTGACGGACCTGTCGCATGGCCGCACCGCCATTCGCCTTGCCGGGCCGAAAGCCGAATGGGTGCTGTCGAAATTCTTCGCCATCGACTTCGCCCTGCCCGCCTTTCCGGTCGGCGCCGGCCGCTCGACAACGCATCACGATGTCTTCGCCCAGATCCAGCGCACCGGCACCGACCAGTTCGACATCTATGTCTTCCGCTCCTTCGCGCGCTCGTTCTGGAAGGCGCTCTGCCACGCCAGTGAGGAAGTTGGCTATGAGGTGCAGTAGGCGGTGTTGCCTTAGAGCCGCTACCTCTGGCCTCAACGCCGGCTGGTTCTGCCGCTAGAGAATCCCGCCGCGGGCGCCCATGATGGAAAACGTGGCCCGTTCAACCGGTCCAACGAGATGAAAATCCCGTCTCAGGGTCGGCATATTTGGTTCGAACATCCCCATGACCGCTGAACTATCCGCCGGCGCCACCGATCGCGCCGATGTGTCGGCCAGAGCCTTGCTCCTGCTGCCGCTGACCGTTGCCTGCGGCGTGTTCATGACCAGCCTCGACCAGAATGTCGTGGTGACGGCGCTGCCGGGCATCAGCGAAAGCCTTGGCCGTCCGCCAAGCCAGCTCGGCCTGCTGATCACCGTCTACGTCGCCAGCCTGATCATCTCGATGCCGCTCGGCGGCTGGGCCGCCGACCGTTTCGGCCTGCGCAATGTCTATTGCTTTGCCTTGCTGGTGTTTGCCGCTTCATCGGCCCTGTGCGGGCTGTCGAACGACATCTGGATGCTGGTCGGCGCCCGCGCGCTGCAGGGCTTCGGTGGCGCTCTGATGGGCACGCTCGGCCAGGTCGTGATCCTGTCGACCTTCCCGCGCAGCCGGACCTTGAAGATCAACATGTATATCTCACTGGCCGGGCAGTCCGGGCCGCTGGTCGGTCCGCTCGTCGGCGGCGCATTGACCACCTACATCTCCTGGCGCTGGATCTTCTTCATCAACGTGCCGTTCGCGCTCGCGGCGGCTATTCTTGCCGCCTCACTGTTTCCGACAATGACCAAGCCGGTGCGCACGCGGTTCGATTTTCCAGGCTTTGTGCTGGTCGGCGGCGGCATGGTCCTGCTGGTCTTCGGCATGGACTCCCTCGCGGCGAAAGACGCCGCCGGCAGCATGATCGCCGCCGAGCTTGCTCTGGCGCTCATCATCCTGACGGCCGCCTCCTTCTACTGCCTGCGTGTGCGCAATCCTCTGCTCGATCTCAAGCTCCTGCGCATCCGCACCTTCCGCATCTCCTTCCTTACCGGCGGCGGGCTCGACACGATCGGTCTCAGCTCCGTCGTCTTCCTGCTGCCGCTGATGTTCCAGCTCGGCTTCGGCATGAGCGCGGTGCAGGCGGGATCGCTGACCTTCGTGGCGGCGGTCGGTTCGGTGGGTATGCGTGTCTTCATGCCACGCGTCCTCAACCGTTTCGGTTTTCGCCGCGTGCTGGTCTTCAACACACCCGTTGTTGCCGCAATGGTCGCGGGCTTCGCCTTGATGCAAGCAACGACTCCGGTCTGGATCACGCTCACCTATATCTTCGTCTTTGGCGTCTTTCGCTCGGTGCAATGGGCTTCGACCGGCAACCTCGCCTATTCCGACATCGCGCCCGAACAACTCGCCCGCTTCAGTGCGCTCTACTATATCCTCTGGCAGCTGGCGGTCGCGATCAGCGTCGGCCTGGCGGCTGCGATGCTGTCGTTTCTCGCAGGCGGCGGGCCGGCCGCCGCCAGCGATTTCCGGATCCTGTTCGTGATCGAGGGCATCATCACGCTCTGCGCGCTGCTCGCCTATCTCAAGCTGACGCCGCAGGACGGCGCCCATGTCAGCGGCCACGGCGCGCACATGAATACGGAATAGCGGGGCTGCGGCGGACGAAACCTATTCGCTGAACGTCACCCATTCCTCGAGCGGCTCACGGTCGGTGCGGAAAGCGTTCTCGGGCTTGGACGTGTCTTCATAGCCGAGCGCCATGCCGCAGACGACGATCTCCTCGTCGGGAATGTCGAGCACCGGCCGGATCTGCCGGTGATAGGGCGCGAACGCCGCTTGCGGACAGCTATGCAGACCCCTGCCCCGCGCCGCGACCATGATGTTCTGCAGGAACATGCCGTAGTCGATCCACGAACCCTGGTTGAGCCGGCGGTCGATGGTGAAGATCATGCCGACCGGCGCGTCGAAGAAGACGAAGTTGCGGTCGTGCTGGGCGCGCATCTTGTCGACTTCCCGGCGGCCTATGCCGAGCGCGCCGTAGAGGCCGAACCCGTTGGCACGGCGGCGGGTGAGATAAGGCTCGAAGAACTGGGTGGGATAATAGCGGTATTCGTCCCATTCGGCTTTTTCCGCGCGGATGCCGGAATTCATGATGGCATCCGTGATCCGTTGCTTGGTCCCGCCCTTGGTGACATAGACCCGCCAGGGCTGCATGTTGGTGCCGGAGGGAGCCCGCGCCGCAACAGTCAGTATGTCTCGGATCGTCTCGTCGTCGACCATGTCGGGCAGAAATGCGCGCACCGAACGGCGCGACATGATCGCATCGTCGACGATCTCGGCATCAACCGCGATTCGAGCCTTCTTTTCCAGCATGGGCCGTCCCTTAGCCATTATGTCGATCGGACGTCCCCACTCGCCGCTCGCGGCGGAGCCTTTGCATGAACCGTCAAAATCCTGCAAGCAAATCTTGAGCATTGGTGAAAATCTACTTGATTTTTTCATGAGCTTCATTTCTCATGAAATTCGACTGCGATTTTTCATGAAGTGAGCGATTTGGCCTCCCCTACCGCACGAACATTACAGGGAGCTGACGAACGCGTCCTGGCCGGCGATATCAGGGCCTTGCGCCGGTTGCGCGGGCTGACGCTGGCCGAGATCGCGCTGAAACTCGGCCGGTCGGTCGGCTGGGTCAGCCAGGTCGAGCGCGGCCTGTCGACGCCATCGCTCAGTGACCTCAGGGCCTTCGCCGAGTTGTTCGGCGTGCCGATTAGCCTGTTCTTCAGCCATGACGTGCCCGTGGAAAGCGAGCGCGGCGTGGTGGTGCGCGCCGGCAAGCGTCGCACGCTTGGCACCAGCGAATCCGGCCTGGTGGAGGAGCTTCTGTCACCGGACCTCGGTGGTAGCTTCGAGATGGTGCGGTCGGTCTTCGCGCCGGGCGCGGAGTTGAAGAGCGAGGCCCGCCGGCCGACCGAGGAGGCCGGATACATCGCGTCCGGGCAGTTCGACATCGAAATAGCCGGGGTCTGGCACAGGCTTGGCGAAGGCGACTCCTTCCGCTTCGAAGGCAAGCCTTACCGCTGGCGCAATCCGGGTAGCGAGCCGGCGGTCGTCATCTGGGTGGTTTCGCCACCGGTCTATTGAGTGCATGTCGCCCAAACCGTGGAGCGGTTTTGGCGACATGCATCAAACAAAAATAAAGCGCGGCGCGCTTGAAGATTGGGAGAAGAACATGGCGGGTTTGCCGAGCACGGCGCGCGTGGTGATCATCGGAGGTGGCGTTGTCGGCACCTCCTCGCTCTATCATCTGGCCAAGGCCGGCTGGACCGACTGCGTACTCCTGGAAAAGAACGAGCTGACCTCGGGCTCGACCTGGCATGCTGCCGGCAATGTGCCGACCTTCTCCTCCTCCTGGTCGCTGATGAACATGCAGCGCTATTCGACCGAGCTCTATCGTGGGCTCGCCGACGCGGTCGACTATCCCATGAACTACCATGTCACCGGCTCGCTCAGGCTCGCCCACTCCAACGAGCGCATGCAGGAATTCCAGCGCGCCAAGGGCATGGGCCGCCACCAGGGCATGGACATAGACGTGGTCGGGCTCGACGAGATCAAGCGCCGCTACCCCTTCCTCGAAACGCACGAGTTGAAAGGCGCGCTCTACGATCCGAGCGACGGCGACATCGACCCGGCACAGTTGACGCAGGCGCTGGCCAAAGGCGCGCGCGACATGGGCGCCAGGATCATCCGCTTCTGCCCCGTCAGCGGCGTACGACGCGAGAAGGACGAATGGGTGGTCGTAACAGCGCAAGGCGAGATCCGCTGCGAGATCGTCGTCAATGCAGCCGGCTACCGCGCCGCCGAAGTCGGCAAGATGTTTGGCCGCGACGTGCCGATGATGGTGATGAGCCACCAGTACATACTGTTCGAGGAAATCCCCGAACTCGCCGCCTGGTCGAAGGAACAGGGCAAGAAGCTGCCGCTGCTGCGCGACGTCGACACCTCATACTATTTGCGCCAGGAAAAGGCCGGCATGAATCTTGGCCCCTATGAGCGCAATTGCCGCGCGCATTGGGCCACCCACAACGACCCCATGCCGGAGGACTTTTCCTTCCAGCTCTTCCCCGACGATCTCGACCGGCTGGAGCATTACCTGGCCGACGCGGTCGCCCGCGTGCCGATCCTGGGCACCGCGGGACTCTCCAAGGTCATCAACGGCCCAATCCCTTATGCGCCGGACGGCAATCCGCTGATCGGTCCGATGCCGGGCGTTCCCAACGCCTTCGAGGCTTGCGTCTTCACCTTCGGCATCGCCCAGGGCGGCGGTGCCGGCAAGGTGCTGGCCGAATGGGTGACGCAAGGCCGGACCGAATGGGACATGTGGTCGTGCGATCCGCGCCGCTTCACCTCCTTTGCTTCCGCGCCGGACTATTGCGTGGCCAAGGGCATGGAAATCTATGGTAACGAATATGCCATCCAGTTCCCGCGTCACGCCTGGCCGGAAGGGCGTGACAGAAAATTGTCGCCGATCCACGATCGCATCAAGGCGTTCGGCGCCCGCTTCGATGCCTATAATGGCTGGGAGCGCGCTATCTGGTATGCGCAGGACGGCGACGACGTCTCCGAGGAAGCCACGTTGACCTTCCGCCGCGACGGACCCTGGCAGCATCGCGTCCGTGAAGAGTGCCTGGCCGTGCGTGACGCCGCGGGCATCCTCGACCTGCCCGGCTTCTCGCGCTTCAACCTCGAGGGCCCAGGTGCCGCCGAGTGGTTGAGCCGGCAAGTGACCGGCCTGGTGCCGAAGCCTGGCCGTATCGGCCTCGTCTATTTCTCCGACGACAAGGGCCGCATCGTCACCGAAATGTCGGTGGTACGCCATGGCGAGGAATCCATGACGCTGATCACCGCGGCGGTGGCGCAGTGGCATGACTTCGAATGGCTGAAATCGCACATGCCCGGGGATGCGGCGTTCAAGCTGATTGACCGGACGGAGGAATTCTCCACGCAGATCCTGGCCGGTCCCAATTCGCGAAAAATCCTTGCCGATGTCTGTGATGCCGACCTGACCCTGCCATGGCTGACCCATCAGGAGACCAGGATTGCCGGCCGCTGGGCCAAGCTGGTCCGTGTCTCCTTCGCCGGCGAGCTCGGCTGGGAGATCCACACCAGGGTCGACGACACCGCCGCTATCTTCGATGCGATCTGCGCCGCCGGGCAGAATCATGGGTTGAAGCCGTTCGGCATGTACGCGCTGGATTCGCTGCGTCTGGAAAAGGGCTACCGCACCTGGAAGGGCGACCTGTCGACGGACTACTCGCTCCTGCAGGGCGGGCTGGAGCGTTTCGTCAAATGGGAAAAGCCCGACTTCCGTGGCAAGTCGGCGCTCCAGAACGAGAAACAGCAAGGCGTGAAGAAACGCTTCGTCACGCTGGTGGTCGAAAATCCCGGCGATTGCGACGCGCCTTACATGTCGACGCTCTGGCATGACGGCCAGATCGTCGGCGAGACGACATCGGGGGGCTGGGGCCATCGCGTCGACAAGTCGATCGCGCTCGGCATGCTGCGCGCCGACCTGACCGAACCCGGCACCGCCGTCGAGGTCGACATCTTCGGCGATCGCTTCAAGGCAGTCGTGCAGCAGGACGAGCCCTTGTGGGATCCTAGGAACGAAAGGCTGCGGGCATGAAGAACGTTATCCTCACCGATGGCGGCATGGGTCAGGAGCTGGTGCGGCGCAGCAAGTCCGAGCCGACGCCGCTGTGGTCGGCCAGGGTGCTGATAGACGAACCGGACCTTGTGCGCGGCCTGCATGCCGAATTCATCCGCGCCGGCGCCCGTGTCATCACCATAAACACCTATTCGGCTACGCCCGAACGCTTGGCGCGCGAAGGCGCGGAAGACTTGTTCAAGCCATTGCAGAAGCGTGGCATCGAGCTGGCCAGGCATGCGCGCGACGAGGCGGGCGATGCGGCCATCGCCGGCTGCCTGTCGCCGCTTTTCGGCAGTTACGCGCCGGCGCTGACCATCTCCTACCAGGACACGCTCGACATCTACCGCCGTATCGTCGCCGAGCAGGCGGACGGCATCGACCTGTTCCTGTGCGAGACCATGGCGTCATCGGAGGAAGCGCGGGCCGCGGTCACCGCAGCATCGGAAAGCGGCAAGCCTGTCTGGGTGTCATGGACACTGGCCGATCACGGCACGCCACGCTTGCGCAGTGGCGAGACGATTGCGTCGGCGGCGGAGGCGCTTGGCGATCTGCCGGTGGCGGCGCGGCTGCTCAACTGCTGCCGCCCGGAAGCGATCGCGGCGGCCTTGCCGGAACTGATCGAGCTGGGCGGCCCAGTCGGCGCCTATGCCAATGGCTTCACCTCCACCGAAGCGCTCAAGCATGGCGGCACGGTGGATGTACTGCATGCCCGCCACGACCTCGGTCCGGACGCTTATGCCGAACAGGCTGTCGGCTGGGTGGAAGCGGGTGCGGACATCGTCGGCGGTTGCTGCGAGGTCGGTCCTGCCCATATCGCCGCCTTGCGCGACCGGCTGCAACGGAACGGCTACGCGATCTCGGGAGTCTCACATGCCTAGACCATCATCGCGCATTGCCGGCATCGTGCCATCGGGCAAGGACGGCTGGGAGGTTCATTTCGCCGCCTGGAACCGCAAGGAAGCCGGCGAGGACATCATCATGCTGTCGGCCGGCGACCACGATTTCGACACGCCTTCGGAAACGATCGAAGCTTGTGTGGTAGCAGTCCGTGGCAGCAACCATCACTACACGCCGCTGCCTGGCCTGCCACGCCTGCGCAAGGCGATGGCGGCGGCCTCCAGCGCCTGCACCGGCGTCGAGACGATGCCGGAAGAGGTCATCGCCACGCCAGGCGGCCAGGCCGCACTTTACGCGGCCGTGCAGGCTGTTCTCGACCCGGGCGACCACGCCATCGTCGTCGCCCCCTATTATGCCACCTATCCCAACACCTTCAGTGCGGCGGGTGCCAGTTTCACCGTAGTCGAGACACCGGCCGAGGATGGTTTCCAACCCCGCGCGGACATGGTCCGCGCGGCACTCAAGCCCAACACGCGCGCCATATTGATCAACACGCCGAATAACCCGACCGGTGCGGTCTATTCGCGCGAGCGGCTGGAACAATTGGCCGAGGTTTGCCGCGA
The DNA here is from genome assembly GCF_037179605.1 of Mesorhizobium salmacidum (SeqCode). Classification (NCBI taxonomy): domain Bacteria; kingdom Pseudomonadati; phylum Pseudomonadota; class Alphaproteobacteria; order Hyphomicrobiales; family Phyllobacteriaceae; genus Mesorhizobium; species Mesorhizobium salmacidum (SeqCode). The sequence goes on from NZ_JAPYKS010000007.1 coordinate 194,670, forward strand.
GCACGACCTGTGGCTGCTGTCCGACGAGGTCTACTGGACGCTGGGCGGCGGCGAGCACATCTCGCCGCGCTCGCTGCCAGGCATGGCCGAGCGCACGCTGGTCATCAATTCCATGTCCAAGAGCCACGGCATGACCGGCTGGCGCATGGGCTGGCTGACCGGTCCTGAGAAAATGATCACATTGCTGATCAACCTCAATCTGGTGACGACCTACGGCTTGCCCGCCTTCATCTCGATCGCTTGCACCGAGGCGCTGGAGCAGAACTATGGCGTCAAGGACATCGCCGAACGCTACGCGGCACGCCGCACCGTCCTGCTCGATGCGGTGCGCGGCATGAACGATGTCACCGTGCGCGGTTCCGAAGGCGGCATGTATGTCATGCTCGACATATCCGATGTCGAACCCGACGACGAGAAATTCGCCTTCGCCTTCCTCGACAAGGAGAAGGTCGGCGTCATGCCGGGCTCGAGTTTCGGCGAAGCCGCAGCTGGCCATATCAGAATCAGCCTGTGCCAGCCCGAACCCGTGCTCAGGGAAGCAGCCGCCCGGCTGCGCCGTTTCGTTTCCAGCTACCGCCGTGAGGCCGCATGACCGCCAGGACCCTTCCCACCAAAGCGCGGGCCGTCATCATCGGCGGCGGCGTCTCCGGCTGTTCGGTCGCCTACCATCTGGCCAAGCTCGGCTGGACCGACATCGTGCTTTTGGAACGCAAGCAGCTGACCTCGGGCACGACATGGCATGCCGCCGGGCTGATCGGACAGTTGCGCGGCTCGCAGAACATGACCCGGCTGGCGAAATATTCGGCCGATCTCTATGTCAAGCTGGAAGCCGAGACCGAGGTCGGCACCGGCATGCGCCAGGTCGGCTCGATCACCGTGGCGCTGACCGAAGAGCGCAAGCACGAGATCTACAGGCAGGCGTCGCTCGCCCGCGCCTTCGATGTCGACGTGCGTGAGATTTCTCCCAACGAAGTCAAAGAGATGTACCCGCATCTCAACGTCTCCGACGTGGTCGGCGCCGTGCATCTGCCGCTCGACGGCCAGTGCGACCCCGCCAACATCGCCATGGCATTGGCCAAGGGTGCGCGTCAGCGCGGCGCCACCATCGCCGAGAATGTGAAGGTCACAAAGGTCCATACGAAAAATGGCCGCGTCTCCGGCGTGTCCTGGGCGCAAGGCGAAGACCAGGGCACGATCGAAACCGACATCGTCGTCAACTGCGCCGGCATGTGGGCGCGCGACCTCGGCGCCCGGAACGGCGTGAACATCCCGCTGCACGCCTGCGAGCACTTTTATCTCGTCACCGAGCCGATCCCCGGCCTCGGCCGGCTGCCGGTGCTGCGCGTGCCGGACGAGTGCGCCTACTACAAGGAAGACGCCGGCAAGATGATGCTCGGCGCCTTCGAACCGGTGGCAAAGCCATGGGGCATGGAGGGCATTCGCGAGGATTTCTGCTTCGATCAGTTGCCCGAGGATATGGACCATTTCGAGCCGATCCTCGAAATGGGCGTCAACCGCATGCCGATGCTGGCCACCGCCGGCATCCACACTTTCTTCAACGGCCCTGAAAGCTTCACTCCCGACGACCGCTACTATCTCGGCGAGGCGCCGGAGCTGCGCGGCTACTGGATGGCAACCGGCTACAATTCCATCGGCATCGTCTCGTCCGGCGGCGCCGGCATGGCGCTGGCGCAGTGGATCAACGATGGCGAAGCGCCGTTCGACCTCTGGGAAGTCGACATCCGCCGCACCCAGCCGTTTCAGAAGAACCGCCGCTATCTCAAGGAGCGCGTTTCCGAAACGCTCGGCCTGCTCTATGCCGACCATTTCCCCTACCGCCAGATGGCGACATCGCGTGGTGTGCGCCGCTCGCCCCTGCATGAGCATCTGAAGGCGCGTGGCGCCGTGTTCGGCGAAGTCGCCGGCTGGGAGCGCGCCAACTGGTTCGCGCGCGAAGGACAGGAACGCGAATATCGCTATTCCTGGAAGCGGCAGAACTGGTTCGACAACCAGCGCGAGGAACATCTGGCCGTCCGCAATAAGGTCGGCCTGTTCGACATGACCTCGTTCGGCAAGATCCGCGTCGAGGGCAGCGATGCCTGCGCCTTCCTGCAAAGGCTCTGCGCCAACGACATGGACATGGCGCCGGGCAAGATCGTCTATACCCAGATGCTCAACCAGCGCGGCGGGATCGAGAGCGACCTCACCGTGTCGCGGCTTTCGGAGACGGCCTATTTCCTCGTCGTGCCGGGCGCCACGCTGCAGCGCGACCTCGCCTGGCTGCGCCGGCATGCCGGCGAGCAGTTCGTGGTCATCACCGATGTTACCGCCGCCGAAAGCGTGCTTTGCCTGATGGGCCCGGATGCGCGAAAACTGATCCAGAAGGTCAGCCCCAACGACTTCTCCAACGAGAACAATCCGTTCGGCACCTTCCAGGAGATCGAAATCGGCATGGGCCTCGCCCGGGCGCATCGCGTCACCTATGTCGGCGAACTCGGCTGGGAGCTTTATGTCTCGAGCGACCAGGCCGCCCATGTCTTCGAGGCGATCGACGATGCCGGCGCGGATGTCGGGCTGAAGCTGTGCGGGTTGCACACGCTGGATTCCTGCCGCATCGAAAAAGCTTTCCGCCATTTCGGCCATGACATCACCGATGAAGACAACGTGCTGGAGGCGGGCCTCGGCTTCGCGGTGAAGACGGCCAAGGGCGATTTCATCGGCCGAGATGCCGTGCTGAAGAAGAAGGAAGCCGGACTGGACCGCCGTCTGGTCCAGTTCCGCCTGAAGGATACGCAGCCGCTGCTCTTCCATAACGAGGCGATCCTGCGCGACGGCAAGATCGTCGGTCCGATCACCTCCGGCAACTATGGCCACCATCTCGGCGGGGCGATCGGGCTGGGCTATGTGCCTTGCCAGGGCGAGAGCGAGGCAGATGTGCTGGCCTCGACCTACGAAATCGAAATCGCCGGCGAGCGGTTTGCGGCGGAGGCATCGCTGAAGCCGATGTATGATCCGAAGGCGGAACGAACAAAGATGTAGCGCCTCTTCCTTCTCCCCTTGTGGGAGATCCGACCTCGCTTCGCGAGGCCACCTTCTCCCACAAGAAGGGGAGAAGGGAAGTCCCGCTTAAAACCGCTCCAGCTTCGCCCGCACCTTCACCAGAAACGCCGCCCTCGTCGCCGGCGTCGAGGCATCCATCAAATAATGCGCCAGAAAGAACGTCTTGCAGCGTCTGGCGCATAGCGCCCGCATGCCGCGCAGCAAGGTCTTGCGTCCGGGTTGGCCGACGACGACGCTCCACCAGGTCGGCGCACCACAGGTGGTGATGACGCCGACTTTGGTCACATGCGTCATCAGCGACTTGATCCCTCCCTTGCCAGCCGGCAGCTTGAAAGCAATGTCGGTCGCCCACACCCGGTCGAGCCAGCCCTTCAACATCGCCGGCAGCCCGTACCACCAGGTCGGATAGACGAACAGGATCGCCTCGGCCCAGTTGAGCAGTTCGAAATGCGGCTTCAGCGCCGGATCCCGCGGCGCCTGATCGTTGTAGGAACGCCGCTCCTCGCAGCTCATCACCGGATCGAACTTTTCCGCATAAAGGTCGAGCAGCCGCACGTCCCAGCCCCGCCGCGTCAGCACATCCACGGCGGTATCGCGGACCGCGGCGCAAAAACTCTCCGGCACCGGATGGCAGTAGACGACGAGAACCCGCATCAGAATGCATCCACGCTGGCCGCGACCTTCGCCATGAAGGACTTCCGCGTCTCGTCGGTCGACAGGTTCATCGAATAGTGGGCGAGATAGGAGACCGGAGCGCCGGGCTTGATCGTGGCGCGCAGCATGCGCTTCACAACCTTGCGCGGCGGGTCACCCATCAGCATGGCGCGAAATCGGCTGCCGCCATAGGTAGTGACAGCCGTCAGCTTCCGGATGTTGTGTAGCGTCGGCAGCACTTTGCCATCGACAAGCTTGAACGACACGCCGGGCAGGAAGACGCGGTCGAAAAACCCTTTCAGGATCGCCGGATAGCCGTAATTCCATACCGGAAACGACAGCACCAGAGCCTCGGCTGCCTGTAGCCTCTGAATGTAGCCGGTAACCGCATCGCCTGGTCCACGCTGGTCGTGATAGCCGAGCCGCTCGGCCCGCGTCAGCCGCGGGTCGAAGTCCTCGGCATAGAGGTCGCAGTCATCGACCGTATGGCCCGCCGCCGTCAGCCGCTCGACGATCATCCGGTGCAGGCCGGCATTGAAGCTGGTCTCGACCGGATGGGCGTAGAGGACGAGGATGTTCATGGGAGGACATCCCGCAGGTCAGCGCGAGGCGCCCCGCTCTGCCCTGCCGGGCATCTCCCGCTCAAGGGGGGAGATTGGCGGTTTCGACGTCCCCAATCCGTTGCGGCGTTGGCAATTGGCGAAAGCCCAGGCGACATCCAATTTCCCTCGAGGGGGAGATGGCCGGCAGGCCGGAGGGGGGTGGCTTGGCGCCAACGCTTCATCGTTATCAGCCTGCCTTTTGCAGCCCCTTGAACAGAAAAGTCCGGCCCGAACGATAATCATAGTCCGGGTTTTCCCAGGCGATCATCTTGCCAGGGTTGAGCAGGCCTTGCGGGTCGGTCTCACGCTTGAAGGCGAGTTGCACCGCGTCCGTCTGCTTCATGCCGCCCTCTTCCAGCGTGTAGCGGTGCGGGTTGAAGATCGGGCAGCCATTGTCCTCGTACAGGCGGATGATCTCGTTGAGCCGCGCCTCGGTGGTGAAGTTGACCAGTGGCAGGCCAAAGCAGGTGATGTTGCCGTCCAGCCGCACGAATTCGAGATGCGAGAACACCTCGCCGGGAAACATCGCATCCGTTTTCTCGACCAGCGCCAGCTGGTTGGGAAAGGGATAGAGCGACTGCAGATAGGTAATCGCGGGGTCGACGCGCAGCGCCCTGAGCGTGGTGTGGTTCCAGGCCAGTTCATAGGCCGGCGGCAAGCCCTTTTTCTCCTCCGGCGCGGCAAGGGCGGCGTTGAAGATCACTTCGCCCCCAGCGCGGCGCGTAAAGGCAAGGAAGGCGTCCAGCCCATGCTGCGCCACCATGACGACGCAGATGCTTTGGCCTTCCCTGAAAAATTTCTGGTGCCGCTTGAAGTAAAGCTGCGGAACGGGTGCTGCGATCGGCGTGATCAGCTTGGTCAGGATGCCATCCTGGCAGGCCAGCGCATTGCCATAGCGGGCCGCATCCATGAAAGCGTCGAAGCCGACGATGACGTCGATCCACTCATAGGCTGCCGTCAGCGGCATCTCGACCTCTGATATGATGCCATTGGTGCCATAGGCATGGGTCACCTTGTGCAGGTCTTCGCCTGTCAGTTCGAGCACCCTCGGCTCGGCCTCCATCGTCACCACGCGCAAGCGCAGCACATTGCCGAAATCGCGCAATCCGCCGAAATTGATCGAGCCGACGCCGCCAGAACCGCCGGCGATGAAGCCGCCGATCGAAGCGGTGTTGTAGGTGGAGGGCGACAGCCTGAGCTCCTGTCCGGAATGTGCCCGTGTCGCCTTGTCGATGTCGGCCAGGATCGCGCCGGGTCCGGTCACCACGCGGCCTGGGCCGATCGACTTGATCTCATTCATCTCCGCAAGATTGAGCACCACGCCTCCCGACAGGGGCATCGCCTGGCCGTAATTGCCGGTGCCGCTGCCGCGCGGCGTCACCGGCACGCCATGGCGGTGACAGGCGGCAAGCACGCGGATCAGCTCGGCTTCGGTCTTCGGCGTCACGATCAGGTCGCCGGTGACATGGTCGAGCTGCTGTTTCAGAACCGGGCTGTACCAGTAGAAGTCGCGGCTCTTCTGCTGGACGATGGCCGGATTGTCGTCGAGCTTCATCCCGTCGAGATCGCGTTTCAGCGCCGAAACATCCATCATTCCACCATCAACTCGTCGAGTTCGGCATAGTCGGGCAATTGCCGGTCGATCGCGCGTCCGGCGCGCACGACGATGCGATCCGATTCGGGCCGCGACAGCAATTCCGTCCAGCTCCGACCTTTGAACAGCACGAAGTCGGCATCGCCTCCGGCGGCAAGCGTGCCGAAGCCATCGAGCCGCATCACCTTGGCCGGCGTCGCGGTGACCGCCTGCGGCCAGTCGGCGACCGGATGATCGAAATGCAGGATACGTGTCGCCATGCGGTAGACCTCCAGCATGTCGAGATCGCCATAGGCATAGAAGGGATCGCGCGTGTTGTCTGAAGCGACGGCCACCGGAATGCCCCTCGCCTTCATCTCATGCAGCAGCGTCACGCCACGCCAGCGCGGTGTGGTTTGATCAGCGCGACGATCTTGCAAATAGAGATTGCACATCGGCAGCGACACGATTGCGAGCCCGGCCTTCGCCACCTTGTCCAGCGTGTCCAGCACCTCGAGATCCGGCTGCCGCGCCAGCGAGCAGCAATGGCCGACGAGGATTTTTCCCTCGAAGCCGTTCCACAGTGCCGCCTCGGCGATCTTCTTCAGCGAGATTGCGGCGACATCGTCGGTCTCGTCGGCATGGAAATCGAGATCGAGCCCATGCTTGATCGCTTGCGCGAAAACGTGGTCGAGCAGCTCTTCCAGGTCTGGCACCATATAGGTGACGACGCCAAGCACGCCCTTGGCGGCGGCCACGCGTTTCGCCAGCCTGTCGAACCATTTTTTGTCGCGCACGCCCTCGATGCCGAGCAGGCAGGCACCCTGCAATTCGATGCGACCACGCCATGCCTCGCGCATCGTCTCGAACACCGGCCAGGAGATTTCCTCCTGCGGCGCGGCGCTGTCGATATGAGTTCTGAGCGCCCGGGTGCCATGCGCGTAGGCCGAGCGCAGCGAGAAATCCATGCGGCGCGCCACATCCTCGGCGCTCCAGCGGGCAGTGCGGTCGGCGCCCGTAGCGTTCAGAGCGCCCATGAACGTACCGTCGGGATTGGGCTTTCGCGGCCAGATATGGCCCTTGTCGATATGCGTGTGGCAGTCGACGAAACACGGCAGCACGACACGGCCGCCAAGGTCGATGGCGCCGGCCGATACCTTCGATGCGGCATGCGCAGCGGCGATGCTGGAAATCTTGCCGCCCGCGACGGTGATGTCGGTCAGCGCAAAACCATCTCTGTCGAAAGCCGCGGCAAGGCCCGGCGTCAGCGACGCGTGAAGCCGGACATTGGCGAGGTGATAGGGACCGGAGGTTGGTATCAAGGCACTAACGCTCCTGCTTCAGTGCGCTCTCGTGCCAGCGCCGCAGAATGAGATGCGAAATCAGCGACAGTACGAGGAAGATCAGGATGCCGGTAAGTGAAATCAAAAATAGCGCCGCGAAAAGCCTGGGTGCATTCAGCCGGTAGCCGGCCTCGATAATGCGCGAGGCGAGCCCCGACGACTGGCCGGTGGCGCCGGCGACGAACTCGGCCACCACGGCGCCGATCAGGGACAGGCCGCCAGCGATCTTCAGCCCGCCGAGGAAATACGGCATCGCCGCCGGCAGTCTGAGATAGCGCAGCTGCTGCCACCGCGTCGCGCCGTTGAGCTTGAACAGGTCGCGCAGATTGCGGTCGACCGAGTTCAGGCCAAGCGTGGTGTTGGACAGGATCGGGAAGAAGGCGACGATCCAGGCGCACAGCAGAAGCTTGGTCGTCTGATTGTCGACATAAATGTTGATCAGCGGAAAGATTGCCACGATCGGCGTCACCTGCAGCACGATGGCGAACGGGAAGAACGACATCTCCACCCACTTCGACTGCGCGAACAAGACCGCCAGGCCGACGCCGCCGACAACCGCGAGGAGCAGGCTGAGGAAGGTGATGCGCAAGGTGACCAGCAGTGCGGAAAACAGCAGGCCGGCATCGTTGTAGAGCGTTGTCAGCACCACGCCGGGGCGCGGCAGGATGTATTGCGGAATCTCGTTCCACACGCAGATACGATCCCACAGCCAGATCGCCAGGACCATGATTGCCAGCGGCAGCACCCAGCGGCCGATTCGCTCCAGCCGCTCCTGGCACACGCGCCGCGCTTCCTCGGGGTCGAGTTTCAACGTGCCGTCAATGACCGTCATGATGCGAGCCCGCAGTTGAATTGATGGCATTGACCAGCACATCCGAGGCCTGCCGGCAAAGGGCCGCATAATCCGGCGAGGTGCGAAACGCCTCGTCGCGCGGATAGGATGCCTTGATGGCGAGTTCGTCGAACACCCTGCCCGGCCGAGCCGCCATGACGACGACGCGGTTGGACAGAAACACGCTTTCGAACACACTGTGGGTGACGAAGACGACGGTGAAGCGTTCGTCCTGCCACAGTTCCAGCAGGTCGTTGTTGAGCTTGAAGCGGGTGATCTCGTCGAGCGCGGCGAACGGCTCGTCCATCAACAGCACGCGCGGCTTGGTCACCATGGCGCGCGCGATCGAGACGCGCATCTTCATGCCGCCCGACAGTTCGCGCGGCACGGCGTCTTCGAAACCGGTCAGGTGCACACGCGCCAGCATCTCCGTTATCGCTGGAGCTGCCTTGGCGCGGGAAATGCCTTTCAGCCTGAGCGGCAGCCAGACATTGTCGAAGACGCTGGCCCAGGGCAGCAGCGTCGGCTCCTGAAAGACGAAGCCGATATTCGCGCGGTCGAGCGAACCGCCGCCACGCCAGTCGAGCACACCTGATGTCGGCGTCGACAGGCCGGCAATCAGCCGCAGCGCCGTCGACTTGCCGCAGCCCGATGGTCCGAGCAGGCTCAGGAAATCGCCTTCCCGTATCGTCAGGTCGACATCGCTGAGCGCCGTCACGCCATTGGAAAAGACCTTGCCGACGCCACGCAGCGCCAGCAAGATCGGAGCCATGTCCGAGGCGGGCGTTTGCGCCACCTTTTCCCGCATCATGCCGAGCCGGCCTATTTCTTCAGCTCGAGCCCGACGCCCTTGTTGACGAAGGCCAGCGTGTAGGCCTTCGTGATGTCGATGCCTGCAGGCGTGACCTTGGCCTTGACCATCTTGTCGTAGAAACTCTTGATCCGCGCATCGGTCATGGCGCCGATGCCGAGCTTCTCGGTGTCACCGGAATCGGCAAGGCCGAACTTCTTCATCTGGTCGATCGAGAAAGCGATCTGCTCGTCGCTCATGTCAGGATTGTCTTTCTTGATCAGATCGTTGGCGGCCTTGTTGTCGCCGTAGAGGTACTTGTACCAGCCCTTGGCCGAGCCATCGACGAAGCATTGGACCACCTCGGGCTTCTTGTCGATCGTGTCCTGCATCACCTCGATCGTGGTCGAATAGGTATCCCAACCATAGTCGGCGAGCAGGAACTGGTTCGGCACGAAGCCGCCTTCCTTCTTGACCGCGAACGGCTCCGAAGTGACGTAGCCCTGCTGGATCGACTTCTTGTTGGCGAGGAAAGGAGCGGTGTTGTAGGTGTAGGGCGCGCGCTTTGAAGCGTCGAAACCGAGTTCGATGACCATCCACTGGAAGAAGGTCTGCGCACCTTCATCGCCCAGAATGTACTGCTCGGCGTTCTTCAGGTCTTCCCATTTGTCGAGCCCCTCACCGGGGTGGGACATGATGACCTGCGGATCCTTCTGGAAATCGGCGGCCACGACACGCATCGGAATGCCCTGCTGGACGGCATCGAAGGCCGACAGCAAATTGCCACCCATGTAGAAATCGATCTTGCCGGCAAGGAGCATCGGCCGGCCGCTGACCTGCGGGCCGCCCTGCATGATGGTGACATCGAGGCCGCAGGCGGCATAGGTGCCATCCGCCACGGCCTGGTAATAGCCGCCATGTTCCGGCTCGGCGAGCCAGTTGGTGCCGAAAGTCACTTTTTCATTCGCCGCCGCGCCCAATGTGCTGGCCGCAAGGAGAGCCACCACCGCGACCGAAATCTTCTGTTTCACGTACATTGACCACCACCCTTTATTTGCACCAGCGCGCTACGCGCCGTGCTTGACACCAAAGATTCAAGAAGCAAGACACATGCCACCGGCGTCGCGCGCCGGGACCCGCCCGCCTGCACCACAGCCATCTGCGAAAGCCGGAAAGGTCGTGCTGCACCGAAGGGCATCGTGCCTATTTTTTGAACGCCTGTCCACAATCGCACCGGCGACATGCACCGCATCTTGATGGTGCAATGCATCCGGCCTTAGGCTGGCGATATCCAGGAGATTGCCATGTTCAAGTTCCTCACCCCGAAGTCGATCAAGCCGCCCTTTGCCCGTTACAGCCACGGCGTCGAGGTGCCGGCCGGCAAGCGGCTGGTGCTGTGCTCCGGTCAGGTCGCCATCACGGCGGACGACCAGATACCGGACGACGCCGGCGCGCAGGCCGAACTCTGCTTCAGGAACATCGCGGCGATCCTGAGCGAGGCCGGGCTGGGGCTTGGCGACATCGTGCGCATCAATGCCTATGTCACCGACCGCGCGCATCTGCGGCCCTATATGGAGGTCCGCGACCGGCTGTTTTCGAGCCCGGCGCCGGCCTCGACGCTGATGATCGTTTCCGGCTTTGCCCGGCCCGAATTCAAGGTCGAGGTCGAGGCGATCGCGGCCGGGTGATCGACAGGCCGGGCACACCGCGCTAGGTCTGCCCTGATCATTTGAAAGGCGTGACATGACCGTAGCAAAAAGACGCGTCTGGTGGGGCGATTACCGGACAACCGAGTATGCCTCGATCGATCCCGAGACGACGATCGCGGTGCTGCCGGTCGCGGCGATCGAGCAGCATGGGCCGCATCTGCCCGTCTCGACCGACACTTCGATCATGAACGGCATGCTCGACACGGTGATCACACGCCTGCCCGAGGACCTCGATATCCGCATCCTGCCGGTCCAGGCGGTGGGCAAGTCGAACGAGCATCTGCACGCGCCGGGCACATTGACCCTGCCGGCAACGACGCTGATCGAGGCGTGGACCGAGCTTGGCCTGTCGATAGCGCGCGCCGGCGTGCGCAAGCTCGTCGTCGTCAATTCCCATGGCGGCAATGAAGAGATCATGGGTATCGTCACGCGCGAACTGCGCGTGCGCGAAAAGATGCTGGCGGTGAAGACCAGTTGGCAGCGCTTTGGCCGTCCGGCCGGCATGTACACCGAACTTGAGGACCGCCACGGCATCCATGGGGGCGATGTCGAGACTTCGCTGATGCTGCATTTCCGGCCGGATCTCGTCGACATCGGCAAGGCCGACAATTTCGTTTCCAACGTCGCCGACGCCGAGAAGGAATTCGCGCTTCTGCGCCAGACCGGCACGCATGCCTTCGCCTGGATCGCCAGCGATCTCAACCCGAACGGCGTGGTCGGTGACGCCAGCATTGCAACGGCAGAGAAAGGCCGATTGACGGCGGAACATCAAGCCGATGGCTTCATCAGCCTGCTGCGCGATGTGCGCAAGGCCAAGCTCGCCGAGTGGCTGAAGTAGCCGCCTAAATATCGATCTTGAGTGCGAACGGCGTGCCTTCGAAGGCGTCGGCGCCGCGCCCGATCGCTTCGATCGCCTCGATCATGCGGCCATTGCGCTCGAGCAGCGTATCGGCCACAGCGATCAGCCGTGGATTGGGCGTCGCCGAAGGCGACAGCGCGCGCAGCGTCTGCGCCAGTTCCACCTCGTCGCGTTTCGGCGCCAAAGCCGCTGCGATGATATAGGCCGAGGCGGTTGAGCGGCTGATGCCGGCATAGCAGTGCACGATCATCGGCTTTGCGCGGTCCCAGCGGCGCGCGAAATCGAGCAGGTCGCGCACATGCTCCTCGCCCGGCATGGTCATCCCCTCCTGCGCCACGGCGATGTCGTGCATGACCAGATGCAGATGGTTTTCCCGGGGGATCGAGGCTGGTCGAATTACGTCCGTTCCGGCGGCAAGCAGCGACAGCATGCGGTCGGCGCCGGTCCTGGCAACGGTTTCCTCGATCTTCGCCAGCGAGCAGACATGGATCATTGTTTCGAACCTTTCGACCGATCCTCGCGCCGTGACGCCCATTCGGCAAGGGCGGATTCAAGCCTGCGCCATTCCTCCTCGTTTGCCGGCAGGCCGGCGCGCAGGGCATTCGGCCGGTCGGAGAAATGCCGGAGCAGGATGCCACTCTCGCCAAGCGCGGAAAACAGGCCGCCGACATCGGGCAGACTGAGATAGCGGAACAATATGGTGCCGCCCGCGACGCGAACGCCGAACCGGCCAAACAGCGCATCAACCCGCACCACCTCATCCGCCAGCGACGCCCGCATCGCATCTTGCCAGTCGAGATCGGCGAGCGCGCGGATGCCGTATTCCAGCGCCGGTCCGGCGACGGCCCACGGCCCGAACTGCATGTGCAACCGTTCAGCCGTCGGCGCATCGGCAAGTGCGAACCCAAGCCGCAGGCCGGCCAAACCAAAGAACTTGCCAAAGGAACGCAGCACGACAATGCCGGCCTGGCCGACGTCGGCGGCGAGGCTGTGTTCGCGTGGACCGACATCCATGAACGCCTCGTCGACGACCAGCAGCCCGCCCTTGGCGCGAAGTCCGGCAGCCAGCACCAGCAGCCGGTCGCGCTCGATGATGCGCCCATCCGGATTGTTCGGATTGACGATGATGGCGAGGTCAGCGTCCGCCAACGCCGCGAAATCGCTGACCTCGACCACCTCATGCCCGGCAATCGCCGCCGCCCGGGCGTGTTCGGCATAGGTCGGCCCCAGCACCATCGCCTTGCCGGGCTTCACCAGCGAGGCCACGCGCGGCAGCAGGATTTGGGTCCCGGGCGCCGCCACGACGTTTCCAGCGGAAGGCGCGCCATAGGTGTTGGCCGCGATCTCTATCAGTTCGCGCCCACGCGCGGCCTCCGGCAACCGCCACAGGGAGGTGGCGGGCAGGTCGAAAAGCGGGTAGGAGTGCGGATTGATACCGGTCGAGAGGTCGACGAAAGGCAGCACGGCATTGGGGAAAAGCGCCCTTGCCCGGCCAAGACTTCCACCATGGTCCACCGCTCCTTCAAGAAGCTTCATGTCAGTCCTGATCGCTTTCCTGTCATTGGTTGTCGAATTCGTCCTTGGTTATCCCGACTGGCTGTTTCGCGCCATCGGCCATCCGGTGACGTGGTTCGGCAGGCTGATATCCTTTCTCGACTTGAGGCTCAACCGCGCCACTGATCCCGACGCACTGCGTCGTCAACGTGGTGTCCAGGCGCTTTTGGTCATCGTGCTGGTGCCGGCGCTGACAGGTCTTTGCGTGCAGCTCGTTCTACTCTGGTTCGTCCCCTTGGGATGGATCATTGCCGTCCTTCTGGCAACATCGCTTCTGTCGCAGAAGAGCCTGCATGAACATGTCGAAGCCGTCGCCGACGCGCTCGACAGTGGAGGCCTCGACATGGGCCGCGCCGCCGTCTCGCGGATCGTCGGCCGCGATCCCGAAACGCTGGACCGGGCAGGCGTCTGCCGTGCGGCGATCGAAAGCCTGGCGGAGAATTTTTCCGATGGCATCGTCGCCCCCGCCTTCTGGACCGGCGTTGGCGGGCTGGCCGGCGGCGCCGCCTACAAGGCGGCCAACACCGCCGATTCGATGATCGGCCACCACACCCCGCGCCACGAGGCGTTCGGCTGGGCGGCGGCGCGCTTCGACGATTGGATCAACCTGCCGGCATCGCGGCTGACGGCGCTGCTGATCGTGCTCGCTTCCTTCTTGGTCGAGGGCGCCGACCCCCACTGCGGCTGGCAAGCGGTACGGCGCGACGCGAAAAAACACCGCTCGCCCAATGCCGGCTGGCCCGAAGCGGCCATGGCCGGCGCGCTTGGGCTCGCGCTTGCCGGACCACGCAGCTATGGCGGTGTCATGGTCGACGACATTTTCATGGGCGAAGGCGGCCGCAGCGATGTCGACAGCGGCGATATAAGGCGCGCGCTGCAACTCTACCGTGTCGCTGATTTCCTGCTGATGGGCTTGTTCGGCCTGGTCGCGGTGATCGCTGTTCTGGTTTTCTAAAACTCGATGCCCTGCTGAGCTTTCACGCCCGCCGAGAAATGATGCTTGGTGACGCCCATCTCGGTGACCAGATCGGCAGCCTCGACCAGCGCTGGCTTGGCGTTTCGGCCGGTGATGACGACATGCAGGCCCTCGCGCCGGCCCTTCAGCGCCGCAACCACCTTGTCGAGATCGAGATAGTCGTAGCGCAACGCAATGTTGAGCTCGTCGAGCACGACAAGGTTGATCGAGGGATCGTCGATCAATTCCAGCGCCTTGGCCCAGGCGGCTTCGGCGGCGGCGATGTCGCGCTTCAGGTCCTGCGTCTCCCAGGTGAAACCCTCGCCCATCGCATGCCAGACGACGCGGTCGCCGAAGGCGGCAAACGCATCCTTCTCGCCGGTCTGCCATTTGCCCTTGATGAATTGCACGACGCCGACGCGCTTGCCGTGGCCGAGCATCCGCAGCGCCAGCCCGAAGGCGGCCGTGGTCTTGCCCTTGCCGGGACCGGTGTTGACGATCAGCAGCCCCTTCTCGACCGTCTTGCTCGCAACCTCGGCGTCCTGCACCGCCTTGCGCTTGGCCATCTTGGCGCGATGGCGTTCTTCATCCTTGTCGTCGATGTCAGTCATTTCACTTCACCTTGAGCGGTAGCCCCGCCACCATCAGCAGCACCGTGTCGGCAACCGCGGCGACCCGCTGGTTGAGCCGGCCGGCGTCGTCGCGAAAACGCCGCGCCAGCGCATTGTCGGGCACGATGCCTTGCCCGACCTCGTTCGACACCACGAACCACGGCCCGCGCGGCCGCGACAGCACGTCGGCCAGCCGTCGGCACTCCGCCTCGACGTCGTGATCGGCCAGCATGTGATTGGTCAACCAAAGCGTCAGGCAGTCGACAAGCACCGGCCGATCATCCGGCAAGGCCTCCAGCGCTTCGGCAAGGTCGAGCGGCGCGTCGATGGTCGACCAGCCCTCACCGCGCCGCGAGCGGTGCACCGCGATGCGCTCGCGCATCTCATCGTCATAGGTTTGCGCCGTGGCGACATACGCCCATGGCGGGGGCAATGCCGTCGCCAATGTTTCGGCGTGCGCGCTCTTTCCGGAGCGCGCGCCGCCGATGATGAAAGTCAGCTTGCCGCGATCAGGCAAAGCTGTCGCGCAAGCTGGTCGCCGTGCCGGTGAAGCGTCTACGCACCACGCCCACGACCGCGCCGAGCACCAGCCAGAACACCAGATTGGTCACCGTCACCGCCACCACGAACTGATGGTGTAGGCCTTCCGGGATAGGCGTCTCGAAACTGTCGGGCTGCGGCGCGCCTATGACATGCGGGGCGACGATCAGCAAGACGGCCAGGATGGTCAATGGCAGCGATCTGCGAAACACGATCAGGCCAAGGCCGATGGCGGTCGCCGCGGCCGTTGCCGTCCACCAGATCTGGCGCGCAAGCAGATCGGCCGCCGGCATCGCCGGCAGTTCCGGCTGCAGGCCGAGGCCTGGTGCCAGCGTGAACACGGCAAAGCCGGCCAGCCCCCAGAACACGCCCTTGCGCCAATTGCCGACGCCGCCGGCAAACTCGGAAACCGCGACCAGGACCAGCGCGAAGCCGATGCCGGTGACGATATTGGCAACCACGCTGAAGGCAAAACGCTCGACACCGTCGGCCGGCGCCCAGCCTTCATCTTCCTCCGCCGGTGCCTTGACTTCGGCGGGTGCTGGCGCGGCAGAACTCATCGCATTCCCAGCGGGCGCGACCGTGCTCACCGCATCGTTGCTCGCTGCTGGTGCAGCCGCGTGGTCATGGTGATGGCCGCCGCCGGCCTGTTCGTAGACTTCCGCCTTGAGGATCAGCGGCACTGTCGCATAGGCCTGCAGGCAGGCGAGAACGACACCGGCCACGAGCCCCGCGACCGCCGCGACGAACACGACGTTGCGAAACAGATTCATGATGTCAGATCCTCGTTAGTGGCAGGGAAACGCCATCGAGTGGCGATAGTCGTGGGCGGCATTGTGGACCGCATCGATATGCGAGAAACCGACAAAGCCGACGACGAACATGCCGAGCAGCGCCGCGAGCGCGAGCTGCATGAAGCGCGACTGCGAGGAGACGGAGGCGCCGAGGGAGACGGAAGCGGTAGTCATGTCTTGTCCTTTCGCCCTCCACCCGAGGGCATCGAAGTCAGTTTCCTGTCGCCGGCAGGTCTCCTGGCTCGCGGATAAGCGCCCTTCCCCACCTTCCCGAAGGAAAACCTTCAGTGGCATATGGAGAGGACTACCGCACACAGTTGCGGGGGCAGCCACGGCATTGGACAGGAATTCCTGTCCGCACCGCATTCCCTCTTGGCTCCAAAAAGGAACCGACGACGTTGGTGACTATAGGGAAATTCGCCGCGCGCGGCAAACCAAATTCCGACAGCCGCCAGCGCAGGAGCGTCGTATCGGCAAGGCCGCTCCCCTCCTGATTGACAAACTTCATGGCCGGGTGTCGGCTGCCAACCTGACAGGAAGCCAGCCATGCAGCGTGATGCCAGCGAGCGCGAGCCCTATAGCGGCCTGACCCGAACCGAGCCGACGCTGCCCTCATCGGCCTATTGGGACCAGGAGAACTATCAGTGTGATCTCGAAGCCATCTGGTACAGAAATTGGCTGCTCGTCTGCCGCGAGGCCGACCTTGCCCAGCCTTTGGCATTCCGCACCTTCCGCGTCGGTACGCAGGAAATCCTTGTGCTGCGCGACGACGCCGGCGAGTTGCGTGCCTTCCACAACACGTGCCGGCATCGCGGCTCGCAGCTTTGCCAGGAAAGCGAAGGACGCCTGAAGGCGCGGCTGATCACCTGCCCGTATCATGCCTGGTCCTATTCGCTGCGTGGCGATCTGGTGCGTGTACCGTCGAAATCGCTGCCTGACGGCTTCGACAAGGCCGACCACCCGCTTTACCGCGTTGCACTCTCGGTGTGGCGGGGCTTCGTCTTCGTCAATCTTGCTGAAGATGCCGCCGGCTCAGCGCAGTCATCCTTCGACCCGGCCTCCGGCGACCTCGGCAACTGGCCGCTGGACACGCTGGTGTCAGGCCATGTGCTGCGCAAGGTGATGAACTGCAACTGGAAGATTTTCTGGGAAAACTTCAACGAGTGCCTGCACTGCCCGGGCGTCCACAAGGACCTGTCGCGGCTGGTGCCGATCTATGGCCGCGGCCTGATGAGCCGGCATGACGATCCCGAATGGACGCGCCATGCCGACAATGATGCGCCGGAATTCTCCGGCGGCCTGCGCGCCGGGGCTGAAACATGGTCGCGTGATGGGCAGACGCATGGGCCGGTTTTCCCCGGCTTGACGCAGGCTGAACGCGCCGCCGGCCAGACCTACGCCACCAGCCTGCCCTCGATGTTCATCGTCGGCCATGTCGACTATGTCAGGACCGTGCGGCTGGTGCCGCTCGGTCCCGAACAGACCGAATTGACCGCCGAATGGCTGTTCGCGCCCGAGGCGCTCGCCGCCACCGATATCGACAACATCGTCGCCTTCGGCACACAGGTGCTGGAGGAGGATGCCGCGATCTGCGAGGTCAACCAGAAGGGCCTGCGCTCGATGCGTCATACAGCCGGCGTGCTGATGCCCGAGGAATATGAGCTGCACCGCTTCCAAAATTGGGTGCGCTCGCGCCATGCTGAGCTTTCGCTCTGTTTTTTTAGAGGGATTTAGGCAGGTAGCGCCAGGTCATGAGGCCACAAAACGCCGCCAGCAGGCCGAGCGTGACGAACACCGATCCCAATCCGAAGAAGGCCAGCACCACCGAATAGACCAGCGGCGGCGTCAATTCGGAAAAGTCGAGATAGGTGCGGTAGACCGCCGCCATCTGCGCGCGTTCATAGGAGCGCACCGAACGCATGAAGGCGGTCGAGCCTAGCGCGTCGAGCGCGATGGTGAAGAAGGCGCCGCACAACAGGAAGGCGCCGGTCAGCAACGGCTCTGCCGCTCCGACCGTGCCCGCCGCCAGCAGCGACGCCGACATGGCGAAATAGGCAAACGTCATGGTGCGTCGGCCGCCAAAGCGTTTTCCTGCCTTGCCCCAGAAGATCGCCATGAACAGCAGCGCATTGCCGGCCGAGACCAGCAGGCCGCCCGCCAGTTCACCCTCGCCGGTGATCACCATGAACAGCGGTCCATAGACGAAGAACGTCGTCCAGAAGCAGGACCGGCCGAAGGCGATCAGCCAGGCGAGCCTGAGCCTTGGCTGCGCCACGAAGCGGCCGATGTTGGCGAGCGGATTTGCGGGCCGCGTCTTGCCCGGGCGGATCGACGGGTTGTCGCCCAGCCGGTAGGTCCAGAACAGCGCCAGCAAAGCCATGGCGAAAACCGCCACCGCGCCATGCGCGGCATAGATGCCGAAATGCGCATAAAGGAAAATGCCAAGCGTCGGCCCGCCCGTCCAGGCAACCATCGACCACGCCATGCGCAGCGATTCGGCCTGCATGAAGTCGG
This sequence comes from Mesorhizobium salmacidum (SeqCode), assembly GCF_037179605.1. Classification (NCBI taxonomy): domain Bacteria; kingdom Pseudomonadati; phylum Pseudomonadota; class Alphaproteobacteria; order Hyphomicrobiales; family Phyllobacteriaceae; genus Mesorhizobium; species Mesorhizobium salmacidum (SeqCode). Next base: position 213,060 of record NZ_JAPYKS010000007.1, read on the forward strand.
TCTTGCGGATGTGGTCCATGATGTAGAGGTTGAGTGTGATCGACAGCGCACTGGCGCCCATGACGCGGCACAGCATGCCGGCGAGTTGTCCAGCGAGCGTGTGGGTGACGAAGAACAGCGAGCCGATGGCGAGCAGGCAGGCGCCTGCCGTGTAGACCCAGCGCCGTGCGAAGCGGCGGATCAGCATCGGCATGAACAAGGTCACCGACAGGCCGAGCATGGATACGACAGTGTAGAGGATCGAGACGATCTGCTCGTTGTGGAGTATCTCGTAGGCCTGGATCGGGATGACGCTCGACACCATGGCGCGGGCGAAGGACTCGACCGCGTAGAGCGAGGCGAAGGTGCGCGCATCCGCGGCCTTGAGGGCCGGAAGCCAGATCGGATGGCGCACATGCGTGGACATTGCTTCCCCAAAGCAGAATCGCGGCGTCAAATCTGCCGTGGACATTTCAGGCCCATTAAGAGGAAACCGACGCACAGCCGGCGAAAAGCGAAGCCGGCCAACGGCTTTCCCGCGCTGGCCCAATTCGGCGGCTGGCGCGTGCTCCGCCACGCGGTCCAGGCCAAGGCGACCGGTCTTCTTCTATCTGGTGCAACCGTGATAGTCGTCTTGGAGGGGCTGAATCAGATCGCGAGACCATGAGCATCCACACGCCGACCGCACCCGTTCCGGAGCCATCGAAGCGCATCGTTGCCATCGATATTTTGCGCGGCATCGCGCTGATCGCGATGGCAAGCTACCATTTCACCTGGGACCTGGAATTCTTCGGTTACACCGACCCCGGTCTCACCGCCTTCGGCTGGTGGAAGATCTACGCCCGCTGCATTGCCTCGACCTTCCTGTTCCTTGTCGGCGTCAGCCTCTATCTCGCCCATGGCCGACAGATCCGCTGGAACTCCTTCTGGAAACGGTTCGCCATGGTCGCCGGTGCGGCGGTCGCCATCTCGGTCGTCACCCGCATCGCCACGCCTGACGGATTCATTTTTTTCGGCATCCTGCATGAGATCGCGCTCGCCAGCCTGCTTGGCCTCGCCTTCCTGGGCCTGCCGGCGCTGCTGACGCTTGTCGTCGCCGCGCTGGTCATCGCGGCGCCAGTCTACCTGCGCTTCCAGGCCCTCGATCACCCCTGGCTGTGGTGGATCGGCCTTTCCGCCGTCAATCCGCGCTCCAACGACTACGTGCCGCTGTTCCCCTGGTTCGGCGCGGTGCTTCTCGGCCTCGGAGTGGCGAAACTCGCTTCCGCTTCCGGCATGCGGGCACGCCTGGCGAGCCTCGTGCCCGGCCGCTGGGCCAATCCACTGGTCTTCATCGGCCGCCACAGCCTGGCCTTTTACCTGATCCACCAGCCGCTGCTGATCGGTAGCGTCTGGCTGTTCTCGCAACTGATGCCGGCGCAAGTCGAGCCCCCGCAGGTCAATTTCCTGAAAACCTGCCAGCGCTCGTGCGAGCAGATGCGCAACGCAACCTTCTGTTCGAGCTATTGCGGCTGCATGCTCGATACGCTGCAAGGCGAAGGATCACTTGATCGGCTCTTCAACAACGACCAGACTGCGGACTTCAGGGCGCATCTGTCCGATCTTGCCGCAACGTGCACCGCCAAGACGGACGACAAGATGACCGAGGGAGGGACACAATGACCGAGCCGAAGCCTGGAGTGATACCGTGGCCGCCGGTGATCTACGCTGCCGCAATCGCCATCAGCATCATCCTCGGCATGCTCTATCCCTTGCCCTGGATCGGAGACCTCCTGGGCGACATTCTGTTCGCCGCCGGTTGGGTGGCGTTGTTCGCCGTCGCCGTACTCTGGTTCACCGCGATCCGCACCATGATGCGGGCCAGGACAACGCTCAATCCCAACGCCGTGCCCGATCATCTCGTCACGACCGGCCCCTTCGGCGTCACCCGCAACCCGATGTACCTAGCCAACACGCTGCTGTTGATCGGCGTTGCCTTCGTCTCGGGCATCGCCTGGTTTTTCCTGCTTGCCTTCGTCGCCGCCTTCGTCACCCAGAAGGTCGCGATCGAGGGCGAGGAAAAGATATTGGCGGCGAAATTCGGCAAGAAATACCGCGACTATGCCAAGCGGGTGCGGCGCTGGATCTGAGCCAGCGTTAAAGTTGCCAATCTTCCCCCTTGTGGGGGAGATGTCCGGTAGGACAGAGGGGGGCGCTGTCCCACCAACATCTCGAAATTTCGGCTAGGTGTTGACCCCGAGTTCGACCAGCCGCTCGACACAAGACTCCTCGGCCTGATCGAGTTCGGCCAGCGTCTCCTCGATGTCGCGGCGCTTTTGCCTGAGGTCCTCGCGCTTTTCCTCGATGCGCTTGATCATCAGCTTGAGCTGCCCGACCTCGCCCGGCGGCTCCTTGTACATCTGGATGATCTCGCGGATCTCGTTGATCGAGAAGCCGAGCCGTTTTCCGCGCATGATCTGCCGGATGAGGTGACGATCGGAAGGGCGAAACAGCCGCGTACGGCCGCGCCGCACCGGCTGCACCAGTCCCTCGTCTTCGTAAAAACGCAGCGTCCGCGTCGACACGTCGAATTCGCGGGTCAGTTCGGTGATCGAATAATATTCCCGCATTGTCACTCCATGCCGGAATTCCGGGTGATCGCCATGCGGCGTCGCCCATCTGTCCCGAACCAAACCCTTGCCCGCCGGAATCGACGCGGCACCCCGCACGAGCCTCGCACGGCATTTACGTAAAAGTCAATTAAGACGCTTACCGGACGCCGAACCACCAGGTCGCGAGGCCGAGGAAGGCAAAGAATCCAACGACATCGGTAACGGTGGTAACGAAAACCGCCGAAGCGACCGCGGGATCGACCTTGAACCGGTCGAGCAGCAACGGGATCAGGATGCCGGCAAGGGCCGCCACGAACATGTTGATGATCATCGCCGCCGCGATGATGCCGCCCAGATTGGGGTCATGGAACCAGACAGCCGCGACGATGCCGATCAGGATGGCGAAGACGATACCGTTGATGAAGCCGACACCCATTTCGCGGCGAATGATGCGGCCGGCATTGTAGATGTCGAGATCCCTGGTCGCCAGCGCCCGCACGGTGACGGTCATGGTCTGCGAACCGGCATTGCCGCCCATGCCGGCCACGATCGGCATCAGCACGGCGAGGGCGACGATGTGCTCGATCGTGCGATCGAACAGGCCGATCACCGATGCCGCCAAAAATGCCGTCAGCAGATTGACGAGCAGCCAGGGAACGCGCGAGCGCGAGGTCGCCAGAATGCTGTCGGAGAGCTCCTCGTCGCCGACGCCGCCCATGCGCAGCAGGTCCTCCTCCGCTTCCTGCTGGATGACGTCGACGACGTCGTCGATGGTCAGCACGCCGACCAGCCGCTCGTTCTCGTCGACGACGGCGGCCGACAGAAGGTCGTATTGTTCGAATTCCCGCGCCGCCTCTTCCTGGTCCATGGTGGCCGGGATGGCGTGCCGCGTCTCATGCATGACTTCCTCGACCTTGACCGCGCGCTTGGTGCGCAGGATCTGGTCGAGATCGATGGCGCCCAACAGCTTGAAGGTCGGATCGATGACGAAGATCTGGCTGAAGCGGTCGGGAAGGTCCTTGTCCTCGCGCATATAGTCGATGGTCTGGCCGACGGTCCAGAAAGGCGGCACCGCGACGAATTCGGTCTGCATACGCCGCCCGGCGGTCTCTTCCGGGTAGTCGAGCGAACGGCGCAGCCTGATCCGCTCGGTGAACGGCAGCTGCGACAGGATCTCGTCCTGGTCTTCCGGCTCCAGGTCTTCGAGGATGTAGACCGCATCGTCGGAATCGAGTGCCTGCACGGCTTGCGCGATCTGCGCATTGGGCAGGTTATCGACGATATCCATGCGGATCGCCTCGTCGACTTCGGTCAGCGCGGAAAAATCGAAGTCGGCGCCCAGCAGCTCGACCAGCGCGCGCCGCTGTTCGGGGTGCAGCGCCTCGATGAGGTCGCCAAGTTCCGACTGATGCAGGTCGTCGACTTGGCGCTTGAGGGTCAGCGTATCGCGATCGGCGATCGCCGCACCAATCTGGGCAAGGAAGGACGATAGGACGGCACCGTCCTCACCATAGATATCAGCGTGGTGCTCGTCGGCGGCCCTGGCGCCGGTCGTCCGTTCGTCCTGGCCTTCCACCAGCGCCTCCCGCCATCAGAATCCGGAAAAGTGCAAATCAGGTCTAGACCATGAGTCCGCAAAGTGGAAACCGGTTTTCGGTCCGGTGCCCATACAAAAGTGACGGCGAACCCGGAACGCTTTAACTTCGCAACATGTTCTTCCAACGCACGGGAATTTCAGGCCAAACATATGCTTGCCCGCTCACCGATGCCGAGTTGTCGTGCCCGCGAACTGTCGATTTCATCAAAAGCAGGCCACGCTTCGGTTTCCTGCGGCGCGACAGCCGATGTCGCTGGGGAAAGAGCACCCCCGCGCCATTGGAGCAGAATTGTCATGATGCAGGTCCAGGCATCGGCTGGACCCGCCAGACCGCAACAAAAAAGCGGAAGCCCTTGAAGATCAGGTCACGGACAGAGAACAAGGCAATCGAAGAGCGGCGCGTTCGCGTGGTCGTGGCCGAACGCAATCCGCTCGTCATATCGGCTCTGCGTGAAATGCTGAACTGCGACGGGCGCTTCGAACTTTTGGCCTCGGTACAAAGCGGCAGGCATTTCCTGGAGCTTGCGGCGGTACAGGAGTTCGATGTCGCCGTGATCGGCTGGAAGCTCTCCGACATGGACGGGGCGGACGTCCTGGCCGAGGTCCAGGGCCGCAAGCTCAACATCCGCATCGCGGTCTTCTCAAATGACCATGACATCGGCATCCTGAAACAGTGTGTGCGCCTCGGCGCGCAAGGCTACTGCTTCCAGTTCGACGATCCCGCCATCATTTTCGACACGATCCTGGCTGTCGCGCACGGCCGCATCTGCATCCCCTATATCGACATCAACAAGGTCAACGACACGCCTCTGTCCCGGCTTACCGTGCGCGAGCGTGAACTGCTGGCGGTACTGTCAGATGGCTGGACCAATTTGCAGATCGCGACCCGGACCGGGATCTCCGAGAATACGGTGAAGTACCATCTCAAGAATCTCTACGACAAGCTGGACGTCCGCAACCGCGCCATGGCGGTCGCGCTCTATTCACGAGAGAGGCGCAGCCAGAAGCAGCCTTTCGGGTAGGGCAACCGGGTAGGCCATACCCACCCGCACGCGGCAGGTTCTTACCCGCCAAGGTATTGTTGACATCAGCCGTCGAAACGAAACTCCCCACCACCGCTTTGCTGGATCAGGAGGAGTTCGCACATGGCCGGTTTCACCCATCTTTTCATTCCCGGGCCGACCAATATCCCCGAACAGGTGCGGCAGGCGATGAACCTGCCGATGGAGGACATGCGCGCGGCCACCTTCCCCGACCTCACCCTGCCCCTGTTCGAAGACATCAAAAGCGTCTTCAAGAACGAGACCGGCCGCGTCTTCATCTATCCGTCCTCCGGCACCGGTGCCTGGGAAGCGGCGATGACCAATGTGCTCAGCCCCGGCGACCGCGTTTTGATGTCTCGCTTCGGCCAGTTCTCCCATCTGTGGGTCGACATGGCCGAGCGGCTCGGCTTCGAGGTCGACGTGATCGACTGCGAATGGGGAACCGGCGTTCCGCTGGACCTCTATGCCGAGCGGCTGAAGGCGGACAAGACGCACCGCATCAAGGCGATCTTCTGCACCCAGAACGAGACGGCGACCGGCGTCACCAGCGACGTCGCCGGCTGCCGCGCAGCGCTCGACGATGCGAACCACCCTGCCCTGCTTTTCGTCGACGGCGTCTCGTCGATCGGCTCGATCGACTTTCGCCAGGAAGAATGGGGTGTCGACTGCGCCGTCAGCGGCTCGCAGAAAGGCTTCATGCTGCCGGCCGGCCTCGGCTTCCTGTCGGTCAGCAAGAAGGCGCTCGTGGCTTCCAGAACCGCCACCCACCAGCGCTGCTTCTTCGCCTTCGAGGACATGATCCGCGCGAACGATGCCGGCTATTTTCCCTACACGCCGGCAACACAGCTGCTGCGCGGCCTGCGCGCCTCGCTCGACCTGATCGAGGACGAAGGGCTCGACGCCATCTTCGCCCGTCACCATCGTCTCGCCGAAGGCGTGCGCAAGGCGGTCGATGCCTGGGGCCTGAAGCTCTGTGCCAAGGCGCCGAAATGGCATTCGGACACGGTCAGCGCCATCCTCGTGCCTGACGGCATCGACAGCGGCGACGTCGTCAAGCGCGCCTACCAGGCCTACCAGACGTCGCTCGGCGGCGGCCTCAACAAGGTGTTCGGCAAAGTTTTCCGCATTGGCCATCTCGGCTGGCTGAACGAGGTGATGGTGCTGGCCTCGCTGTCTTCAGCTGAAATGGCGCTGCTCGATTGCGGCGTCCGGCTGGCGCCGGGCTCCGGCGTCGGCGCCGCCATCCAGCATTTCCGCTCCTCGGCGGCAATGCCGGTCGCCGAAGCCGCCTGAGGGGAGAGAAGATGAGCCACACCATCAACCACCTCAAGAAACTCAGGCTCCAGCGCAGCGAGCTGGCGGTTCCCGGCTCCAGCCCGGAGATGATCGACAAGGCGGCCAACAGCGCCGCCGACTTCGTCTTCCTCGACATCGAGGACGCTGTCGCCCCGCCCGACAAGGAACGCGCCCGCAAGAACATCATCCAGGCGCTCAACGACATCGACTGGCGCGCCAAGGGCAAGACCGTATCGGTGCGTATCAACGGCCTCGACACCCATTACATGTATCGCGACGTCGTCGACGTGATGGAACAGGCCGGCGACCGGCTGGACACCATCCTGGTGCCGAAGGTCGGCGTGCCGGCCGACCTCTACATGGTCGAGGCCATGGTCAACCAGATCGAGATGGCCAAGGGATTCAAGACCCCGGTCGGCCTGGAAGCGCTGATCGAAACCGCGCTCGGCATGGCCAATGTCGAGGCCATTGCCGCCACTCCTGGCCGGCTGGAGGCGATGCATTTCGGCGTTGCGGACTATGCCGCCAGCAACAAGGCGCGGACCGTCAACATCGGCGGCCTCAATCCCGACTATCCCGGCGACCAGTGGCATTTCGCGCTGTCGCGCATGACTGTCGCCTGCCGCGCCTATGGGTTGCGCGCCATCGACGGGCCGTTCGGCGATTTCTCCGATCCGGAAGGCTACAAGGCGGCCGCCAGGCGCGCCGCCGCACTCGGTATCGAAGGCAAATGGGCGATCCATCCCTCGCAGATTGCCTTGGCCAACGAGGTGTTCTCGCCGCCGGAGAAGGAAGTCACGCGCGCCCGCCGCATCCTCGAAGTGCTGAAAGAGGCCGAGGCGCAGGGCAAGGGTGCTGCCGCGCTCGACGGCAAGATGATCGACGCCGCATCGGAACGCATGGCACGCAACGTGCTGGTGGTTAATGACGCCATCGAGCGCGCCGGCCAGCTTAACTAGCCAACGAGAACCGCGCGTCGCGGCACTTCGACGATTTGGGGAGGAGAAAAAATGGACATCCACGAATATCAGGCCAAGGAACTGCTCGCCCGGCATGGAGTGCATGTGCCGCGCGCCGGCCTGGCTTATAGTCCCGAACAGGCGACCTACCGGGCGCGCGAGATCGGCGGCGGCAAATGGGTGCTGAAGGCGCAGGTTCATTCCGGTGCCCGTGGCAAGGCCGGTGGCATCAAGCTTTGCGCCAATGACGAGGAGATCTCGAGCGCCGCCGAAGCCATGCTCGGGCGCAAGCTGGTGACCCACCAGACCGGCCCGCGCGGCAAGCTGATCTCGCGCCTCTATCTGGAGGAAGCCGTCGACATCGCGCAGGAGCTCTATCTCGGCTTCGTGCTCGACCGCAAGGAAGAGCGCGTCATGATCGTGGCCTCGGCCGCCGGCGGCATGGAGATCGAGGAGATCGCCGAAAGAGCGCCGGATTCCATCATCCGCGCCACCGTCGATCCGGGCGTCGGCATGCAGCGCTTCCAGGCGCGCGAGATCGCCTTCGGGCTCGGGCTGGAGGACAGCCTGATCGGCAAGGCGACCGAGACCATCTTCAGCTGCTACCAGGTGTTCCGCGACTACGACGCCTCGATGCTGGAGATCAATCCGCTGGTGGTGACCCGCGACGGCAGCCTGGTCGCCCTCGACGCCAAGATGTCGTTCGACGAGAACGCGCTGTTCCGGCGGCCGGAAATCTCCGAATTGCGCGACAAGAGCCAGGAAGACCCGCGCGAAACCTTCGCCAGCGACCGAGGCCTCTCCTATGTCGGCCTCGACGGCAATATCGGCTGCATCATCAACGGCGCAGGGCTCGCCATGGCGACCATGGACATGATCAAGATCGCCGGCGGCGAGCCGGCGAACTTCCTCGACATAGGCGGCGGCGCTTCGCCCGAGCGTGTGGCGAAATCCTTCCGCGCCGTGCTCGGCGACAAGAATGTCGAAACCATCCTGGTCAACATCTTTGCCGGCATCAACCGTTGCGACTGGGTTGCCGAAGGCGTCATCAAGGCGATCCGCGAGGTAGGCGTCAACGTGCCGCTGGTGGTGCGGCTGTCCGGCACCAGGGCCGAGGAAGGGCGCAAGATCCTGGCCGATTCCGGCGAGGCGGTGATCGTCGCCGACACGCTGGCCGAAGCCGCCGAAAAAGCCGTCGCCGCCTGGCGCGCGGCCACCAAGAAAAAAGCAGCCTGAGGGAGGACGGAAAAATGGCAATCCTGCTCAACCGCAGCACGCGCGTCATCGTGCAAGGTTTCACCGGGAAGATCGGCAGCTTCCATGCCGAGGACATCAAACGCTACGGCACCAAGCTGGTCGGCGGCGTCACCCCCGGCAAGGGCGGCCAGACGCATCTCGGCCTGCCGATCTTCAACACCGTCAAGGGCGCGGTGCGCGAAACCCGCGCCGAGGCGAGCATCGTCTTCGTGCCGCCGCCCTTTGCCGCCGATTCGATCATGGAGGCGGCGGATGCGGGGATAAAGCTCTGCGTCTGCATCACCGACGGCATCCCCTCGCAGGACATGATGCAGGTCAAGCGCTACATGCGCCGCTACCGCTTCGAGGACCGCATGCGGCTGGTCGGTCCGAACTGCGCCGGCATCATCACGCCGGGACAGGCGCTGATGGGCATCATGCCCGGCTCGATCTACCTTCCCGGCCGCGTCGGCATCGTCGGCCGCTCGGGCACGCTGGGCTACGAGGCCGCCTCGCAGATGAAGGCGCTCGGCATCGGCGTCTCGACCAGCGTCGGCATCGGCGGCGATCCGATCAACGGCTCTTCCTTCAAGGACATTCTGAAGCTGTTCGAGCAGGACGACGAAACCGACGCCGTGGTGATGATCGGCGAGATCGGCGGACCGCAGGAAGCCGAAGCCGCGATCTGGGCGCGCGACAATATGAGAAAGCCGCTGATCGCCTACATTGCAGGGCTTTCCGCGCCAAAAGGCCGCCGCATGGGCCATGCCGGCGCCATCATCTCGGCCTTCGGCGAGTCCGCGCAGGAGAAGGTCGAGATCCTGAAAGAGGCCGGCGTCATCATCGTGCCGACGCCGTCGTCCTTCGGCGATGTGGTGGCCGATACGCTGGAGCGGACGAAGAAGGCTGCATAACCTTCACCAACAAGCGGCCGCGGCCGTTGCCGAGCACGAGGCGGCGCGACTGGAATGCGTGGAGCACGGGCACCTCGCCGGTCGGCGACATGGCCAAAAACCAATCCGGCTTATTGGCGAGGTCGACCTCAATCCGCTTAATCGGCACGCCCTTTCATTAAGAGCGATCGCGGCTCGTTGCACAAACGGACATAATGGATTGCTGACGAGGGTGAGGGAGAATTCAGTCCCAGGGTTTGCTCCAGATGAAGGTACTTTGGTGGGTTTGACGGCTGCGTTCGCAGGCATTCAAGCGAGTTTGGCGCCATAGCGCGCCAGGAAGGTGGCGACAGCTTCGTCAATGATGACTGACAAGTCTTCGTCGGTGCCGCCACAGCCCGGCGCCATCAGTTCAGGCCAGAACGCCTGCCCGGCGATCGTGGCCAGGAAAGCCTGAGCAGCGAGCTTGGCGTCGGGTACGATGAGGTTTCCGGCCTGCGTCTCTTCAATCACATAGGCGCTCAGCCGATCGAGATAAGGCTCGAATCCGCGGCCGAACAGCATCTGCCCCAAATCGGGAAAGCGCAGGCTTTCAGCGATGATAAGCCTGAAAATGGCGACCATTCTGGGCTGGCGCATCCGGTCGGCATAGTCACGCCCGATCTTGCGCAGGCTTGCGTTCGGATCGCCGACGAGAACATCCGCGTGGCAACCGCTTTCCAATGTCCAGAATTCCTCAACGATCGCTTCAAAGAGCGAAGCCTTGGTTGGATAGCGCCTGAACAATGTGGCGGTCGACACGTCAGCAAGTTTTGCAATCTGCTGAAGTGATGTTGCTCCGTAGCCTTGTTCGAAGAAGAGCTTGGTGGCCGCCGCCACAGAAGCGACGCGCTTCTCCTCCTTGACCCGATCTTGATATGTCTCGCCTGTCATCGCCGTTTCCTGAGGCCCTTGCGCCTTCTTTGTGGGTGTAGGTCCACCAGATAAGCACAAGCTGGCCAACAATCAAGGTAAGTGGCTTAACTTGACATCAAATTTGCGCATCTATATGGGAACTAAGTGACTTAACTCACCACCAGGAGATCCACTGGATCGGTCGCGAGTTGAAAGTCAATTGCCAGCTTCATCGAGTCAAATTGCAAGGAATGGAAATCACATGAATCGCCTCGACGGAAAACGGACGCTTATCACTGGCGGCACTTCGGGCATTGGCCTGGAGACAGCCAAGCAATTTTTGACCGAGGGCGCGCGCGTCATGGTTACTGGCAATAATCCTGACTCTATCGAAAGAGCAAAGGCCGAACTGGGTTCGAATGTTCCTGTGCTGCGGGCCGATAGCTCGGATGTCAACGCGCAAAGGAAACTTGCCGAGTCGGTCAAGGAGCATTACGGCCAGTTGGACGTGGCCTTCCTCAATGCCGGCGTTTCGGTCTGGCAGCCGATCGAGGACTGGACAGAAGAAGCCTTCGATCAGTCTTTCGCCATAAACGTGAAGGGCCCCTATTTCCTGGTGCAGTCGCTGCTGCCCGTCTTCGCAAATCCGGCCTCGGTGGTGTTCAACACCTCGATCAACGCTCATGTTGGCGCCGCCCGGTCATCGGTCTATGCCGCCACAAAGGCGGCGTTTCTCAACCTATCCAAGACGCTCTCCAGCGAACTCATGGATCGCGGCATTCGCGTCAATGCAGTAAGCCCCGGCCCGGTCGAGACGCCGCTTTACGACAAGCTCGGCATTCCGGACGCCTATCGCGCACAGGTCAACAAGGATATCGCAGGGTCCATCCCCGTCGGCCGTTTTGGCACACCGCAAGAGGTCGCCAAGGCCGTCATCTATCTCGCCTCTGATGAATCGGCGTGGACCATCGGCTCGGAAATGATTGTCGATGGCGGTCGGATGCTGAACGGCTGACCGAAGGCGCCGCATCGCTGCCTTGATAACTGCTAATTGCGAGCTGAGTGGCACTGTCACTCAGCTCGCAAGGAGGCGATACCATGGGAAAGTGTCACGACATGATCCTTTTTCGTATGAGCTAAGGAGGCGTCCTGCGCACCGCTTTCGACATCGGGAGGTCGGGCGGGCGTTCACCGATGATGATGAAAGCGGCCATGGCGTCCGCCCCGGCGATGCGGTGGGAATGATCGACCCGTCATCCCGCGGCGAGTTTTGAGACCGCGTTGATGTCGAAGTAGTCGCGCCAAGCGACAATGTGATCGCCTTCGATTTCGTAGATTCCCATCAGGGTCATCCTTCCGATCTCGCTGCCGTCAGCGCGTTCAAACCGGTCCAGCCGCTCTGTCAGCACGCGGTTCCCGTCTGCGGCAATGGCGAGCATGTCGATGTGAACGGTAGCGATCCTCATGGATTTCTCGAGCTCGTTGATCATCCCGATCGCTTCTTCAATGCCGGTGGTGGCGGAAATGCCGACGTTGACCCACAGCGTCTTAGGTGTGAACCACCGCCGTACAGCGGGCCTACCGCGATCCTCGGAATAGGCAGCGCAGAAATCAGTCACGACCTCAATAGGTCTCGTCATGTTAGAATTCCTTCGTTGATATGGTTGGGGGGCGACAGCCCCCAGTCCACCCTTGAAATAGACTAGATCCAGGTCGGCGTGAATTCAGCGGCATAGCGCTCGCCGAAGCCGCCGCCTGGAAGGATATCCTTGATCCTGGCCAGGTCTTCCGCGGACAGCACCAGATCGGCCGCTCCGACGTTTTCAGCCACACGTTCCTGTCGACGCGAGCCTGGGATCGGCACGATGTCGTCGCCCTGAGCCAAAAGCCAGGCCAGTGCCAGCTGTGACACGCTGGCCCCTTTGGTTCTGGCCAGCTCCGTCAACTGACGCACCGCTTCGAGGTTCTTCTCGAAATTGCCGGGCTGCCAGCGTGGATCGCCTCGGCGCATGTCGCTTTCCTCGTACTCAGCGGCGGGTTTGACCGCTCCAGTCAGAAAGCCACGGCCGAGCGGTGAGTACGGGACGAAGCCTATGCCAAGCTCCCTCAAGGTCGGGAACAGGACTTCGACATCGCGCTCGAACACTGAATATTCGGTCTGCAGCATTGCGACTTCCTGCACGGCGTGGGCCTTGCGGATCGTCTGGGCGCCTGCTTCGCTCAGCCCGAAATACTTGACCTTTCCCTCAGCGATCAGATCCTTGACCGTACCCGCGACATCCTCAATCGGCACGTTTGGATCGACGCGGTGCTGATAGAGGACGTCGATATGGTCGACGCCGAGATAGCGCAGGCTGTTCTCGGTGACTTCGCGAATGTGCTCCGGACGGCTGTCGGAACCCCAGGAGGGGGTGAACCCAAACTTGGTCGCCAAGACGACCTTATCGCGGAAGCCCTTGACGGCGCGGCCGATGAACTTCTCGTTTTCTCCCCAGCCATAGAGCTCGGCGGTGTCGAAAAAGGTCACGCCCAGGTCATAGGCGCGGCGGATCGTTTGGAACCCGGCCTGCTCATCGGCGGCACCATAGGCCAGGTGAAAACCCATGGCGCCGTATCCGATGGCGGAGACTTCCGGGCCGTTAGTGCCCAATTTGCGTTTTTGCATGTTTTGTATCCTTCCGTGGTACGGGAGGAATGTGGGTCAGTCGGCAGGCTAGTGCGATGCCTGATGGTCCTGATTGATTGCCTGATCCTGCCGGCAGGTTGATTTTTTCAGGTAACTGGCACCTGATGAGACCATGGAAAAACTCGACGAACTCCGATCCTTGGCTATCCGTCATGCCGGAGCCCAACACCCCGGTATGCCGCGGCTGAGTGTCCACAGCATTGCTGAACCGACAGAAATGACTGCTCTGGTTTATGATCCGATGGCCTTCATCGTACTTCAGGGAGCCAAGCGTACGATCATCGGGGATAAGGTGTTCGAATACGGCCCGGGTCAGACCATGGTCGTTGCCGCCGAAATCACGGCCATGGGCCAGATCCTCGAGGCGTCGGTGGACAGCCCGTTCCTGGCGATAAACCTCAATCTCGATCCTGCTGTAATAACGAACGTGGTGCTCTATCTGTCCCAGACGCCCGAGCTGCAGATGCAGCCCGGATTCGGTTTCAGCATGGCCAATTCCGAGTTGATAGGCGCCTGGCAAAGGTTGCTGGAAATGTATGAGCGCCCGAAGGAGATTCCCGTGATGGGGCTCCATTTGGAGCATGAACTGATGTTTCGGCTGATGCTGGGCCCGCACGCGGAGATGCTGCGCCAGATTGCCGGAGTCGACTCCCGGCTGTCCCACATCCGACAGGCCATGGCCTGGATTCGCGAGCACTACACGGAGCACCTCAGCGTTGAGGACATGGCCGCCGTAGCCGGCATGAGCGAGTCCGTATTTCACCGCCGCTTCAAGGCCGTGACAGCTCTAAGCCCACTGCAGTATCAAAAGCATATCCGACTGCAAGAAGCCCGCCGCCGCCTGGTTGCTAGGCAGGGTGATGCTGCCTCTGCCGGTTTTGCGGTGGGCTACAAGAGTACCTCTCAGTTCAGCCGTGAGTACAGACGCCTTTTTGGCGAGCCGCCGCGACGGGATGCTGATATGGTGCAAACGATCGTCGAAACTGCCGTCTGAAAGGTGAAGGGCAAGTGCGTAGGAGCAAAGGCGACGTGCACTACGCCGTGGCGACCTGACGCGGCGTGTCAAAGGCTGACGCGGTTTTCAATCTTCGTTGTTCGGGCTGAACACCTGCAAACCATCCTATTTGTACGCCTTTGACGCCGATCGCCGCACGCATGGCTGAGAGGTCTTTCGAACGCAGCGTCGCTAGACTATGTGTCGCTCATAAGTAACCACAGGAGAAATCGAACTCGGACAGCGACCCCACCCCGCACTGCTCCGGCAGGCGAGGTTCAGCCTTGCCGCCAGTTGCCAGCAGCCTTTCGGCTCGACAAATCCGGCATTGGTGCGGTCGAGAAGACTCGAACTTCCACGGGTTGCCCCACAGCGACCTCAACGCTGCGCGTCTACCAATTCCGCCACGACCGCACGTGGTAGGAGCCGGAACCGACCGGCTCGCGGCGTGTAGCAAATCGTTTCCGGCGAAACAAGTGCGCGATGAGCAATAATGTCCGGCAATTGGCATAACGTTGCACAGGATTGCATTGAGCATCCGGAACTGGACGTTTGCGCCTGATGTCGCCATATGGAGGCCAAAGGCATGTCGCCCAAAAGTGCAAGGCGGTTTTGGGGCCACGACATGTATAAGTAAAAGCGACACACCATGACAGAACGCAGCCAGATCGCCACGTCGTTCCTCCCCTTGCCCGGTTCGGCGCCGGTAGAATGGCTGGTCGAACCTGGCCTTACCGCCTATCCCGATGCGCTGGCCTTCATGGAGGCGCGCGCCGAGGCGATCCGCAGCGGAGCCGCCGGCGAGATGGTCTGGCTGGTCGAGCATCCGCCGCTCTACACCGCCGGCACCAGCGCCCGCATCGAGGACCTGATCGAGCCTGACCGCTTTCCGGTCTTCGCGGCCGGTCGCGGCGGCGAATACACCTATCACGGGCCCGGCCAGCGGGTTGCCTATGTCATGCTCGACCTGAAGCGCCGGCGCGAGGACGTGCGCGCCTTCGTCGCCGCGCTCGAACAGTGGATCATCGGTACGCTCGCCGCCTTCAACGTGCGCGGCGAGCGCCGCGAGGACCGGGTCGGTGTCTGGGTGGTGCGGCCCGATCGCCCTGCCTTGCCGGATGGCTCACTGGGCGAGGACAAGATCGCGGCAATCGGCATCAGGCTTCGGCGCTGGGTCAGTTTTCACGGCATAGCCATCAATGTCGAGCCGGACCTTTCCCATTTCGGCGGCATCGTGCCCTGCGGCGTGCAGGACCATGGCATCACCAGCCTCGTCGACCTTGGCCTTCCCCTGACGATGGCCGATCTCGACCTGGCGCTGAAATCCGCGTTCGAGGATGTGTTCGGTCCTGCCGAGGCCTTGCCCGCCCAAGTGGCCCGCAAGACCGGCTGACCGCGCTTCAGATCAGTTGCGCCGACGCCCACAGCACGCCGCAGCCATGGATGGCGAACACCGCCAGCAAGGCCCCTGCGATGACGAGACGGTCGACGGTGCCGATCGGCTCAAGTTCGTGACGTGGCTTCACGCCGCTGCCGACGGTGAGCAGGCTGAGGATCGAAAACACCGCACCGGCCGCCAGCAGGAAGCCCGACGAAAAACCAGCCCGCCAGCCGAGCGCCAGAAAGGCCGAAAGCAGCGAGAAGGACGCCAGCGCCAGGACGACCGGCCCCGGGCAGATCTGGCGCAGCACCTGGCCGCCGTCGAATTTCCACACCGGCACCAGATTGGCGATGTTGAACAGGGCCACGCAGCCTGCAAGCGCGGCCAGCAGCGCGGCCGCGGCCTTGTGGCCCTCGCCACCGGCAAGCACGCTGGCGGCAATGACGATCGGCACCAGGAAGGCGGAGAACCCCGCCCCCATCAACGCCACGAAGGCCACTTCGAAACGGCTGTTATAAGGCCGGCCGCCAATGGCGATACCGCCAAGCAGCGGGATGAAGATCATCCGCGCCCTGCGATGGCCCGTCAGCCGAAACGCCGCCATGTGGCCGAGTTCGTGCAGTGCCACCACCGACGTCAGGATCGCGGCCAGCGCCAGCCCGCCAAGATGAAGGCCGAAGAACGGCCACAGCATCAACGCCGACAGCACGGCAAAGCCGACCTGGCTCAGCGGATGCTCGAACCAGCCGCCCTTGCGGTACTGCCCGGTCTTTGCCCAACGCTGCAGCTTGGAGAGCTCGCGGCGCATGGCGAAGTACCGGAACACCAGGAAAGCGACGCCGCGATACCGGTCTGTCCGGCTGAGCGTCACGCGTGTGCCGCCGCCCTCCGAAACCAGTTCGGCGGTCTCGCCATAATCCTTCCAGAACGGGCCATCGAGCGCGGTGTCCTCGATCACCCGCATCGAGAAGCGGCTGCCCTCGACGACATCTTCAAACCGCGCCCTGCGCTCGATCGGCTTGCCGTCGCGGCCTTCCCACGACAGCATGATGCGGGCCACGCCCTCTTCGTCCAGTGGCTGCGCCGACAGGATCTCGCCGGACCAGCCGGCGTCGCTGCCAAGCGGCCACAGCGCCTGCCACAGGCGCTCCCGGTCCATTGCCACGACGCGGCTCGACCGGACCGTGCGCAAACCGAGCGGCACGGTCATCAAGAGAAAGATCAGCCCGAGATTGCTGGCCACGAGAATGGCCGTGACGATGGGCGACACCTGGACGTTGCTCCTGCTTGGAGGCGCACCCTAACGTCGCGGCGGCAAGAAAAGCTTAACGGCGGAGCGGCTTACGGCCATCGGGAAACAACGATGGCGGATGCCGCCAACTCACATGGCTCCGATCCAGATCGCCATGGAAACAAGAAACGCACTCATGCAAACCAGCGAGATGACATCCTGAACCAGATCGGTCATAACTCTCTCCTGTTGTGGATATGTTTCTAAGTTGTTCTAATTTTGTTCCATTGTCAACGAACAGAATCCGACCGCATCCAAAATCTCCGGGCGATCAGATCGACAGGGTTAAGAATAGGTTGACAGCCCGCCGCCTATCAACAGGCAGGGGAAATGGCGGGCGTGGGGCACTCGCGAAACGCGCAGGTGTTGAGTTTCAGGTCAGGCCGGCAACACCTGACGCACAGACTAAAGCGGCACCACCTTGCCGTCGGAGAGCGTGACCCGCCGGTCCATGCGCGATGCCAGTTCGTGATTGTGGGTGGCGATCAGCGCGGCGAGACCCGATTGCCGCACCAGCGCCTCCAGCGCCTCGAAGACGTAGGAGGCGGTGACCGGGTCCAGGTTGCCGGTCGGCTCGTCGGCGAGCAGCACCAGCGGCGCATTGGCGACAGCTCGCGCAATGGCGACACGCTGCTGCTCGCCGCCAGACAGCTCGGATGGCCGGTGCGACGCCCGCTTGCCGATCTGCATGTAGTCGAGCAGTTGTGCGGCGCGCTCGCCCGCTTCCTTGCGCGGCAGCCCCTTGATGAGCTGCGGCATCATGATGTTTTCCAGCGCCGAAAACTCCGGCAGCAAATGATGGAACTGGTAGACGAAGCCGACATCGTTGCGGCGAATCGAGGTACGCTCGTCGTCGGACAACCGGCCGCAGGCGCGGCCGGACAAGATCACGTCGCCGGCGTCGGGACGCTCCAGCAGGCCCGCCGTATGCAGCAGCGTCGACTTGCCGGTGCCCGACGGCGCCACCAGCGCCACCATTTCGCCGCGCCGCAGCGAGAAGTCGGCGCCGTTCAGGATGGTGAGCTTGCGCGGCCCCTGGACGTAGTGCCGCTCGACGCTCTTCAACTCGATAATGACCTCGGCCACTACTCGTACCTCAAGGCTTCGACCGGATCGAGGCGGGCCGCTCGCCATGCTGGAAACAGCGTTGCCAGGAAGGACAGTGCCAGCGCCATGATGATGACATAGGTCGTCTCGCGCGGATCCATCTTGGCCGGCAACTGGCTGAGGAAATACAGCTCCGGATTGAACAGCACCTTGCCGGTCATCCAGGAGAAGAACTGGCGGATCGATTCGATGTTGGTGCAGATCAGGACGCCGAGCAGCACGCCGGCGAGCGTGCCCGTCACGCCGATCGCCGCTCCGGTCATCAGGAAGATTCGCAGGATGGCATTACGCGAGGCGCCCATGGTGCGCAGGATGGCGATGTCATGCCCCTTGTCCTTCACCAGCATGATCAGTCCGGAAATGATGTTGAGCGCCGCCACCAGCACGATCAGCGTCAGGATCATGAACATCACGTTGCGCTCGACCTGAAGGGCGGAAAAGAAGGTCTCATTGCGCTGGCGCCAGTCGACGAGGTCGATGGGGCGTTGCGCCGCCTCTTCCACCTTGGGTTTCAGCGCATCGACATCATCGGGATTGTCGACGTAGATCTCGATCGTCTGCGCCCGGCCGTCCATGTTGAAATAGAGCTGCGCTTCGGAGAACGGCATGTAGACGATGGAGCTGTCATACTCCGACATGCCGACTTCGAAGATCGCGGCGATCTTGTAGCCCTTCATGCGCGGTGTGGTGCCGAGCGGCGTCACATCCCCTTCCGGCGAGATCAAGGTGATGGTATCGCCGAGCGCCAAGCCGAGATTCTCGGCCATGCGCTTGCCGATGGCGACGCCCTCGCCGGTATCGAAATCGGCGAGTGTGCCTTGCTTGATGTTGCTGGCCACGATGGCGATCTTGCCGAGGTCTTCACCCCTGATACCGCGCACCAGCGCGCCAGAGCCGCCGCCGACATTGCCTTGCGCCAGCACCTGGCCATCGATCAGCGGAATAGCGTATTTGACGCCGGACACGCCGTTGATGCGGCTGGCGACCTGGGCATAGTCCTCGAGTGGCGAATCGAGCGGCTGCACGATCAGATGGCCGTTGACGCCGAGTATGCGCGTCAAAAGCTCGGCGCGGAATCCGTTCATCACGGCCATGACCACGATCAGCGTGGCGACGCCCAGCATGATGCCGAGAAAGGAGATCGAGGCAATCACCGAGATCACCGTCTCCTTGCGCCGCGAGCGCAAATAGCGCCACGCAACCGTGCGTTCGAAGATTGAGAACGGGCCGGCGCCCGCCGATCTCGCTGCCGCCGCCTCGCTCATGCGGTGGCACCGAAGCGTTTTGCCGCGTCGGCGATCGGCAGCGTCACGCGCTCGCCGCTCTTGCGATTCTTGATCTCGACCTCGCCGGCAGCCACGCCGCGCGGTCCGACAATCACTTGCCAGGGCAGGCCGATCAGGTCGGCGGTGGCGAATTTGCCGCCCGGCCGCTGGTCGGTATCGTCGTAGAGCACGTCCTTGCCGGCGGCCGTGAAGGCAGCGTTGAGTTCGTCGCAGACGCGGTCGCAGTCGGCGTCGCCCGCCTTCATGTTGATCAGGCCGATATCGAACGGCGCCACCGCTTCCGGCCAGATAATGCCGTTCTCGTCGTGGCTGGCCTCGATGATCGCCGCGACCAGCCGCGACGGGCCGATGCCGTAGGAGCCGCCGGAGGCGAAATGATCCTTGCCGTCGGGCCCGGTCACCTTGGCGCCCATCGGCTTGGAGTATTTCTCGCCGAAGTGGAAGATATGGCCGACCTCGATGCCGCGCGCCGATACGCGGTCACCTGTCGGGACCTTCTCCCAGGCCGCCTCGTCATGCATCTCGTCGGTGGCGGCGTAAGGCGTCGTCCACGTCTTGACGATATCCGATATCTCGCCGTCATTGGCGAAATCGGTGTTCGCGCCGGGCACGGCAAGCGACAGATAATCGCGGTGGCAGAAAACCTGGCTCTCGCCGGTATCGGCCAGGATAATGAACTCATGGCTGAGATCGCCGCCGATCGGCCCGGTGTCGGCCCGCATCGGGATTGCCTGCAGGCCCATGCGTGTGAAGGTCCGGAGATAGGACACGAACATCCTGTTATAGGCGGCCCGCGCGCCCTCGAAGTCGAGATCGAAGGAATAGGCGTCCTTCATCAGGAATTCGCGCGAACGCATCACGCCGAAGCGCGGCCGCACCTCGTCACGGAACTTCCACTGGATGTGGTAGAGGTTGAGCGGCAGGTCCTTGTAGGACTTGACGTAGGCGCGAAAAATCTCGGTGACCATTTCCTCGTTGGTCGGTCCGTAGAGCATGTCGCGGTCCTGACGGTCCTTGATGCGCAGCATCTCCTTGCCGTAGTCGTTGTAACGGCCGCTCTCGCGCCACAGATCGGCCGACTGGATGGTCGGCATCAGGATCTCCAGCGCACCGGCGCGGTTTTGCTCCTCGCGGATGATCTTGCAGACCTTGTCCAGCACCCGCTTGCCCAGCGGCAGCCAGGAAAAACTGCCCTGCCCCTGCTGGCGGATCATGCCGGCGCGCAGCATCAGCCGATGCGAGACGATTTCGGCCTCGCGCGGATTTTCTTTAAGGATAGGCAGGAAATAGCGCGACAAACGCATGGACTGGTCCGTGAATGAGAATGGCCACGCCAGAATCGGCGGGGCGCAGGCTTGCTTGCCCCGGCTTCATAGCGATTTCATGACCGAATGGAAACCCGGCCATCCCACCACATCAGCCCCTTCCGTCCCGGAATCCCGCGCTTCGGATCAGTCCGCGCCGACAATGGAACGCACCGAACCTCTTCGGATTTGCCCACCAATTCTTTGCGCGCGTCAATCGCGAACATGCCGCAAAGGCTCTATCGACCCTGGCTGTCCGTTTCAAAAGCAAAGCCTGCCGCACTATTGTGCAGTGCAGCACGAGAATGCCCGTTTCAAGGCAAAATTCTTCGTGACATTTTCATTTCCGTTAGGCTAATGTGCCCCGATAACCGAGAGGGCAGAAACAAATCTGCCTTCCTACGCGGTCAAAGTCTTGGGAGGATGCGATCTAGGCGCGGTTATTCGCTGCCGCCGGACACCGGAAACAGATCGGACGCGTTTAATTGCAAGGCCTTGTGCCTTGCATTTTTTTTGTGCAATCATCTGGTTAGCGCCGCGAATTGCCAGGCTACATGACCTTGCGTCAGCAGCCCATGGCCGGCAGGCGGGGCGGCATCTCAATATCATCCGCAGCGCTCCGATCTCGTTCGAGCAGCCTTGGTGAGCAGCCTTGCCGGGCTCTTTATTTCGCTGGGGTCTGGCCGAAATCCGGCACGATGTGCGGGATGTCGTTGAGGCTATATCCCAGCCCGTGCGTCAAACCGTAGAAAGTGCCCATCAGGATCGCCGTCGCGACGGTGGTGCGGATCACGGCACGCAACATATGCGGCCCACGCGGCGCGCTCGCAACCGTGCCCAGCGTCACGTCGTGATCGTCATCCTGCGTCTTGACGCTGAACGGCAGAACGGCAAACAGCACCACCCACCAGGTCGCGAAAAACAGGGCGGTGAACGAGACCCAGCTCATGATTGCTCCAGTTCGATCAGCGTGCCGAAGAAATCCTTCGGATGCAGGAACAACACCGGCTTGCCATGCGCACCCAGCTTGGGATTGCCGTCGCCAAGCACGCGGGCGCCGGCAGCCTTGAGCTGGTCGCGCGCGGCCAGGATGTCGTCGACCTCGTAGCAGAGATGATGCATGCCGCCCGATGGGTTCTTCGCCAGGAATGCCACGATCGGCGAGTTCTCGCCGAGCGGCTCCAGCAATTCGATCTTGGTGTTGCCGACATTGACGAACACCACGGTGACGCCATGTTCCGGCAAAGCCTGCGGCTCGGTCACTTCGGCGCCGAGTGTGTTGCGGTAAGCGGCAAGGGCGGCAGTCAAATCCGGCACCGCAAGCGCGACATGGTTCAGCCGTCCGAGCATGGCGAGCTTTTTTCTCCCAGGTCCAAGGTTGGCGTCATACGTCAAATCAACCGAGACCGACAGCCTTTCACGAGGCGCGCACTGTCGCACCTGTTGCAAACGACATCAGCGAAGTACAAACGGCAATGTCCGGAATCAGCCCTGCCCGCGCCCGCGTGTTCACCTTCGATCTCGGATCGTTCAAAGTTGCCGCTTTGCTCGACGCCGTCGATATCAGAGACAAGCTTGCATCGGCTTTCGCGGCCGGACAGCCGCCGGCGGCCGTGCACGAACTCGCGGTCTCGAACTTCATCGACCAGGATCGCTACGAGCATTGCTTCATCCCGACGCTGATCGACACCGGTTCCGAAAAGATCCTGTTCGACACTGGCTGCGGAGATGAAGACAGTTCACTCCTGGACTGTCTGCAAGCCCTTGGGCTCGGCCCCGATGACATCGATGTGGTGGTCATCACGCACGGGCATCCGGACCACATTGGCGGGCTTGTCCGGAACGGCGAACCGGTTTTCAGCAGGGCGCGCTATGTATTCGGCGCGGCGGAATTCGCCTTCTGGATCGAAGGAAATGCGGTGCGCGCGGCCAGGTTGGCCAACCGTGATCTCTTCAGGCGGATTTGCACCGGACTGGCCGATCGCGCGACATTCATTGAACCTGGAGACGAAGTGGTGCCGGGCATCACCGCCATCGACGCGGCCGGTCACTCACCCGGGCTTTTGGCCTTCCTTGTCGAAAGCGGCGGGCAGCAATTGCTGATCTGGTCGGACGCTTTCCTGCACTATGTCGTGTCCATCCAGCGTCCGGAGTGGCATGCCGATTTCGACGACGACAAGGAAAGGGCAATCGAGACCCGCGAGCGGCTGCTGAGGATGGCTTCGGAACGGCGCCTGCTCGTCGCAGGTCATCACATGCCGTTTCCGGGTCTGGGCTATGTCGGGCAGACAGGCGGGTCCTTTCGCTGGATTCCGGTCAGCTATCAGTTGAACGTCTGACCAGCCCCTGCCCCTCTCAACGGGTTACGAAAACAGTCACCAGCGGTTTCTTGCCCCAGGCTTCGTTGGCCGCGCCGCGCACCGCGCGCCGCACCGCCTCCTGCACAAGGTCGAGGTCCTTGCGGCGCTGACGCGGGATCGAATCGACCGCGCCGACGGCCGCATCGATCATCAGGTCCTCGAGCGTCTCGCCACGGGCATCGGCCTCGGCGACGCCGATTGCGACCAGATCGGGATCGCCGGCCAGTTCATACTTATCGTCGAGAACCACATTGACCGCGACATGACCGGCAAAGGACAATTTGCGCCGGTCGCGAATACCCATCGCCTGGTCGGTGCCGATCAGATTGCCGTCCTTGTAGACGCGGCCGAACGGCACCTGGTCGATGATGGTGGCGGGACCTGGCGCCAGCCGCAGCATGTCGCCATCGCGCACCTGCGCCACCTGGCCGATGCCCGACATCGACATCAGCGAACCCTGCGCCACCAGATGCGCGGCCTCGCCGTGTACGGGAACGCCTATCTGCGGGCGCACCCATTCATACATCTTGCGCAGTTCGCTGCGCCGGGGATGGCCGGAGACATGCACCAGCGCATCGCCGTCCTCGATGATCTTGATGCCGAGATCGATCAGGCGGTTCTTGATTTCGAGGATCGCCTTTTCGTTACCGGGAATGGTGCGCGAAGAAAACACCACCGTGTCGCCCGCCGTCAGAGACACCGATTTCATCTCATCGCGCGACAGTTTCGCCAGCGCCGCCAGCGGCTCGCCCTGGCTGCCGGTGCAGATGATGACCAGGTTCTCGCGCGGAATGAAACCGAAATCCTCCTCGGCGATGAACTCCGGCAGACCGTCCATGTAGCCAAGCTCGTCAGCGACATCGATGACGCGCTTCAGCGAGCGGCCGAGCACCAGGCACTGGCGGCCGGCATCGCGCGCCGCCCGGGCGATCGAGACGATACGTCCGACATTGGAGGAAAAAGTGGTGACGGCGACGCGGCCCTTGGCGGCCTGGATGACACCTTTCAGGCCCTCGCCCACGGCCACTTCCGAGGGTGAATCGCCTTCGCGCAGCGCGTTGGTCGAATCGCAGATCAGCGCCAGCACGCCCTTGTCGCCATAGGCGCGGAAGCGCGCCTCATCGGTCTTGGGTCCGATCGTCGGTTCCGGATCGATCTTCCAGTCGCCGGTATGGATGACGGTGCCGGCCGGCGAGGTGATCGCCAGCGACATCGGCTCGGGGATGGAATGCGCCACCGGAATGGCTTCGATCTCGAAGGGACCGACGGTGAACTTTTCGCCGGCCCGGTAGATCGACAGCGGGATCTTCGGTGCGCCCTGCTCGCCCTGCCGCTTGGCTTCCAGCAGCCCGGCGCTGAATGGCGTCATCCAGACCGGCGCCTTCAGCTTCGGCCAGGTGTCGAGCAGCGCACCATAATGGTCCTCATGCGCGTGGGTGATGATGATGCCGCGCAAATTGGCGAGGTTCTCCTCGATAAAGCGCGTGTCGGGCAGTATCAGGTCGACGCCCGGATGCGCCGCATCGGGAAAGGTGACGCCGACATCGATGACGATCCACTCGCGCGCGCTCGGCGGGCCGTAGCCGTAGAGGGCGAAGTTCATGCCGATCTCGCCGACGCCGCCAAGCGGCACGAAGACGAGTTCGGCGTTGTCCGCTTTCGCCATGGTTTTTCCCTTCCTGGCCCTCAGGCCAAGCCGTTAAAGCAATTCCAGCAAAAGTGTCTAACCGTTTTCAGCCCGGAATTGCTCAAAAACAAAACTATACCCGCGCGGACGCGACCGCGCCGAAATGCACATCTCCGGCGGCGACCGTCAAAACGGCTCCCTCATCGTCGCGGATCACGAAACGGCAGTCCTCGTCAATGGTCTCGAACACGCCACGCACCACATTACCGTCAATTCTGACAGCAACCTCGGCGCCAAGGCCCGCGGCGCGGGCCAGCCAACGCTTCCTGATGGCGGCAAGGCCACGCCCTTCATCCCAAAGGCGGGCATTCTCGCTCCAGGCATCCGACAGCGCCAGAAACAGCGTTTCGGCATCGCAAGCCGCGCCCAACGCGTGAAGCGATGTCGCGGGATACGGCAAATCCTGCGGGTGCGCCACCACGTTGACACCGATGCCTACCGCCACCGCGAAACGGCCACCATCAAGCATCGCCGACTCCAAGAGGATGCCGGCGAGCTTGGCCCCGGAGGCGAGCACGTCGTTCGGCCATTTTAGCTCGAAGCGGTTCCGTCCCTGGCTCGCACCGTCGAGGCCTATCGCGATGCGGCTCTTCGGCACCACCGCGTCAAGCGCGTCGGCCAGCGCCAGCCCGGCGACAAAGCCGAGCGTCGCGGCAAGGCGAAGCTCGCCGGCGGTGATGACAAGCAGCGTCGCCGCCAGATTGCCTTCCGGCGTTGCCCAGGCGCGGCCTCGCCGGCCACGCCCGCTCTCCTGCTTCTTGGAAACGACCCAGAGCTTGCCCGGGTCGCCCGCCCGGGCATGGTCCAGCGCCAGCGCGTTGGTGGAGCCGACACTGTCATGCGCTTCGAGCCGGAACCCTTCCGACGCCGAGGTTGGAGCCAGCCGAAATGCCATCCCGTCAGAAAAATGTCTTGGCGGCGGCTTCGGCATAGGTGCCGATCGGCCCGCCGATCAGCACATAGAACAGCACGAACGCGCCACTGACGCCGAGCACGACACGCAATTCGCTGGCCATCGGCACGAAGCCGCCGACCGGCTCATCGAACCACATGATCTTGATGATGCGCAGATAATAGTAGGCGCCCACCACCGAGGCCAGCACGCCGATGATCGCCAGCGCGTAGAGATTGGCGTTGATGGCGGCGAGGAAGACGTACCATTTTCCCCAGAAGCCGGCGAGCGGCGGAATGCCGGCCAGCGAGAACATCAGGATGGTCAGGATCGTCGCCATCGCCGGGTTGGTCGACGACAGGCCGGCGAGATCGCTGATCTGCTCGACATTGCCTTCCTTGCGCCGCATGGCGAGGATGAAGGCGAAGGTGCCGAGCGTCATCACCAGGTAGATCAGCATATAGATGGCGACGCCGCGCACACCGGCCTGGCTGTTGGCGGCGAGGCCGACCAGCGCGTAGCCCATATGGCCGATCGAGGAATAGGCCATCAGCCGCTTGATGTTGGTCTGGCCGATGGCGGCGAAAGCGCCAAGCGCCATCGAGGCGATCGAGATGAAGACGATGATCTGCTGCCAGTCGGAAGCGATCGGCTTGAACGCCCCCATGGTGACGCGCACGATCAGCGCCATCGCCGCCATTTTCGGCGCTGCCGCCAGGAAGGCCGTCACCGGCGTCGGCGCACCTTCATAGACGTCTGGCGTCCACATGTGAAACGGCACCGCCGAGATCTTGAAGGCAAGCCCGGCCAGCACGAAGACGAGGCCGACGACGAGGCCAAGCTGGCGCTCGCCGCCGCCAAGCGCGGTGGCGATCTCCTGGAAACCGGTGTTGCCGGTGTAACCGTAGACCAGGCTGATACCGTAGAGCAGCATGCCCGAGGACAGCGCGCCGAGGACGAAATATTTCAGGCCCGCCTCGGTCGAACGCAGATTGTCGCGGTTGATCGCCGCCAGCACATAGATCGCCAGCGACTGCAGTTCGAGGCCGAGATAGAGCCCGATCATGCCGTTGGCCGAGATCATCAGCATCATGCCGAGCGTGCAAAGCAGGATCAGCACCGGATATTCGAACTTGTCGAAACGCTCCGCCTTGGCAAAGCGCATCGACATGATGAGCGTCACCGCCGAACCGACCAGCGCCAGCACCTTCATGAAGCGGGCGAAGGAATCCTGGATGAAGGCATTGCCATAGGCGGTGCCCTGCCCTGCGTGGAAGATCAGCCAGGCGCCTGCGACCACCAGCACGGCGACGGCAAGGCCGGTCACCGTATTGGCGGTGTTGGAACGCGAATAGGCCCCGACCATCAGCAGCGCGAGCGCGCCGATGGCAAGGATCAGCTCGGGCGTCGAGAGCGACAGGCTGGAGAGAAGGTCCGGCGTCATGGTTCGCAAAACCCCTGGGTCAGTTCGCCGCCGCGGTCTGCGCGGCGCCGATGGATGCGGTGACATTGGTGACGAGCGACTTGACCGACTGGGCCGTCGCGTCGAAGACGGGTGCTGGATAGACGCCGAAGAAGATGACCAGCACGACCAGTGGATAGATGATCGCCTTCTCGCGGGTCGACAGATCGAGCAGTCCTTTCAGGCTGTCCTTGGTCAGTGCGCCGAAGATCACCCGGCGATAGAGCCAAAGCGCGTAGGCGGCCGACAGGATGACGCCGGTGGCGGCGAAGAACGCCACCCAGGTGTTGACGCGGAACACGCCGAGCATGGTCAGGAACTCGCCGACGAAGCCTGACGTGCCAGGCAGGCCGACATTGGCCATGGTGAAGATCATGAACACGGTGGCGTATTTCGGCATGTTGTTGACGAGGCCGCCATAGGCAGCGATCTCGCGGGTATGCATGCGGTCATAGATGACGCCGACGCACAGGAACAGCGCGCCCGAGACCAGGCCGTGGCTGAGCATCTGGAAGATCGCGCCCTGCACGCCTTCCTGGTTCATGGCGAAGATGCCCATGGTGACGAAGCCCATATGGGCGACCGAGGAATAGGCGATCAGCTTCTTCATGTCCTCCTGCATCAGCGCCACCAGCGAGGTGTAGATGATGGCGACGACCGACAGCGTGAACACCAGCGGCGCGAACATCTCGGACGCCAGCGGGAACATCGGCAGGGAGAAGCGCAGGAAGCCGTACCCGCCCATTTTCAGCAGGATGGCGGCCAGGATGACCGAGCCTGCCGTCGGCGCCTCGACATGCGCGTCGGGCAGCCAGGTATGTACCGGCCACATCGGCATCTTCACCGCGAAGGAGGCGAAGAAGGCGAGCCACAACCAGGTCTGCATGTTGGCCGGGAAGCTGTGCGTCAAAAGCGTCGGGATGTCGGTGGTGCCGGACTGGAAGAACATCGCCATGATGGCGAGCAGCATCAGCACCGAGCCGGCCAGCGTATAGAGGAAGAATTTGAACGAGGCGTAGACGCGCCGCTTGCCGCCCCACACGCCGATGATGATGAACATCGGGATCAGGCCGGCTTCGAAGAAGACGTAGAACAGCACGATATCCAACGCGCAGAACACGCCGATCATCAGCGTTTCCAAAAGCAGGAAGGCGATCATGTAGGCCTTGACGCGCTTCTCGATCGCTTCCCACGACGCCAGGATGCAAAGCGGCATCAGGAAGGTCGTCAGGATGACGAACAGCATGGAAATGCCGTCGACGCCTATATGGTAGGAAATGCCGGAGTCCAGCCAGGCGACCTTTTCGACGAACTGGAAGCCGGCCTGCGAATTGTCGAAGCCGGTCCAGATCAACAGCGACACCAGGAAGGTGAATGCCGTGGTTATCAACGCAATGGCGCGGATGTTGCGTCGCGCGTTTTCGCTGTCATCGTTGATGAACAGGATCAGCAGCACACCAACCAGCGGCAGGAAGGTGACCAGCGAGAGGATTGGCCAGGCGGTCATCAGAGCATCATCCAGGTGACGAGTGCGGCAACGCCGATCAGCATGGCGAAGGCATAGTGGTAGAGATAGCCGGTCTGCAGCTTGACGACGCGGTTGGTGACATCGACGACGCGCGCCGAAATGCCGTCCGGCCCGAGCCCATCGATGATGGTCCCGTCACCGGTCTTCCACAGGAAGGAACCGAGGCGCTTGGCCGGCCGCACGAACAGGAAGTCGTAAAGCTCGTCGAAATACCACTTGTTGAGCAGGAAGGCGTAGAGTCCGCGATGCTGGGCAGCGAGATTCCTCGGCATTTCCGGCGACCGGATGTAGAACTGCCAGGCCACCGCGAGCCCTATAAGCATGGCGATGAAGGGCGAGAGCTCGACCCACAGCGGCAATTCGTGGATCTCGTGCAGGATGTGGTTGTCCGCCAGCGTGAACAGCGACGCCTTCCAGAATTCGGCGTAGCCCTCGCCGATGAAGGCGCTGTGGAAGATGATGCCGGCAAACAAAGCGCCGGCCGCCAGGATGAACAGCGGCACCAGCATCACCGGCGGTGATTCATGGACGTGATGCATCACCTCGTGGCTCGCCCGCGGCTCGCCATGGAAGGTCATGAAGATCAGCCGCCAGGAGTAGAAGGAGGTGAAGCCGGCGGCGATGACCAGGGCCACGAAGGCCAGCCCCGCGACCGAATTGTGCCCGGCAAAGGCCGTCTCGATGATGGCGTCCTTGGAGAAGAAGCCGGCGGTGCCGATGACGGTCACCGGAATGCCGACGCCCGTCAGCGCCAGCGTGCCGATCACCATCATCCAGTAGGTGGTCGGGATCAGCGTCCTCAAGCCGCCCATCTTGCGCATGTCCTGCTCGTCGGAGACGGCATGGATGACCGAGCCCGAGCCAAGGAACAGCAGCGCCTTGAAGAAGGCGTGCGTGAACAGATGGAAGATCGCCGCGCCATAGGCGCCGACGCCGAGCGCCACGAACATGTAGCCGAGCTGCGAGCAGGTCGAATAGGCGATGACGCGCTTGATGTCGTTCTGGACCAGGCCGACGGTCGCCGCGAAGAAGGCGGTGAAGGCACCGATGAAGGTCACCACCGTCAGCGCCGAATGCGACAATTCGAACAGCGGCGAAAGCCGCGCCAGCATGAACACGCCGGCGGTTACCATGGTTGCGGCATGGATGAGCGCCGACACCGGGGTCGGGCCTTCCATGGCGTCCGGCAGCCAGGTGTGCAGCGGCACCTGCGCCGACTTGCCCATGGCGCCCATGAACAGCAGCAGGCAGACGACGGTCATCGCCGCCTGCTTGTCCAGCGCATGGCCGAAGAAAGTGAGCACGGCGGCACCCTGCGGCGCGCCTTCAGCAGGAATGAACGTCGCCGCATTGGCGAAGATCGTGCCAAGATTGACCGAGCCGAACAGCACGAACAGGCCGAAAATGCCGAGCGCGAAGCCGAAATCGCCGACGCGGTTGACGACGAAGGCCTTGATGGCGGCGGCATTGGCCGACGGCTTCTTGTACCAGAAACCGATCAGCAGGTAGGACGCGAGGCCCACCCCTTCCCAGCCGAAGAACATCTGCACGAGGTTGTCGGCCGTCACCAGCATCAGCATGGCGAAGGTGAACAGCGACAGATAGGCGAAGAATCGCGGCCGGTTCGGATCGTGGTGCATGTAGCCGATCGAATAGATGTGAACCAGCGCCGACACGGTGTTGACCACCACCAGCATCACCACTGTCAGCGTGTCGATCCGCAGCGCCCAGGAGACGTCAAGGCCGCCGGACTGGATCCAGTGCAGCACCGGCACGGTGAACACCTCGCCATGGCCGAAACCGACGCTGAAGAAGGCGACCCATGACAGCACGGCCGCGATCACCAGGAAGCCGGAGGTGATGTATTCGGATGCCTTGGCACCGAGCGACGTGCCGAACAGGCCGACGATCAGGAAGCCGAGCAGTGGAAGGAAGACGATGGCCTGATACATGGTGGTTCCGTCAACCCTTCATGGCGTTCACGTCTTCGACCGCGATCGAGCCACGGTTGCGGAAGAAGACGACGAGAATGGCAAGTCCGATTGCGGCTTCAGCCGCCGCGACCGTCAACACGAACAGCGCGAACACCTGGCCGACCAGATCGCCGAGCGCTGCCGAAAAGGCGACGAAGTTGATATTGACGGCGAGCAGGATCAATTCGATCGACATCAGGATGACGATGATGTTGCGGCGGTTGAGGAAGATGCCGAACACGCCGAGCGTGAACAGGATCGCCGATACGGCCAGATAATGTGCGATGCCGACGACCATCTCAGACTCCTTCGCCCGACTTGACCTTGCGGATTTCCATGCCGGTCGCCGGCGTGCGGCCGACCTGGGCTGCGATCGACTGCCGCTTGACCCCTTCCTTGTGGCGTAGCGTCAGGACGATGGCGCCGATCATGGCGACCAGCAGGATGAGGCCCGAAATCTGGAAGTAATAGAGGTAGTCGGTATAGAGGATGTCGCCGAGCGCTGCCGTGTTCGAGCGCGCGGCGAGATCCGGAATGGGCTTTGCGACCGTCGAGGCGAGCTTCGGCGCGAAGGTGTAGCCTCCCAGCACGACGATCAGCTCCGCCGCCAGGATCAGCCCGACCATCGCACCGATCGGCGCGTATTGCAGGGCTCCTTCCTTCATCTCGGCGAAGTCGACGTCGAGCATCATGACGACGAACAGGAACAGCACCATGACGGCGCCGACATAGACGACGAGCAGGATCATCGCCAGGAACTCGGCGCCGGTCAGCATGAACAGGCCGGCCGCGTTGAAGAAGGTCAGGATCAGGAACAGCACCGAATGCACGGGGTTGCGCGACGAAATGACCAAGAACGCCGACGCCACCGCGACAAAGGCGAAGAGGTAGAAAAAGGCCGCCTCTAGTCCACTCAGCATTGGGGATCCCCCGGGTTCCTGTCCGGACACGACGCTTGCGCCTATCCGATTTTCTGCCGCCGCCTCCGGCTGGCAAGTTGCTTGTCCTTAGACGAGGCCCCTCGCCCCGTCCATGCGTCAAATGTCAGCGATACGGCGCATCCAGCGAGATGTTGCGCGCCAGCTCGCGCTCCCACCGGTCGCCATTCGCCAGCAGCCTGTCCTTGTCGTAGTAGAGTTCCTCGCGCGTCTCCGTCGCGAATTCGAAATTCGGCCCCTCGACGATGGCGTCGACCGGGCAGGCTTCCTGGCAGAAGCCGCAATAAATGCACTTCACCATGTCGATGTCGTAACGCACCGTGCGGCGCGTGCCGTCATTGCGGCGCGGGCCGGCCTCGATGGTGATCGCCTGCGCCGGGCAGATCGCCTCGCACAGCTTGCAGGCGATGCAGCGTTCCTCGCCATTGGGATAGCGGCGCAGCGCATGCTCGCCGCGGAAGCGCGGGCTGATCGGCCCCTTCTCATGCGGATAGTTGATCGTCTCCTTCGGCGCGAAGAACTGGCGCATCGACAGAAAGAAGGCGCTGACGAAATCCTGCAGCAGCAGCGATTTTGCGGCTTGAGACAAAGCGGACATCACGCAAACCCCGTGATCTTGAGGAAGGCCGCCGTGGCGACGACCATGAACAGCGAGATCGGCAGGAACACTTTCCAGCCCAGCCGCATCAGCTGGTCGTAGCGGTAGCGCGGCACGAAGGCCTTCACCATCGAGATGCCGAAGAAGACGAAGCAGACCTTCAGCACGAACCAGATCACGCCGGGCACCCAGGTGAAAGGCGCGAAGTCGAAGGGCGGCAGCCAGCCGCCGAGGAACAGGATGGTGGCCAGCGCGCACATCAGCACGATGGCGACATATTCACCGAGGAAGAACAGCAGGAACGGCGTCGACGAATATTCGACCATGTGGCCGGCGACCAGCTCCGATTCGGCTTCGACCAGATCGAAGGGCGGACGGTTCGTCTCGGCCAGCGCCGAGATGAAGAAGATGATGAACATCGGGAACAGCGCCAGCCAGTTCCAGTCGAGGAACGTGTTGGGCAGGCCAAGCCGCGTACCGAGCCCACCCTGCTGCGACAGCACGATGTCGCTGAGGTTGAGCGAACCGGCGGTGAGCAGCACGGTGACGATGACGAAGCCGATCGAGACTTCATAGGACACCATCTGCGCGGCCGAGCGCAGCGCACCGAGGAACGGATATTTCGAGTTGGACGCCCAGCCGCCCATGATCACGCCATAGACCTCCAGCGAGGAGATGGCGAAGACATAAAGGATGCCGACATTGACGTTGGCGATCGCCCAACCCTGGCTGACCGGAATGACCGCCCAGGCCGAGATCGCCAGCACGGCGGAGACCAGCGGCGCCAGCAGGAAGACGCCCTTATTGGCGCCGGACGGGATGACCGGTTCCTTGAAGACGAACTTCAACAAATCGGCGAAGGCCTGCAGCGTGCCCCAGGGGCCGACGACGTTCGGGCCACGGCGAAGCTGCACGGCCGCCCAGATCTTGCGGTCGGCGTAGAGGATGTAGGCGACGAAGATCAGCAGCACGACGATCAGCACGACTGACTTCAGAAGGATCAGCAGCGCCGGCAGCACGTAGAAGGAGAAGAAGGTGTCCATGCTTATTCCGCCGCCTGCTTGAAGCCGCTCTTGGCCAGTGCCGAGCATTCCGCCATCACGGCCGATGCCCGCGCGATCGGATTGGTCAGATAGAAGTCCTTGACCGGCGAGGTGAAGGTGCCCTTGTTCAGCCGTCCGCCTAGCTTCGCGAGCCTGGCGATGTCTTCGGCATTACCAGCCGCGACCTGGTCGATGCGGGCGAGATGCGGGTATTCGCCATAAAGCTTGGCACGCAGTTGCGGCAGCGAATCGAACGGCAGTTTCTTGCCCAACACATCGGACAGTGCCCTGAGGATCGCCCAATCCTCGCGCGCATCGCCCGGCGCGAAGCCGGCGCGGTTGGTCTGCTGCACGCGCCCTTCCGTGTTGACATAGGTGGCCGACTTTTCGGTATAGGCCGCCGCCGGCAGGATGACATTGGCGCGGTGCGCGCCGGCGTCGCCATGCGTGCCGACATAGACGACGAAGGCGCCGCCGGTCTTGCTCATGTCGATCTCGTCGGCACCGAGCAGGAACAGCACGTCCGTCTCACCCAGCATGCCGGCAACGGCCTTGCCGCCCTCGCCCGGCACGAAACCGAGGTCGAGGCCGCCGACGCGCGCGGCTGCAGTGTGCAGCACGGCGAAGCCGTTCCAGTCGGCGCGGGCAGCATTCACGGCAGCGGCGAGCCTGGCCGCCTGGCCGAGCACGGCCGCGCCATCGGCGCGCGCCAGGGCGCCCTGACCGACGATGATCAGCGGGTGTGTCGCCTTCTTCAGCGTCTGGAAGAACTTGCCGTTGCCATCCGCCAGATCCTTCAGCGAATCCGGCCCGGCACCCAGCTGTTCGTAGTCATAGCGCGTGTCGCCGACTTCGCCGATGACGCCGACCGGCAGATTGCCGAGACGCCAGCGCTTGCGGATGCGGGCATTGAGCACCGAAGCCTCGAAGCGCGGATTGGCGCCGATGATCAGCACCGCGTCCGCCTGCTCGATGCCTTCGATGGTCGGGTTGAAGATATAGCTGGCGCGTCCGAGCGCCGGATCGAGCGCGGCGCCATCCTGGCGGCAATCGATGTTCTTCGAACCGAGCGAAGCCATCAAAAGCTTCAGCGCAAAGATTTCCTCGACCGCCGCGAGATCGCCCGCGATCGCGCCGAGCTTCTCAGGCGTCGTCTTCGACACCGCGTCCTTGATCGATGCGAACGCTTCGGCCCAGCTCGCCGGAACCAGCTTGCCGTCCTTGCGCACATAGGGGCGGTCGAGGCGCTGCGTGCGCAGGCCGTCCCAAATGAAGCGGGTCTTGTCGGAAATCCATTCCTCGTTCACGGCCTCGTTGACGCGCGGCAGGATGCGCATCACTTCGCGCCCACGGCTATCGACGCGGATCGCCGAGCCGACGGCATCCATGACGTCGATGGATTCGGTCTTGGTCAGCTCCCACGGCCGCGCCTGGAAGGCGAAAGGCTTCGAGGTCAGCGCGCCGACCGGGCAGAGATCGATGACATTGCCCTGCAGTTCCGAGGTCATTGCCTGCTCGAGATAGGTAGTGATCTCGGCATCCTCGCCACGGCCGATCAGGCCAAGTTCGGAAATGCCGGCTACCTCGGTGGTGAAGCGGACGCAACGCGTGCAATGGATGCAGCGGTTCATCACCGTCTTGACCAGCGGGCCGATATACTTGTCTTCCACCGCGCGCTTGTTCTCGTGGTAGCGCGAGGAATCGACGCCGAAGGCCATCGCCTGGTCCTGCAGGTCGCACTCGCCGCCCTGGTCGCAGATCGGGCAATCCAGCGGGTGGTTGATCAGCAGGAATTCCATCACGCCTTCCCGGGCCTTCTTGACCATGGGCGTGTTGGTGAAGATTTCCGGCGGCTCGCCGTTCGGACCGGGGCGCAGGTCGCGCACGCCCATGGCGCAGGAGGCCTGCGGCTTGGGCGGCCCGCCCTTCACCTCGATCAGGCACATGCGGCAATTGCCGGCGATCGACAGCCGCTCGTGGAAGCAGAAGCGCGGCACTTCCGCGCCCGCGTCCTCGGCCGCCTGCAGCAGCGTGTAATGGTCGGGTACAGTGATTTCTTTCCCGTCGACCTTGAGCTTTGCCATTTGTCTCAAACCCCTGCGGATTTCCCGCAATCTCATTTCCCGGGCGCGACAGAAGCAGCGCCCGATATTCCGTTTACTTCTTGGCGGCCAGCGCCGCGGCCTGGGCAGTCCAGCCGTCGCGGCCGATACGGCCGTTGAACGACAGATAATCGTCGACCCAGGCGATCTCTTGCGGCGACCATGCCGCGATCTGGGCGAACGTCCAGATACCGAGACCGTTCAGCACTTTTTCCAGCTTCGGACCGATGCCGGATATCGCCTTGAGGTCGGACGGCTTCGCCGGCTTCGCCATGGCCTTGGGCTGACGGAAATCCTCGGGCAGCAGCACATCGGCGGCCTCGCTTGTTGCCGGAGCGGCGCTTGCGGTCGGCGCGATGATGGCGGTTTCCCTGGCTGCGATATCGGTGACTTCCTGGGCGAACGACTGCGCCTCGGCAATCATGGTCTTCGCCGTCGCCCGCGCCCTGGTGGACGACGAGTTCGCGTCCTCGAATTGCTCGACGCGTGCTTCGAAATCCTCGATCAGCGGCTGCATGAGGCGCTGTGACGCCTCGGCGGCTCCCGAAAGCGCGCCCATCCAGACGCCGAACGCATGATTGGCGAGCCCCATGCCAAGCGCCGACATCGCCACCGCACCCGCCACAGGGTGCGCGAAAAGGTTGACGGCGCTGGCCATCTCCTTCGGCAGCATCCTGGTCAGGTCTTGGTTCATCTTCTCGATCTGGTCCAAATTGGGCATCAATGGGTAGGGTGTCGAATACGGCGCCATAGAGTTCTCCTGGTCGATTCTTCGTTCGTCCCGCCCCGTTTTCTTCCCGAGTTCAAAAGTTTCTTTTTATTCCGCCGCCACCATCACCGGTTCGGCCCGGTGCGCGTTGCGCGAAAATTCGTCGATG
The DNA here is from genome assembly GCF_037179605.1 of Mesorhizobium salmacidum (SeqCode). Classification (NCBI taxonomy): domain Bacteria; kingdom Pseudomonadati; phylum Pseudomonadota; class Alphaproteobacteria; order Hyphomicrobiales; family Phyllobacteriaceae; genus Mesorhizobium; species Mesorhizobium salmacidum (SeqCode). Next base: position 249,058 of record NZ_JAPYKS010000007.1, read on the forward strand.
CGCCGCTCCACCTCGCCGCGGAAATGCCGCATCAGGCCCTGGATCGGCCATGCCGCCGCATCGCCCAGCGCGCAGATCGTGTGGCCCTCGACCTGCTTGGTGACGTCGAGCAGCATGTCGATCTCGCGCTTCTGCGCCTCGCCGCGCACCAGCCGCTCCATCACCCGCCACATCCAGCCGGTACCCTCGCGGCACGGCGTGCACTGGCCGCAGCTTTCGTGCTTGTAGAAGTAGGAAAGCCGCGCGATCGCCTTCACGACATCGGTCGACTTGTCCATGACGATGACGGCCGCCGTGCCGAGGCCGGATTTGAGGTCGCGCAACGCGTCGAAATCCATCGGCGTGTCGATGATCTGCTCCGCCGGCACCAGCGGCACCGAGGCGCCGCCCGGAATGACCGCGAGCAGATTGTCCCAGCCGCCGCGGATGCCGCCGCAATGCGTCTCGATCAGTTCGCGGAACGGGATCGACATCGCTTCTTCGACGGTGCACGGATTGTTGACATGGCCGGAGACGCAGAACAGCTTGGTGCCGACATTGTTGGGCCGGCCGAAGGACGAGAACCACGCAGCCCCGCGGCGCAGGATGGTCGGCGCCACCGCGATCGATTCGACATTGTTGACCGTCGTCGGGCAGCCATAAAGGCCGACATTGGCCGGGAATGGCGGCTTCAGCCGGGGCTGGCCCTTCTTGCCTTCGAGGCTTTCCAGCAGCGCCGTTTCCTCGCCGCAGATATAGGCGCCGGCGCCGTGATGCATATAGATTTCGAAATCATAGCCCGACGTATTGTTCTTGCCGATCAGCTTGGCCTCGTAGGCCTCCTCGATCGCCCGCTGCAGCGCCTCGCGCTCGCGGATGAATTCGCCGCGTACATAGATGTAGGCGGCAATCGCGCCCATGGCGAAGCCAGCCAGGAACGCGCCTTCGACCAGCGTGTGCGGGTCGTTGCGCAGGATATCGCGGTCCTTGCAGGTGCCGGGCTCGGATTCGTCGGCATTGATGACGAGATAGCTCGGCCGGCCGTCGCTCTGCTTGGGCATGAACGACCATTTCAGCCCGGTCGGAAAGCCGGCCCCGCCGCGTCCGCGCAGGCCCGACGCCTTCATCTCGTTGACGATCCACTCACGCCCCTTGGCGACGATGCCGGGCGTGTTGTCCCAGGCGCCGCGCGCCATGGCACCGGCCAGCGACTTGTCGAAGAGGCCGTAGATATTGGTGAAGATGCGGTCTTTGTCCTGAAGCATTTTTGTCCCTCAGACCGGCTTCTTGCCGAAGACGCGGATGTATTCGGCGACGCCGCCCTTGGCGAGCGCCTTGGCTTGGCGGACCCAGTCGTCGCGGTCGATGCGGCCCTGGAAGGAGAGATAGCCGTCGACCCACTCTCGTTCGGCCTTCTTCCACGACGCGACCTGCGCGAAGGTGAAGATGCCCAGCGTGTGCAGGATACCCTCGATCTTCGGACCGACCCCGGAGATCAGCTTGAGATCGTCGACCGCGGCCGGCCTGTCGATACCGGCCGGACGGTTCTTGTCCTCCAGCGATGGTTTTGCCGGCTTTGCGGCTGGCACCTTGGCTTCCGGCGCCTTGAAGGCCGATGCCGGTTCGGCCCTGACCGTCGGTCCACTGCGCTGCTTGGAGACCTTCTCCACTTCCGGCGCCGCTTTGTTGGCATTGGCGGCCGAATGCAGCGGCGCAGAAACGCTCGCCGCCTTCTCCGTCGCCGGCGCCACCTTGGCCTTTGAAGGCGTCTTCAACGCCGGGCTGGTCTCAGGCGCGTCGGTCTTCGGCTTGCTGGCATTGGACGGCGCGACAGGGGCGGCAGGAGCACCAGCCGCCGGTGGCGGTACCGGCGCCGCGATGATCGCGCCGGGTGCTGCCTTGGCGGCCTTGGCTGCTTCCCGGGCCTCCCGGTCGCGGGTCGACTTGAGGATCGCCTTTTCACTCTTCAGCGTCGTCAAACCGGAGGCCGGCTCCGAGCCTGTACGGCCATTCTGCGGTCCGGGCACCACCGAGGCCCCCTTGCCGGCATCATAGAGATCGATGATTTCGGCCAGGCGCTCGGGTGTCAGATCCTCGAACGTGTCCTTGAACACCATGACCATCGGCGCGTTGACGCAGGCGCCGAGGCACTCCACCTCCTCCCACGACAAGGTGCCCTTGTCATTGGTGTGGAACTGGTCGTGGTGGATTTTCGAGCGGCACACATCCATCAGCGCTTCCGAGCCGCGCAGCATGCACGGCGTGGTGCCGCAAACCTGGATGTGCGCGCGGGTACCAACGGGATTCAATTGATACTGCGTGTAGAAGGTCGCGACCTCGAGCCCGCGGATGCGGGGCATGTCGAGCATGTCGGAGATGGTCTCGATCGCCGCTTTGGTGACCCAGCCTTCCTGCTCCTGCGCAAGCATCAAAAGCGGAATGATCGCCGACTGCTCGCGGCCCTTGGGATACTTCTTGATCCATTGCTTGGCAGCCGCCGCGTTCGCCCGGTTGAAGGCGAAGGAGGCTGGCTGGACGCTGGCTTCTGCGAGACGGCGGACTGACATTTAGCGATCGACCTCACCAAACACGATGTCGAGGGAGCCAAGAACGGCGGTGACGTCGGCCAGCAGGTGGCCGCGGCAGAGGAAATCCATGGCTTGCAGATGCGCGAAACCAGGTGCGCGCAGCTTGCAGCGGTAGGGCTTGTTGGTGCCGTCGGAGACCAGATAGACGCCGAACTCGCCCTTCGGCGCCTCGACCGCCGCATAGACCTCGCCGGCCGGCACGCGATAGCCTTCGGTGTAGAGTTTGAAGTGATGGATCAGCGCTTCCATCGAGCGCTTCATCGCGGCGCGCTTGGGCGGCACCACCTTGCCGTCGAGGTTCGACACCGGACCGGTGCTCTCCTTGCCGAGCAGCAGGTCGACGCATTGGCGCATGATCCGCGCCGACTGGCGCATTTCTTCCATGCGCAAGAGATAACGGTCGAAGCAGTCGCCGTTCTTGCCGATCGGGATGTCGAAATCCATTTCCGAATAGCATTCATAGGGCTGCGACTTGCGCAGGTCCCAAGGCGAACCCGAGCCGCGCACCATGACGCCCGAAAAGCCCCAGGCCCAGGCGTCGGCCAGCGAAACGATGCCGATATCGACATTGCGCTGCTTGAAGATGCGGTTGCCGGTGAGCAGCTTGTCGAGGTCATCGAGCGATTTCAGGAACGGGTCGATCCATTTGCCGATGTCCTCGACCAGCTGGCACGGCAGGTCCTGGTGGACGCCGCCGGGACGGAAATAAGCCGCATGCATGCGCGAGCCGGACGCACGCTCATAAAACACCATCAGCTTTTCGCGCTCGACGAAACCCCACAGCGGCGGTGTCAGCGCGCCGACGTCCATCGCCTGCGTCGTCACATTGAGGATGTGCGACATGATGCGGCCGATTTCGCAATAGAGCACGCGGATTAGCTGGCCGCGCCTCGGCACGTCGATGCCGAGCAGGCGCTCGGCGGCGAGCGCGAAGGCATGCTCCTGGTTCATCGGGGCGCAATAGTCGAGCCGGTCGAGATAAGGCACCGCCTGCAGATAGGTCTTGGCCTCGATCAGCTTTTCCGTACCACGATGCAGCAGGCCGATATGCGGATCGACGCGGTCGACGACTTCGCCGTCGAGCTCCAACACGAGGCGCAAAACGCCATGCGCGGCAGGATGCTGCGGACCGAAATTGATATTGAAGTTGCGGACGGAGGTTTCAGCCATTTACTGCTTTGCCTTCTCATCCCCGGGCAGCACGTAATCCGTGCCTTCCCAAGGGGAAAGAAAATCGAAATTGCGGAATTCCTGCTTCAATTCCACAGGCTCGTAGATGACGCGCTTGGCCTCGTCGTCGTAGCGCACTTCGACGAAACCGGTCAGCGGGAAATCCTTGCGCAGCGGATGGCCTTCGAACCCGTAATCGGTCAGCAGGCGGCGCAGGTCGGGATGGCCCGAGAACAGCACGCCATAGAGATCGTAGGTCTCGCGCTCGAACCAGTCGGCGCCGGGATAAACGCCGGTGATCGACGGCACCATCGTCTCTTCGTCGGCCTGCACCTTGACCCGGATGCGGACATTCTGTTTCGGCGACAGCAGATGGTAGACGACGTCGAAGCGCTTGGCCCGCGACGGATAGTCGGCGCCGCAGACATCGATGATCGAGATGAACTGGCAGCGCGCATCGTCGCGCAGGAAAGTCATCACTTCGACCAGGTCGCGCGGCTCGACATTGATGGAGAGCTCGCCATAGGCGAGCACCGCGTCATTGACGCGGCCGATCAGCTTCTCGCCGAGATAGGTCGACAGTTCGCTAAGGGATGCGGCCATGGATTTACCGTTCGATCGTGCCGGTGCGGCGGATCTTCTTCTGCAGCAGAAGGATGCCGTAGAGCAGGGCTTCGGCGCTCGGCGGGCAGCCGGGCACATAGATGTCGACCGGCACGACCCGGTCGCAGCCGCGCACCACCGAATAGGAATAGTGGTAGTAGCCGCCGCCATTGGCGCAGGAGCCCATCGAGATGACGTAGCGCGGCTCCGGCATCTGGTCGTAGACCTTGCGCAACGCCGGCGCCATCTTGTTGGTCAGCGTGCCGGCCACGATCATGATGTCGGACTGGCGCGGAGACGCGCGCGGCGCGACACCGAAGCGCTCCGAATCGTAGCGCGGCATCGAGGTGTGGATCATCTCGACCGCGCAGCACGCCAGGCCGAAGGTCATGAACATCAGCGAACCGCTGCGCGCCCAGGTGATCAGCGCCTCGGTCGAGGTGACCAGAAAACCCTTGTCGGCAAGCTCGTTGTTGATTTCGAGGAAGAAGGGATCGTCCTCCCCCACCGGCTTGCCGGTGTTGGGATCAATGATACCCTTGGGCTTCGGCGCGACGAGGGTGCCTGAACTGTCGTTCAATCCCATTCCAGCGCTCCTTTTTTCCATTCATAGGCAAAGCCGATGGTCAGCACTGCCAAAAACACCATCATTGACCAGAAACCGAGCATGCCAATCTTCGAAAAGGACACCGCCCAGGGGAAGAGGAAGGCTACTTCCAAGTCGAAGATGATGAACAGGATCGACACCAGGTAGAAGCGGATGTCGAATTTCATGCGGGCGTCGTCGAACGAGTTGAAACCGCATTCATAGGCGGACAGCTTCTCGGGATCCGGGTTGCGGTAGGCTACCAGGAAGGGCGCGGCCAGCAGCGCCAGACCGACCACCAGCGCCACGCCGATAAACAGGACGATGGGCAGGTACGAACTGAGGAGTGCGTTCATGCAGCGGCTTTCCGTTGGCGCCAATCCACGTTGATTACAGCACCGGACCTTAATGCGGAAGCGTGACAGTTTAACCGCTGAACCGTTTTAAGGAGCCTATGCTGCAACGCGGCGAGGGTTAGCGCAGCACTTCCAGCGAAGCAAGTCAAACCTTGTTCAAAACACCGAGCTGGACGGCAATCCGGGAGAAACTGGTCCCATACGCTCCTGTTTGATTTCCTTCGCCTTTTACTCCACTTTTCTCTCCTGACAGAGTTGCCGCCAAAACCCTGCTAGCATGGGCTGGAATCACGCCTCGCAACGACGCCAGACAGGTCCATCAGGGACGCATCCGCATGAAGGAAAAGATCTCGCTTGCCGCCGCCCGGCGCATCGCGCTTGCCGCTCAAGGGTTTCTCGATCCCCGCCCAGCCGGCACGCCCGACCGCCGCCATTTCGCCCGCGTTTTGTCCCGCACCGGCCTGCTGCAGATCGATTCCGTCAGTGCGGTGGTTCGCGCCCATTACATGCCGCTCTATTCGCGTCTTGGCCCCTATCCCCTCGCTTTGCTCGACAACGCCGCCGTGACCCGCAAGCGCACGGTCTTCGAATACTGGGCGCATGAGGCCTCGTTCCTGCCGGTCGAGACCTATCCGCTGATGCGCTGGCGCATGCGGCGCGCCGAGCAAGGCGATGAAATGTATCTGGGGCTGGCCAAATGGGGCCGCGAGCACGCCGCCTATATAGAAGAGATCTACCGCGAGGTCGTCGCACGCGGACCGGTCGCCGCTTCCGCGCTGGAGGGCCAGAAAGGCTCCGGCGGCTGGTGGGGCTGGAGCCACGCCAAGCATGCCTTCGAATGGCTGTTCTGGGCCGGGCGCATCACCACGGCGCACCGGCGCGGCTTCGAGCGCTTCTACGACCTGCCAGAGCGCGTGCTGCCGCGGGCGATTCTCGACCTGCCAGTACCGGGCGCCGAGGATGCACATCGTGAATTGCTGCGCATCTCCGCCCGCGCCCACGGCATCGCGACATCAGGCGACCTGCGCGACTATTTTCGACTCTCCCCCGCCGATATGAAAGGCCGGCTGGAGGAACTGGTCGAACTCGGCGAGTTGCTGCCGGTTCGCGTCGAGGGCTGGGACAAGCCGGCTTACCTCTATAGGGACGCGCGTTTGCCACGCAAGATCGAGGCTCGCGCCCTGCTGGCGCCGTTCGATCCGGTCGTTTTCGAGCGCTCGCGCTCAGAGCGGCTGTTCAATTTTCACTACCGGATCGAGATCTACACCCCGGCCGACAAGCGCCAATACGGCTATTACGTCCTGCCTTTCCTGCTCGGCGACAGGATCGTGGCGCGCGTCGACCTCAAGGCAGACCGGCCGGCAAGTGTCCTGCGTGTCCATGCTGCTTACGCCGAGCCCGGCGCACCGCCCGGAACCGCCGCTCAGCTCTTCGAGGAATTGAAGCAGATGCAGGGCTGGCTTGGCCTCGAACGCATCGAAGTGACGCCTGCCGGCGACCTGGGCCCGGCGCTGTCCGACATCGCGGTGTCGTAAGCTCGCGTTGACACCGCTGCCCGCAAGAGCCTAAATCGGATCCAGACGGTCTCCTCTCAGCAAAGGGAGGAGCCAAGAGGGAATGCGGTGCGGGATTGAAAAATCCCAAATCCGCGGCTGTCCCCGCAACTGTGAGCGAAGAGCCAAGGCCGAAAGCCACTGGGATTGTCCCGGGAAGGCGGCTACCCAAGGCGATGACCCGCGAGCCAGGAGACCTGCCGTCTGGAATGCAAGTATCCGATCGCCCGGCGGGTTTTCCGGGCAAGGAGCCTGATTTGGATCGCGACAGCAGTTTTTCGGCTGAAACAACGGACATTTCGTCCGGCGAGGATGATTCCCTGGCCGGCATCACTGTCATTGTCTGCGCCTCCTGTCGCGACGAGACCGGCTCCGACGCCCATCCCCGGGCCGGCGAACTTTTGGCCGAAGATATGCGCCAAGCCGCCTCGGGCGACAACATCCGCATCCACACCGTCGAATGCCTCGGCAATTGCAAACGCCGACTGAGCGCCGCGATCCTGCGTGACGGCTGCTGGAGCTATGTCTTCGGCGATCTGACCACGACCAGCGGCGCCGATCTCGTCACCGGCGCGAAACTCTTCGCCACCTCCAGCGACGGCCTCATTCCCTGGCGGGGTCGGCCCGACAGCCTCAAGCGCGGCCTCGTGGCCCGCATCCCTCCCCTCGACATGCTGAAAGACTTGATATGACCGCATCCGTTTCCCGCGTTCCCTGCACCGTCGTCACCGGCTTCCTCGGCGCCGGCAAGACGACCCTGGTCCGCCATCTCCTGGAAAACGCCGGCGGCAAGCGTATCGCGATCATTGTCAACGAGTTTGGCGACATCGGCATCGACGGCGAGATCCTCAAGGGCTGCGGCATCAACACCTGCCCCGAGGAAAACATCGTCGAGCTGGCCAATGGCTGCATCTGCTGCACCGTCGCCGACGATTTCGTGCCGGCGCTCGACCGGATCCTGTCGCTGACACCGAAGGTCGACCATATCCTGATCGAAACCTCGGGCCTCGCTCTGCCCAAGCCGCTGGTCCAAGCCTTCCAGTGGCCGACAGTGAAGAGCCGGGTGACCGTCGACGGCGTCATCGCCGTGGTCGATGGTCCCGCACTTGCCGAAGGTCGCGTCGCCAACGACATGGACGCCCTGCAGGCGCAGCGCGCCGGCGATGAAAGCCTCGACCATGATGATCCGGTCGAGGAGGTGTTCGAGGACCAGATCGCCTGCGCCGACCTGATCATCCTGTCGAAGAGCGACCTGATGGACGCCGAGGGCTCAGCCCGCGCCCATGCCATCATTGGCGAACACTCCGCCCGCGCCGTGAAGATCGTGCCGACGTCTCACGGCAAGGTCGATCCCACGGTGCTGCTCGGGCTTGGTCTCGCCGTCGAGGACGACATCGAGAACCGCAAATCCCATCACGACGGCGCGTTCGACCACGAACATGACGACTTCGACACGTTCATCGTCGACATCCCCTCGATCGCCAATCCCGACGAACTGGCAAGACGCGTCGCCGCCGCCGCCGAACAGGAAAACGTGTTGCGAGTGAAAGGCTTCGTCGAGGTCGGTGGCAAGCCGATGCGGCTCCTGCTGCAGGCCGTCGGCCCGCGCGTCAATCACTACTATGACCGCGCCTGGACCGCCGGGGACGACCGCCGTTCGCGCCTCGTCGTCATCGGCCTCAAGGGGCTGAACCGTCCGGCGATCGAACGTATCCTCGCCGGCTGATTTTCAGGCACGGGCAGCGATGCACATCCTCACCACGACCTCCGCGTCGCTCGACGACCTCGCCGAGCCTGTCGATCTCCGGCAGGCGCCGGCGGATATCGTGGCCCTGTCCTTCACCGACAGCGATCTCGCCGGGCTGGCGGCGGCATGGAAGGCCGACGCCGATCGCTTGCCGTCGATGCGGCTCGCCGCACTGCGCGACCTGCGCCATCCCATGTCCGTCGATCTCTGGATCGACAGCGTCGCCCGCCATGCCAAGGTCATCATGGTGCGTATCCTCGGCGGCTACGACTGGTGGCGCTATGGCTGCGACCAGCTCGCGGCAATCGCCCGCGAGCGCGGCATAAGACTGGCGCTGCTTCCGGGTGAAAGCCATGATGAGGATCTCAGACTGATCCAAGCCTCGACGCTGCCGCGCGCCGAACTCGACGGCCTGCTCGGCTATTTCCGCGAGGGCGGCCCGGCCAATATGAGCGCCCTGGTGCACAGGCTGGCAGGCCTGGCTGGACAGGATATGCCCGTCGCCAGTCCGGTCAGCGTGCCGAAGGCTGGTTACCATCAATCTGGATTGGGGGTCGCAGAACAGCCGGACCTTTCAAATGCCAGCGCTCCCATCATCCCGATTCTCTTCTACCGATCGATGCTGCTTGCAGCCGATGTCGCCCCGATCGATGCGCTGGCCGAGGCTTTGCACTCCCAGGGACTGGCACCGGTCCCGATCTTCGTTTCCAGTCTCAAGGATCCGGTGTCCCTGGCGTTCGTCGAAAATGCCATTGCATCGCTGAAACCCGCCGCCATCATCACCGCGACCGCTTTCGCTTCTGGCGCCGAGCCCGGCGTGGAAACCCTGTTCGACCGCGCCGGCGTGCCTGTCTTCCAGGTCATCGTCGCCACCACGCGCCGCGACGTGTGGGAAAACAATCAGCGCGGACTGGCGCCCGCCGACCTTGCCATGCATGTCGTGCTGCCCGAACTCGATGGCCGCATCCTTGCCGGCGCCATCTCTTTCAAGGGCGAGAGCGATGTCGACCCGGCGCTGGGCCACCGCGCCTTGGCCAACCGGCCGGAACGGGATCGTGTTGAGCAAGTGGCTAGGCGCGTCGCGGCCTTCATCCGTTTGCAGCAGACCCCGCGCGCCGAACGCAAGCTGGCGATCCTCATTCCCGATTATCCCAGTGCTCCCGGCCGCACCGGCTATGCGGTCGGGCTGGATGTGCCGTCCAGCGTGCTGGCCATGCTGCGGGACTTGAGCGAACAGGGCTATGCCGTTGACGCGATACCGCAAACGCCGCGTGAATTGCTGGATTTGCTGGAAAAAAGTGATCACCGACTTGGCTTGGCGGACTATTTGGACCTCTCGAAAGAGCTGCCAGCAGATGCAATCGCCTCAGTAGATGCTGCGTGGGGCCGAGCAGATCGGGAGACAGGTCTTCGCGAAGCACCCCCCTCTGTCCTGCCGGACATCTCCCCCGCAAGGGGGGAGATTGCGCTGTCGTCACGGCTTTCGCCAACTGCCAACATTGCAGAAGGAGCGCCGGCCCCGGAACTGCCGATCTCCCCCCTTGCGGGGGAGATGTCCGGCAGGACAGAGGGGGGTGTTCAAGCGCCGACCGCCGCCAACTTCCCCTTCCGCGCCGCGCATTTCGGCAACATCATCGTCGCACTCGCCCCTGACCGTGGCCGTTCCGCGGACCGCCGCGCCGACTACCACGATCCGACGCTGCCTCCGCGCCACGCTTTGATCGCGTTCGGCCTGTGGCTGCGCGAATCACTCGGCGTCCACGCTCTCATCCATGTCGGCGCCCACGGCACGCTGGAATGGCTGCCCGGCAAGACCGTCGCGCTTTCGCAAGCCTGCTTCCCCGAGATCGTCACCGGCTCCCTGCCCGTCATCTATCCCTTCATCGTCTCCAACCCCGGCGAAGCGGCACAGGCCAAACGGCGCATTGCCGCGGTCACCCTTGGTCATCTGCCGCCGCCGCTGAGAGGCGCCGGACTGGACGAGGACCAGCACAAGCTCGAACGGCTGGTCGATGAATACGCCCAGGCCGACGGCCTCGACCGCCGTCGTCGTGACCGGCTGGCGAAACTGATTGTCGAAACCGCGCAAAAGACCGGCCTCGCCTCCGAAGCCGGCGTCGCCGAGACCGACGCGCCAGACGAAGCACTGCGCCGCATCGATGCCTGGCTCTGCGATCTCAAGGATTTTGCCATCAAGGACGGGCTGCATATCTATGGTCGCGCCCCAGACGACGAGCGCGATCCCATGCGCCGGCAAAGCGCGGAAGCCGAGAAGGCCGCGCTGCTCGCCGCGCTCGATGGCCGTCACGTCAAGGCGGGCCCGGCCGGAGCGCCCGCGCGCGGGCGCTCCGATGTCTTGCCAACCGGCCGCAACCTGTTCACCTCGGACCCGCGCACCATGCCGACTCCGACCGCCTATGATCTTGGCAAGGTGGCTGCCGAGGAAGTGGTGCGCGCCTACATGCAATCGCATGGCGACTGGCCGCGCTCCCTGGTGACAGACCTCTGGGGCTCGGCCTCCCTGCGCACCGGCGGCGAGGAGATTGCGCAGGGCCTGGCGCTGATGGGCTGCCGGCCGCAATGGGATGCCGCGACCGGCCGCATCACCGGCATCGAGGTGCTGCCGCCGGCAACGCTCGGCCGCCCGCGCGTCGACGTCACCTGGCGCATATCAGGCCTGTTCCGCGACATGTTCCCGACCCAGATCGCACTGATCGACGCCGCCGCCAACGCCGTTGCAGCGCGCGGCGAGGACGATTCAGAAAACCCGCTCGCCGCCAGGAGCCGCGCCGACGGCAAGGTCAGCCCGCGCATCTTCGGCACGTCGCCCGGCACTTACGGCGCCGGCGTCGAAGAGATTTTGTCCAGCGGCGACTGGGCGGCGCGCGAAGAAATCGGCCGCGCCTATCTCGACGCCACCTCGCATGCCTATGGCGGCGCCGGCGGCGAAGGGGTCTCGGCACCCGGAGTGTTTGAAGGCCGCATTGCCGAAGCCGATCTTCTGGTCCACACCGGCGACGACCCCGGCCGCGACATTCTCGAAGGTTCCGCCGACGTCGCCTTCATCGGCGGCTTTTCGGCCGCCTTGGCCACACTCGGCAGGAACGCCGACGTCATCGTGCTCGACACCACGGACCCGCAGAGGCCGAAACCGCGATCGGTTGGCGAAGCGGTGTCGCGCGTGGTGCGTGCCCGTGCCGTCAACGCCCGCTTCATATCTGGGCAGATGCGCCACGGTCCGCGCGGCGCCTCCGAATTCGCCGAAACCGTCGACCGGCTGGTCGGCTTCGCCGAGACCACCCATGCCATTTCAGGCGCGCTGATCGAGGCCGTGCATGATGCCTATCTCGGTGACGCCGAGGTTCGTGCCTTCATCCTGCGCGAAAATCCCGCCGCCGCCAAAGTCATCGCCGAGCGCTTCCTGTCGGCGCGCCGGCGCGGCCTCTGGCATCCCTTGCGCAATTCCATCGACGACGATCTCGCCGCGCTGATTGCCGAGGCCAACGCGCTCGGGGTCGCGGCATGAACGCCTTTTCGCGCCGTGGCGCCTGCCCTGCTTTGTCGGCGCCGATGCAGACAGGCGACGGCCTGCTGGTGCGGCTCAACCCGGTCTCCGGAGGCCTATCGCCGAGGCTCTTGATCGCGTTGGCCGAATCCGCTGTGCGGCACGGCAACGGCATCATGGAAGTAACGGCGCGCGGCAGCCTGCAGATACGCGGCCTGACAATGGAAAGCGCTGGGTTGCTGGCAGCGGAGGTCGATGCGCTGGGCATCGCGGTGCGCACCGGCGTCCCGGTCGAGACCGGCCCGCTGGCCGGCATTGACCCGCGGGAGATCGCCGATCCGAGGCCGATGGCTGAGCGGATCAGGGTGGCCGTTGAGGAAGCCGGGCTGGCAACAAGGCTGGGGCCGAAGGTTGCGGTGATCGTCGATGGCGGCGGGCAACTGACGCTGGATGCGGTGACGGCGGATGTGCGGCTCGCTGCAACGCGGACCGATGTGGGGATCCAGTGGCGGGTGTCAGTTGCTGGTGATGGGCGGACCGCGAGGCCGCTCGCCACGGTGGAAGACGATGCCGCGCGCGACATCGCTGTCGCGGTGCTGAGGATGATTGCGGAAAAAGGCCGCGAGGCTCATGCACGCGATTTGTCGGATAGGCAGTTAGTATCTCTCGCAGGCTTGCATTCCTTCACACCCCCCTCTGTCCTGCCGGACATCTCCCCCGCAAGGGGGGAGATTGGCAACTTCCATGGCAGTGCCTCGTCTCAAGCCGTTGGAGATTGGCGAAAGCCGACACGACATCCGATCTCCCCCCTTGCGGGGGAGATGGCCGGCAGGCCAGAGGGGGGTGTGACGGAGCGCCTTCCCATCGGTTTATTCTCATTGAACAGTTTCCACGCCCTCGGCATCGGCCTCCCCTACGGCAGCATGCCAGCTGAAAAAATCATCGGCCTCGCGCAAAGCGCCCTCGCCCTCGGCGCAACCGAAATCCGACTCGTCCCAGGCCGCGCCCTGCTGTTCCTCGGCCAGCCAGCGGACGCCAAACAATCCCTTCATGACACCGCCGCCACCCTCGGCTTCGTCACCTCCCCCGCCGACCCGCGCACGCGCATCGCGGCCTGCCCAGGCACGCCGGCCTGCGCGTCCGGCCGGATCGCGACCCGCGACATCGCCGAGGCGATCGCCGCCGAGAACACGGACATCCTCGACTTTACCCTGCACGTTTCCGGCTGCGCCAAGGGCTGCGCGCATCCCGGTCCGGCGGCGCTGACTTTGGTCGGCGGTGAAAATGGAGCCGGACTTGTCGTGAACGCGACGGCAAAGGCTCTTCCTGCCGGCTACAGGCCGGGCTATGACGCCGCGCGCGGCATCAGCCGCGTCGCGGCGATGATCCGCAGCGCACGATTTCAAGGCGAAACCGCCGCCGCTTGCCTGACAAGGCTTGGGACTGCAGGCCTCGTCCAAACTTACCTACAGGAATGAGCATGGCCGCCTATGACTATATCCACGACGGCACAGCGATCTACGAGCGCTCCTTCGCCATCATTCGCGCCGAGGCTGATCTGTCGCGCTTTTCCGAAGCCGAGGCCGATGTCGCCATCCGCATGATCCATGCCTGCGGCCAAGTCGAGGCAGCAAGTCGTTTCGTTTTCTCCCCCGATTTTGTCACCGCCGCCCGCACCGCTCTGGCGGCCGGCGCGCCGATCTTCTGCGACGCGGAAATGGTCTCGCATGGCGTCACCCGTGCCCGGCTGCCGGCCGGCAATGAGGTGATCTGCACCTTGCGCGACCAGCGCACGCACGACATCGCCAGGGAGATCGGCAATACCCGCTCGGCCGCCGCGATCGACCTTTGGGGCGAGCGCATGGCCGGTTCGGTCGTCGCCATCGGCAATGCGCCGACCGCACTCTTCTATCTGCTGGAAAAGCTGCGCGATGGCGTGCCTAAGCCAGCCGCCATCATCGGCATGCCGGTCGGTTTTGTCGGTGCTGCCGAATCCAAGGATGCGCTGGCCGAAAATTCCTATGGCGTGCCCTACGCCATCGTGCGCGGCAGGCTTGGCGGCAGCGCCATGACCGCCGCAGCGCTCAATTCACTGGCGAGGCCGGGCCTGTGAACGCGCTCCCCAAAGGCCGTCTCGTCGGCGTCGGCACCGGTCCCGGCGACCCCGAATTGCTGACGCTGAAGGCCGCACGGACCTTGGCCGAGGCCGATGTCGTGGCTTATTTCGCCAAACGCGGCAACAACAGCAATGCGCGCGCCATCGTCGAGGCGCGCTTCCGGCCCGACATGCTGGAACTGCCGCTGCTCTATCCCGTGACCACCGAGATCGACAAGGACCACGACGATTACCGCTCGCAGATATCAGGTTTCTATGAGGAGTCGGCCGACAGGGTCGCCGAGCACCTCGACGCCGGCAAGATGGTTGCCGTGCTCTCCGAAGGCGACCCGCTGTTCTACGGCTCCTACATGCACCTGCATGTGCGCCTTGCCCATCGCTACCCGACCGAGGTCATTCCCGGCATCACCGCCATGTCCGGCTGCTGGTCGCAGACCGGCGTGCCGATCGTCCAGGGCGACGACGTGCTGACCGTGCTGCCTGGCACGATGAGTGAATTCGACCTGACGCGCCGCCTTGCCGACACCGATGCTGCCGTCATCATGAAGGTCGGGCGCAACCTGCCCAAGATCAAGCGCGCGCTGGAGGCGACCGGCAAGCTGACGCGTGCCGTCTACGTCGAGCGCGGCACCATGGCCGGCAGCGTCTCGATGAAGCTTGCCGACAAACCGGACGACAAGGCGCCCTATTTCGCCATCGTGCTGGTTGCCGGCTGGTCCGGTCGACCCGGCGTGGCTGGAGTGCAGGCATGAGCGGCCGTCTCACCGTCATCGGCCTCGGGCCCGGCAATGCCGACCAGGTCACCCCGCAAGCCAGTCGCGCTATCGCGGAGGCAAAATTCTTCTATGGCTACAAGCCCTATCTCGACCGGCTCGACCTGCGCCCGGACCAGACCCGCGTCGCTTCCGACAACCGTGAGGAACTCGCCCGCTCCAAGGAGGCCCTGACCAAGGCCGCCGAGGGCCACGACGTCGCCGTGGTATCCGGTGGCGATCCCGGCGTGTTCGCCATGGCCGCGGCGGTCTGTGAGGCGATCGAGGCCGGTCCGGCCGAATGGCGTGCGGTTGATGTCATCATCGTGCCTGGCGTCACCGCCATGCTGGCGGTCGCCGCCCGCATCGGCGCGCCGCTCGGCCACGATTTTTGTGCCATCTCGCTATCCGACAATCTGAAGCCTTGGGATTTGATCGAGTTGCGCCTGCTGGCGGCGGCCGGCGCCGGCTTCGTCATCGCTCTCTACAACCCGATCAGCAAGGCGCGTCCCTGGCAACTTGGCCGCGCCTTCGAATGCCTGACCGCTATCCTGCCCGGCACGACGCCGGTGATCTTCGGCCGCGCCGCCGGCCGTCCGGACGAGCGCATCGAGGTCTATCTGCTGGCCGATGTCGACGCAGAAAAGGCCGACATGGCGACCTGCATCATCATCGGCTCGCCGGAGACCCGGATCATCAAGCGCAGCGACAAGCCGGCGCTGGTCTACACGCCGCGCTCGGCATCGGGCTCCACAAAATGACGCACCATCGCGGCCAGCGCTTCGACGGTTTCAGCCGAAGGCACGTCCGGCAGGGCGGGCCTGCGCACCATGATCACCTCGAGGCCAAGCGCCCTCGCGGCGGCGACCTTGCCGTAGGTGGCCGCGCCGCCGCTGTTCTTCGACACCACGACATCGATGCGATGTTTTTCGAGCAGAGCGTGCTCGTCGGTCTCGCCAAACGGTCCGCGCGCCAACAGGTACGCGGCATCGGCAACCGCCAGCTTCGGCTCGACCGGATCGACGCTGCGGATCAGATAGTGGTGCTGGGGCGCTGCCTCGAAGGCGGCGACCTCCTGGCGGCCCAGCGCCAGAAACACACGGCGCGGCACTTCGCCAAGCGCCCGCGCGGCCTCGGCAACGCTGTCGACCTTAAGCCAGCGGTCGCCTTGGCCGGCCACCCACCCCGGGCGCCGCAGGGCAAGGATCGGCACGCCGGTCTTGCGCGCGGCCATCGCCGCATTGGCGGAGATTCGCGCCGCGTAGGGATGCGTGGCGTCGATCAGCAGACCAGTGCCTGTCTCGCTGAGATAAGCAGCCAGACCATCGACGCCGCCGAATCCTCCGCTTCGCACGGGCACACCCTGCGCGACCGGGCTTTGCGTGCGGCCGGCCAGGGAAAGCGTGACCGAGCAATCGGCGCGCGCCGCCAGTTCTCCGGCCAGTTGCCCGGCTTCGGTGGTACCGCCAAGGATCAGAATGCGGTGGGTCATCATGCCTGCTGAGGGTCCGCGCGGCGCCAAGCTCAACTCAAGATGGCTCACCATCGTCGGCATTGGCGAGGACGGTTTAGCGGGTCTCGGCGACGAGGCCAAGCGGCGGATCGCCGAGGCGGAGTTCATCTTCGGTGGCAAGCGGCACCTGGCGCTCGTCGCTTCCTTTGCCAGGGGCAAGCAGCGACCCTGGCCGGTTCCGTTCGATACCGGAATGGCCGAGGTCTTGGCGCTTGCCGGCAGAAACGTCTGCGTGCTCGCCTCCGGCGACCCGTTCTTCCACGGGGTCGGCGCCACCCTCGCCCGCAAGGTCAACCCGCGCGAGATGTATGTCATCCCAGCGCCGTCAGCCATTTCGCTGGCAGCCGCCCGTCTTGGCTGGGCGCTGCAGGACATCGAGATCATCTCACTGCACAGCCACCCGATCGACCTGATTCGCCCGCTGCTGCAGCCCAACGCACGCATCCTGGCGCTGACATCGGATGGCGATGCACCTGCTGCAATTGGGCGCCTGCTCACCGAACTAGACTTTGGCACTTCGCGGTTGACCGTCCTGGAAGCGTTAGGCGGGCCGAAGGAGACATTGCGTTCGGTTCGTGCCGACGCCTTCAACCTCGAAAACATCAATCCACTCAACGTGCTGGCCATCGAAATTGATTCGAACCCGCAAGCGCGCGTGCTGCCGCTCACATCAGGCCTTGCCGATCATCTGTTCGAGCATGACGGCCAGATCACCAAACGTGAAATCCGCGCCGTAACCCTCTCGGCGCTGGCGCCGAGGCGCGGCGAATTGCTGTGGGATGTCGGCGCCGGCTCGGGTTCGATTGGCATCGAATGGATGCTTGCTCACCGCTCGATGCGCGCCATCGCCATCGAGGCCGATCCGGTCCGCGCCGCTCGCATCGGCCACAATGCCGTTACCTGCGGCGTTCCCGGCCTCGTCATTGTGGAAGGCAGCGCGCCCAAGGCACTGGCCAGGCTGGAGACGCCCGATGCCGTCTTCATCGGTGGCGGCGGCAGCGACGCCGGCGTCTTGACCGCCGCCACCAAGGCCTTGCGCGCCGGCGGCCGTCTCGTCGCCAACGCGGTGACGCTGGAAATGGAAGCCCTGCTTCTCGCCCAGCACACAAAGCGCGGCGGCGACCTCACCCGCATCGCCATCTCCCGCGCTTCGCCCGTCGGCTCCATGCAGGCATGGCGGCCGGCAATGCCTGTCACGCAATGGAGCTGGGTGAAGCCATGATGGTCGCGGGCATCGGCAGCAGCAAAGGCGTAACCGTCGAAGACGTGCTCGCGGCGATAGAAACCGCGCTCGAAGCGCATGGCCTGGCGATGTCGGCTCTTTCGGCACTGGCTACCGCGGCGCTCAAGAAGGACGAAGACGCGATCGCTGCCGCTGGTCGCAAGCTGAACCTTCCGGTCATCATCGTCGATGACGCAGCTCTTCAGGCCGCCTCGCCGCGGACGCTCAGCAGTTCCAGCCTCTCGCAGGACCTGGCCGGCACCCCATCGGTCTCGGAAGCCTCCGCCCTTGCCGTCGCCGGCAAAGGCGCCAGCCTGCTTGGTCCACGCACCGTGCTCGGCGCGGTCACCTGCGCCATCGCCATCAGCGGAGACGCGCCATGACCGTCCATTTCATCGGCGCCGGTCCGGGTGCGGCCGACCTCATCACGCTGCGTGGCGCAAGGCTCCTGGCGAGTTGCCCGGTCTGCCTCCATGCCGGGTCGATCGTCGCGCCGGAATTGCTGCAGCATTGCGCGCCGGGAACAAAATTGATCGACACCGCGCCGATGTCGCTGGATGAGATCGAGGCTGAATATGTGGCGGCCCACAAGGCCGGCCATGATGTTGCCCGCCTGCACTCCGGCGACCTGTCGGTGTGGAGCGCTGTCGCCGAGCAGATCCGCCGGCTGGAAAAGCATGGCATCCCCTACACGATGACCCCGGGCGTCCCGTCCTTCGCCGCCGCCGCCGCAGCACTTCGCCGCGAGCTGACCATTCCCGAAGTCGCGCAAAGCCTGGTGCTGACCCGCGTTTCCGGGCGTGCGTCGAAAATGCCGCCCGGCGAAACGCTGGCCGGCTTCGGCCGCACCGGCGCCACGCTGGCCATTCATCTTGCCATCCACGCCATCGACCGCGTGGTCGCCGAACTGACGCCGCACTATGGCGGCGATTGCCCGGTCGCGATCGTCTTCCGCGCCTCCTGGCCGGATGAGCGGGTGCTGACCGGCACGTTGGAGACCATCGAGGCGCTGCTGGCCGCCGATCCGATGGAGCGTACGGCGCTCATCTTCGTCGGCCGCTCGCTGGCGGCGGAAGGGTTTGGCGAGAGTTCATTATACGACGCCCATTATCAGCGGCGTTTTCGCGGACGGGACGGATTGTGAGCGGCAGCACCAGAAACAAAGGCGAAAACGCCACGCTCGAACAGGCGCTCGCGCGGCTGAACTTCAAGCCGCGCGAGCTTGAGCCGGGCCATGTCTGGCTGGCCGGCGCCGGCCCCGGTGACCCTGGCTGCCTGACCCTGGAAGTGCTGGCGGCGCTGGCCGAAGCGGATGCGCTGGTCTACGACGCGCTGGTTTCGCCTGATGTCGTCGCGGTTGCCGGTAACGCCGAGCTTTTCTTTGCCGGCAAGCGCGGCGGCCAGCCCTCGATGAAGCAGGATGACATCACCGCTTTGCTGGTGCGGCTGGCGCGTGAAGGCCGCCGCGTCGTCAGGCTGAAGGGCGGCGATCCCTATATTTTCGGCCGTGGCGGCGAAGAGGCGCTGGCGCTGGCGCGCGAAAACATCCCGTTCCGTGTGCTGCCGGGCCTGACATCTGGCCTCAGCGCGCTGGCCGCCACCGGCATCCCGGCCACCATGCGCGGCATCAACAAGGCTATCATTCTGGCGACGGGGCATGCCGCCGGCACCGATGACGACATTGACTGGGCGGCGATCGCCCGCACCGGCCAGCCTGTGGTCGTCTATATGGGCATGGCCAATCTGCCGCTGATAGCAGCCGCCCTGCTCGACGGCGGACTGGCGCCATCGACGCCGGCGGCCGTGATTGTCGCCGCGACGACACAGCAGGAGCGAACCGTCGTCGCCACGCTCGCCACCATTGCCGAGGAAGCGGCGGCTGCCGGGCTCGCCTCACCGGCACTGATCGTCGTCGGCGGCATCGTCGCGATGCGCGCGGCACTGGCAGGGCAGGCATGACGGCGCGCGCGATCATCATCGGCGCGCCGCGCTCCGGCTCGGGCAAGACCAGCGTCACCATCGGCATTCTGCGCGCGCTCACCCGGCGCGGCCTGAAGGTGCGCGGCGCCAAATCCGGCCCGGACTATATCGACCCCGGCTTCCACACCGCCGCCACCGGCCTGACCGGTGTCAATCTCGACAGCTGGGCGATGTCGCCGTCGCTGCTCAATGCGCTGGCCGCACAGGCAGCCGACGATACCGACTTCGTCATCCTCGAAAGCGCCATGGGCCTGTTCGACGGTATTCCGGCCTCGCCGGGGCGCACCGGTTCGGCCGCCGATCTTGCCCGGCTTTACGGTCTGCCGGTGCTGCTGGTGCTCGACGTGTCGGGCCAGTCGACCACGGCGGCGGCCGTCGCCAAGGGTTTTGCCATTTACGATCCGGATGTGCGCATGGCGGGTGTCGTGCTCAACCGGCTGGGCAGCGAGCGTCACCGGCGGCTGTCCGGCGACGCCATCGAGGCGATCGGCCTGCCCGTCGTCGGCGCCATTTTGCGCGATCCCACGTTGAACCTGCCCGAACGCCATCTCGGCCTCGTGCAGGCCGGCGAATATGACGATCTGATGGCGCATCTCGATCGGCTTGCCGACATGGCGGAGAAGTCGCTCGACCTGGACGCGATCATAGCGCTGGCAACACCCCTCGCCCCGGCAGTTGGCGACATCACCGACGCGCTGCGGCCGCCCGGCCAGCGCATCGCACTGGCCGAGGATGCCGCCTTCAGCTTCCTCTACCCGCATGTCGCCGCCTGTTGGCGCAAGGCAGGCGCGGAAATTGTCCCGTTCTCGCCGCTCGCCGACGAAGCGCCGGACGAGGATTGCGATGTCTGCTGGCTGCCCGGCGGCTATCCAGAGCTTCACGCCGGCAAGCTGGCCGCCGCCACGAATTTCCATGTGGGAATGGCGCGTTTCGCCGAGAAGAAGCCGATCCATGGTGAGTGCGGTGGCTTCATGGTGCTTGGTGAAGCGCTGGAGGATGCCGGCGGCGAAACGCATCGCATGCTCGGCCTGCTCGGCCATTCCACCAGCTTCGCCAGGCGCAAGATGAATCTCGGCTACCGTGAAGCACGGCTGCGCGCCGACTGTCCGCTGGGGCCGCAAGGCGCACTGATCCGAGGTCACGAATTCCACTATGCGCAGATGATGGCCACCGGCAATGATGAGCCGCTGGCCGACCTCGCCGACGGCCAGGGCAATCCGCTCGGCGCTTCCGGCTACCGGCGTGGCCATGTCAGTGGCACCTTCTTCCACGCCATTGCACGGGCCTAGACCATGAAGCGCCCAAGAATCGCCCTGTCGCCTCGGCAAGTCCTCGATGACATCGCCCTTTGCCTGGTCTTCTTCACCCGCCTGCCGCTGCCCGTCTTCGATTTTCGTGGCCGCAGCCTCGCCGCCGCGATCTGGGCCGCCCCCATTGCCGGCCTTGTCGTCGGCTTGATCGGCGCCATCGTCTTTGCCACGGCGGAACGGTTTGGCCTTGCCATAGGACCGTCGGCCGCCCTCGCCCTCGTTGCAACCGTGCTCACCACAGGCTGCCTGCATGAGGATGGGCTGTCCGACGTCGCCGATGGCTTCGGTGGCGGCAAGTCGCGCGGACGCAAGCTCGAGATCATGCGCGACAGCCGCATCGGCGCCTATGGTGCCATGGCGCTGGCGCTATCGCTGCTGATCCGCTGGAGCACGCTTTCGGAACTCACCGATCCCACGCAAGCCCTCTTTGCTCTGGTGGCTGCGCATGCCGCTTCGCGTGGCGTGCTCGGCGCCTTTATGCATCTTTTGCCGCCTGCGCGATCCGACGGCCTCTCGGCAGACGCCGGCGCCGTCTCACTCGAAATGGCGATAGCCGGCGCCGTGCTTGGCGCGATTCCGCTGCTCCTGCTTGGCGCCGGCGGCGCCATCGCCGCGCTCATCCTGCTCGGCCTGCTGTTTGCTGCCTTTCACGCCCTTTGCCTCAACCAGATCAATGGCCAGACCGGCGACACGGTTGGCGCCTTGCAGCAATTGAGCGAGATCGCGGTGCTTCTCGTCGCTTCCGTCGCTCTTTCCTGATCCCTTTTGCCTGATTCCCTCCCGGAGACCTTGCCCCCATGCCCTTCAAATCCCTCGATGAACTGCGCGCCGCCTGTCTCGACCTGCCCGCCGGCAGCGAGGCGGCAGCCAATGCCGTTGCCAGCCGCCAGGACACGCTGACCAAACCGCAAGGCAGTCTCGGCCGGCTGGAAACGATCGCCGCCTGGCTGGCGCGCTGGCAGGGCCGTGACATGCCCAGGCTTGACCGCGTGAAAGTCTTCGTCTTCGCAGGCAATCACGGCGTCACCGCGCAAGGCGTGTCGGCCTATCCTTCGGAAGTCACCGTGCAAATGGTGGCGAATTTCGCTGGCGGGGGTGCTGCCATCAACCAGCTCGCCCGTATCGCCGGCGCCGAGCTCGACGTCATCCCGCTCGACCTCGATCATCCAACCGGCGATTTCACCCAAGTGCCCGCAATGGATGAGAAAACCTTCCTCGCCGCCGTCTCGGCCGGTTACGACGCGGTGACGAAAGATCTGGACCTCGTCTGCTTTGGCGAAATGGGCATCGGCAACACCACGCCGGCCGCCGCCATTTCGGCCGCCTTGTTCGGCGGTGGTGCCGAAAAATGGACCGGGCGCGGCACCGGCGTCGACGATGCCGGACTGAAGCGCAAGGTGGTCGCCATCGAAGCCGGCCTGAAGCGCCACGCCGCCGCCCTTGCCGATCCGCTGGGGGTCGCAGCCAGCCTCGGCGGGCGCGAACTCGCCGCCATCTTCGGCGCCACGCTCGCCGCACGGCATCTGGGCATACCCGTGCTGCTAGACGGCTTCGTCTGCACCGCCGCCGCCGCGCCGCTGGCAAAGCTGCACCCAACCGGCCTTGCTCATACGACCGCCGCACATGTCTCCGCCGAATCGGGCCATCGCGGCCTGCTCGAAGCGCTCGCCCTGCCGCCGCTACTCGATCTCGGCATGCGGCTCGGCGAAGGCTCCGGCGCGTGCCTGGCCGTCAACATCGTGCGCTCGGCGCTGGAGTGCCATGCGAGAATGGCGAGTTTTGCCGAGGCTGGCGTGTCGGAGAAGTAATGCGCGGATCGCCTTGATGTACAAACCCTCATGAATTTTCGGAGCCCCAAAACAGGGGGTTCGCGATGTCCTTGCTCGGACTGAGTGAAATTTCGACCGCAAGAAGCGGCCCCGGGCGCCGCTCGGCCTTTCTGCAGGCTCAACGAAGGAGGAATATTAGCAAGAAAGAATATATTAACGACTGTGATGCAGCCTTCCATACGGGGACGGGAAACGCCTCCTCATCGGACGTTCCAAACGCGCGCCCTCAAGCGCCGGGACGCTCGACCAATGCGGAGCAAACGCATGAGTGTGGGAGCAGCTCTCGAACTATTGCTGCGGTTGATTCATAGCCGAGCCATGAAGTTGGCGGCGTTGCCGGAGGATGAAAGGGATATACATTACGATCTCATCCGCCGCTCATGTTGCGAAGCCGCCGAGCACATCGGGCAAAACCCCGACAAGGCAGCCATCACGGCAAACGACATGGTTGAGTTTGTTCGCGCACTGGTGGGAATCATCGAAGTGGGCTGTGGATCAGGCCAAGGGCGGCCAAACACCGATCGGCCGCCGCCAGCGCGACATTTTGGCAGCCGGGAGAATGGCATGACACGCGTCTAGAGCATGATGCGGAAAAGTGTGGGTGCTGGCCCAAATATTTGGACATAGTGCGGACACAGACTTCCGCCTACATCCATCAGGGTCCCTCACCTCGTCCAACAAATTGATTTTGTTAGATTTTGGTGGGTGCGCACAGGATTGAACTGTGGACCCGCTGATTAAGAGTCAGCTGCTCTACCAACTGAGCTACGCACCCACTCGGCCGGCAAAAACCGGCGTTGGCGGGCATATAGCCGCCGACACCGGTCCTGTCCAGCCCTGCTGGAATCATTTCCCGACAAATCGCAACAAGCCTTGTCGTGCCGGGAAGGAATGCGGAGGCGATCAGACGAAAAGCTTGCCTTCCGCCACCTTGATCGCGTTGCCGCCAATGCGCGCCGAGGCGAGTTTTCCGCCCTGTACGGTCAGTTCGAGGCGGATGCGCGATGGCCGCCCCATCTCCAGTCCCTGCTCGATCCACAATTGCGAAACCCCGTCTGTCGGGCCGTCGAAATGCATGATGGCGCCGGCGAAGGCCGCCGCCGCCGAACCGGTCGCCGGGTCCTCGTAGGACGGCGTGCCGGGCACGATCATGCGCACATGGAACGCGCTTTCGTGATTCACCGTTTCACGGCAATAGACGTACGGGCTGGCGAAGGCCCATTCGCTCTTGCGCGGCGCCAGTTCCGACCACGCCTGGTTGTCCAGCCGGATCCGGCCCGCCGCCTCGAGGTTGGCGACCGGGATGGTCACATAGGCCACGCCCGCCGACCAGAAGGCGACGCGGTGATTCTCGAAGCCGATCTCGTGCGGTGTCAAGCCGAGTGCCGCGCCGATCGCCTCCGGATCGGCGTCGAGCTTCAGCGGCTCCGGCAGCTTGGCGAGGTCGAATTCGGCGAAGGTGGCGCCATCGTGCTTGCTCACGGCGCAACGCACCGGACCAATGTTTTCTTCCAGGACGAAAATGCCGGCGTCGCCCTCACCGGCCAGTTCCGCCAGCGCGATTGCCGAGCCCACCGTCGGGTGGCCGGCGAACGGCATTTCATAATCGGGGGTAAAGATGCGGATGCGGTTTCGGTGCTTGGGATTGTCCGGCGGCAGCACGAAGACCGATTCGGACAGGTTGAACTCGCGCGCGATGGCTTGCATCGCGGCGGTGTCCAGACCTTTGCAATCCAACACCACCGCCAGCGGGTTGCCGGCCAGTCGCTCGGTCGTAAACACATCGTAAAGCAAGTAATTCCGGGTTTGCATTCCTGCCTCAATCCCAACATGGGCGAAATTTAATTTGATATTCGAACCGATAAGCCTGATCTGTGCACAGACAGGGACATTACGCATAATAGGGGTCCGACGTGGACCAGATTGTCAATCTGCCAAAGGCGGAATCGGATTCCGCCATTGAGACGGCGCTAGGGCTCGACCAGATCGGCCGGCGCAGGACGCGCCGCCGCGGCTGGCTCTACGCGCTGCTGGCGCTGATCGTCCTCGTCGCGGCTTTTGCCGGTTACCAATGGTATGCCGGCACGCCGACCAAGATCGACTATACGACAGTGCCGGCCGCCAAGGCCGACCTCACCGTCCAGGTTTCGGCGACTGGCACGCTGCAACCCCTCACCCAGGTCGACATATCAAGCCAGCTCTCCGGCATCATACGCTCGGTCACGGTCAACGAGAACCAGCAGGTGAAGAAGGGCGACGTGCTGGCTGCACTCGACACCGCCAAGCTGCAGGTCCAGATCGAACGGGCCGAAGCGTCCGCAAAAGGGGCGGCTGCCAATGTCGAGGACGCCCGGGTGACGCTCTCCGAGAACGAGAGCGCGCTTGTCCGCGCGGCGGCCCTGACCAAGCGCGGCATGGCCACCGACCAGTCGCTCGAGGCCGCGACCGCGACCCGCGACCGCTCCAAGGCTGCACTCGACAGCGCCGAGGCCAATCTCGCCATCGCCAATGCAGACTTGAAATCGCAGCAGACCGATCTCGCCAACAGCACCATCTACGCGCCGATCGACGGCATCGTGTTGACCCGTTCGGTCGACCCCGGCCAGACGGTCGCCTCTTCGCTGCAGGCGCCCGTGCTGTTCATCATCGCCGCGGATTTGAGGAACATGGAGCTGGTGGCGGCGGTCGACGAAGCCGACATCGGCGCGGTCAAATCAGGCCAGCATGCCCGCTTCACCGTCGACGCCTTCCCCGACCGGCCGTTCGATGCCGAGATCCGCGACATTTCCTATGCCTCGGTCACGACGGATGGGGTCGTCACCTACAATGCGCGGCTTGAGGTCGACAACAGCGAACTTCTGCTGCGCCCGGGCATGACCGCTACCGTTTCGGTCGTTACCCGGCAGGCCAAGGATGTGCTCACCGTGCCGGCCAGCGCCTTCCGCTACCGACCGGCGCAGCAGGCCCCGCGTGGCTGGAGTCTCAGCGACCTGTTCACCGGCCGCATGGGTCGCCCCGACCGCCAACGCCAGGCGGCGAAGGCCCCGACCGATGGTTCTCGCACGCTCTATGTGCTGGAGAACGGCCGGCCGCATCCGGTCAACGTCAAGATCGGCTCCACCGATGGCGAACTGACGGAGATCACCTCCGGCCTGGAGGAAGGAGTGCAGATCATCACCGCCTCGCAGTCGCGGAGCTGAGGCTATGGCCGCGGGCGCGCCCCTCATCACCTTCGACACGGTCTGGAAGAGCTACGGCCAAGGCGAAGCCAAGGTGCATGCGCTGGCCGGCGTAGACCTTGCCATCCGGCGCGGCGAATTCGTCGCCATCATGGGTCCATCGGGCTCCGGCAAGTCAACGGCAATGAACATCATCGGTTGCCTCGACACGCCGACGGCCGGAACCTACTCCTTCATGGGCGTCGATGCCGGCCGGCTCGACCGCAACCGCCGCGCCATGCTGCGCAACCTTTATGTCGGCTTCGTCTTCCAGGGTTACAATCTCTTGGCCCGCACCACCGCGGCGGAGAACGTCGAACTGCCGCTGATCTATCGCGGCGTCGCCGCCCGCGAGCGCCGCGACCTTGCCATGCAGGCGCTGGCTGAGGTCGGCCTTGTCGGCCGCGAGCATCACACGCCGGCCGAGCTCTCCGGCGGCCAGCAGCAGCGCGTGGCGATCGCACGCGCCATCGTCACCAGGCCGACGCTGCTCGTCGCCGACGAGCCGACCGGCAATCTCGACACGGCTCGCACCCACGAAATCATGGAACTGCTGACGCGGCTGAACAAGGAGCTTGGCCTGACCGTCGCCATGGTCACGCACGAGGCCGATGTCGCCGAATATGCCGAGCGCACCATCCGCTTCCTCGACGGCCATGTCGCCTCCGACACAATGAACATGGAGACGGCATAACCATGATCTGGGAAACCATCCGCCTCTCGCTGCGCTCGATCCGCCGCAACGTGCTGCGTTCGTTCCTGACCTTGCTCGGCATCGTCATCGGGGTCGCCGCCGTCATTGCCATGCTGACCATCGGCTCCGGCACCACGCAAAAGGTCAAGGCCGACATCTCCAAACTCGGCAGCAATCTGCTGGTCGTCCGGGCCGGGCGCCCGGCCGGTCCCGGAGGTCCGGGCGGGCTCGACCAGGCGGTGCGGCCGCTGGCGGAAAAGGACCTGGCGGCGCTGGTTGCGCATCTCTCCGGCGCGCGCGCCATCTCGCCGGCATCGCAGAAGCAGGTCCGCGTCATCTTCGGCACCGAAAGCCTGACCTCAGGCGTCACCGGCACCGACAGCGCCTATCTCGACGCGCGCGACTGGAAACTGGTGTCCGGCCGCCCGTTCAGCGATTCCGAAACCCGTTCGGGCACTGGCGTGTGCCTGATCGGCGAGACGGTGCGCCAGCAATTCTTCGGCGCCGGCGATCCCGAGGGTGAGATCATCCGCGTCAACCGCACCTCCTGCAAGATCGTCGGCCTTCTCGAGCCGAAGGGCTATACCGGCTTCGGCCAGGACCAGGACAATGTCGTGCTGATGCCGCTCGCCGCCTATCAGCGCCGCATCGCCGGCAACCGCGATATCGACAACATCTACATCGCCGCCGACGACCGCACGCCGACCGCCGAATTGCAGCCGCGCGTCGAGGATATTTTGCGCGATGCGCGCCGTATAACCCCGGACCGCGAAAGCGATTTCGCCATCCGCGACATGACCCAGATCGCCGACGCCATGGCCAGCGCAACCACGACGATGACCGGCATGCTGGGCGCGGTCGCCGGCGTCAGCCTGCTGGTCGGCGGCATCGGCATCATGAATATCATGCTGGTGTCGGTCACCGAGCGAACCCGCGAGATCGGCATCAGGCTCGCCATCGGCGCGCATGAAAAGCACATCCTCATCCAGTTCCTGGTCGAGGCGACGGTGCTGTCGCTGCTCGGCGGCATCATCGGCATCGTGATTGGCCTGGCGCTGGCCGGCCTCGCCTCGATGACCTTGATCATACCCTTCGCGCCAAGCCCGGCGGTCATCCTGCTCGCCGTCGGCTTCTCCGCGCTGATCGGCATGGTGTTCGGCTTCTTCCCGGCCCTTCGCGGCGCCAGGCTCGATCCGATCGACGCGCTAAGGCATGAGTAACGAGCAAGCTGCAAAGGCGCCCGGCACTCCGAGCCGGTTTTACACAACCTTCGACGTTTCCGCCCCGCCCAACCCTGTCGTCGCTGTGTTGGCGATGTTGTGCCAAGGCATTTCTGGTCGAGGAGCAGCTGATGAGCAAGAAGGCGCGCGTGGTCCTGACAATGGTGGTTATCGAAGCTGTCCTGGCAGGCATCTGGTGGTATCTCGCCGATTACGGGATGGCCAATCCCGATCGCGTCAAACCGGATTTCCAGGCGGTCGTCGGCCAGACCATGGGTATGGCGATGGGCGGCTTGCTGGGCATCGGCTTCATCCTGTTCTTCGTCGCCGCGCGCAACGACCGCAAGGCACTCAAAAGCAAGGCTCATAGGCCCCTGCCTCTCCACGAGATCAGCCGTGGCGCCGACGGGTGGCGTCTGCGATCATGACATCGGCACGAAACTTTAATTTCCGTTCGCGAAATGCCACTCGATCAGGGGCTTCATGTGCGGCGAAAGACCGTTCGGCAGGTCGTCGGCATGGCGGATGATCACCGGCCCCTCGATCTCCGGATCGGCTTCGGTGGCGACGAAGGCCAAGATTCGGCGCGCTATCTCATCGGCAGGCTCGTCGACGTGATAGCGGCGGAAGATGACGGTGCCGCTTGCCGTCGACAGGGCGTGCCAGCGCACCCCGCGCCTGGCGTTCGACAGGTCGAGGCCGGTTTCCTCGCGCACCTCGCGGATCATGTTGAAATCGACATCGACCAGCCCATCGCGGAAATCGGTTGGCTCGAACGAACCGGCGGCGAAATAGACCCGGCCGGCATTGACGGTTCGCGGTCCCATGCGGATCGCCACCAGCGCATTGTCGCCGGCCACCAGCACGGCATGGGCATAGGCGTGTTCGGCGCCGGAATTCTCGCGCCGCTTCCGCCACAGCATGAAGGTCGAGTAGTTGACCGCATGGCAGAGGCCAATGAGACTGCGGTCGCGATAGGCAAGTTCCGAAAGCAGAACCACGGTGCCGTCGAAGAGCGCCGGATTGGTCTCGATCTCGCTCTGCCAGTTCTTGGCGATCGCCCCGGCATTATCCACCGCGAAGGGATGCGGGCCGGCATCGAGGCGCACATCGATGGCGTCGACCGGCAGGATGACATTGCGTGGAAGATCAAAGCTCATGTCGGCTCAGGCCCGATCCTGCCCATCAGGCCCCATACTCCCCATCGGGCCCGTACTCCCCATCATGCCCATACTCCCCATCAGGCCATGTCCAGCGTGATCGCCACCGGGCAGTGGTCCGAAGCCTTGGGCCGATCCCAGCCGGCGCGCGGGAAGCGCTCGACTTCCTGGCCCGCGGGAAAGATCGTGCGCCAGGGCTGACCGTTGCGGATGATGTCGGGAACCGCGGTGGCGTTCTTCGCCGCCAGTCCCCTGGAAAGCAGGATATAGTCGAGCTGGCACAGATGCCGCTCTTCGGGTCCGCGTGTGTGATAGAAGGTCCAGCGGTTCATTTCCGGCCGCCGCTCGACCACGTTTTCGCAGAAGCCGCCCGCTGTCAGCACATTGATGCAGGACAGGTTCTCGTCAACCACCTCGAAACGGTAGCCGTCCACCTCATCGCCGGCGATCTTCACCCGCTGGCGGTAATCGTTCATGTCGCCGCAGATCGCCCAGCGCTTGTCGGCAGCATGATCCACACCGAAACGCTCCTCGATGATGCGCCGCACGGCCTGCGCTTCCGCGACGCGCACCGGCATTGTCGCTTCGCGTCCGTCAAGCCCGTTTCGGGGCGAGCCCATCGACTTGAAGTGCACGAGATAAAGCGTCATCGGTGCGCCGCCCACCTTGATGTCGACCTCCAGGCAGTCGCGCCGGAAGATACGTTCATTGGGCTGGTTGCCGAGGGCCGCCAGCTCCGGCGTGTGCAACCCGAACTGCTCGTAGGTGACATAAGCGTGGCTGGTCATGCGAACGAATTCGATCGGCTGTCCCTGCGCGGTTTCGTTGCGCATCATCACGGCGACATCGATGCCGCGCGAATCATTGCCCGACGTGGTGTATTTCTGGCGGTAACCATGCCCCACCATCTTGAACAGATAGCCGTACTCGAACGCCTTCAGCGCTTCGATGTTGTCGACCTCCTGCATGCCGATGATGTCGGCACGGGTGGCGGCGATGGCCAGTGCCGTCAGCTGGCGCGTGTCGTCGGATTGCGCGATGGCGCGCGCCTGCTCCAGTATCTTGTATTCGGCCTCGCTCTGGATATCGAACATCGCCAGGGTGCGATCCTCGTTGAGCTGGTTGCGATAGCCGGAAAAATCGAACCTGTTCATCAGGTTCTCGACATTGAAGGTGGCAAGGCGCAGCGACATGCCCTGACCTTTGCCTGCAAGAGCGGCGGAAAACAAGATCGCGGGACTACAAGCAGGGACCCTTTGGTCCTGGTGGCCTTCGCCCTATGGTTGACGGAACCTTTCCGTTCATCCGCCGTTCAGACGCAAAGGCCCACAGTAGGCCCATTCCCAGGGTAGGCGTGGGGCCTGTATCTCGTGGAGAGTGCTATGAATTCGCTCTTTTCTTCCACTGTCAAATCCGGGCTGATTGCCCTCGGTACTGTCTCCGGCATCACGGCGCCATCCGCCGCCGGTCCGATCCTGCAGCCCGATGTGTCGATTCCGGCCAGCACCGCCGCGCCAATGGTCACCCCGGTCCGCGAAGACTGGGCCGGCGGCAACAACAATGGCGGCGATTGGAGATGGCGCCGCAACTGGAACGGCGGCCACTGGAATGGTGGTGGCAACTGGAGCGGCCGCCACTGGCATGGCGGAGGCAACTGGAGCGGCCGCCACTGGAATGGTGGCGGCAACTGGAGCCGCGGCGATGACTGGCGCTGGCGCCATGGCCGCCGCCACTATCACGGCGGCTACTACGATGATGGGGCCGCCGCAATCCTCGGTCTTGGCCTGGGGCTCGGCCTTGGCAGCATGTACAACAGCTATAACAACTACGATTACTATGCGCCGGCGCCACGCCGCTACTACCGCGCCGGCCGGCTTTCCAGCGCCCATGTCCGGTGGTGCTATAACCGCTACCGTTCATATCGCGCCTACGACAACACATTCCAGCCCTATAACGGCCCGCGCCAGCAGTGCTGGTCGCCCTATAGCTGAACCGGCTGCGGCTGACACCAGAAATGAAAACGGCGCCACCTGGCGCCGTTTTTGGTTTTGACCGTTCGAAATTAGAGGGCTTCGAGCCTGTCGATTTCGCTCAGTTCTTGGCCTTGTCGACCAGCTTGTTCTTGGAAATCCACGGCATCATCGCGCGCAGCTTGGCGCCGACTTCCTCGATCTGGTGGCTGTCATTGTTGCGGCGGATGCCCTTGAAGCGCGACATGCCGGCGCGGTATTCCTGCATCCACTCCGAGGTGAATTTTCCCGTCTGGATGTCCTTCAGCACGCGCTTCATCTCGGCCTTGGTCTCGGCGGTGATGATGCGCGGACCCGAGACGTATTCGCCCCATTCGGCGGTGTTGGAGATCGAGTAGTTCATGTTGGCGATACCGCCTTCATAGATCAGGTCGACGATCAGCTTGACCTCGTGCAGACACTCGAAATAGGCCATTTCCGGCGCGTAACCGGCTTCCACCAGCGTCTCGAAGCCGGCGCGGATCAGTTCGACCAGGCCGCCGCACAGCACGACCTGCTCGCCGAACAGGTCGGTCTCGCATTCCTCGCGGAAATTGGTCTCGATGATGCCCGAACGGCCGCCGCCGACGCCGCAGGCGTAGGAGAGAGCGAGGTCGAGCGCGTTGCCCGAGGCGTCCTGGTTGACGGCGACCAGGCACGGCACGCCGCCGCCCTTCTGGTATTCGCCGCGCACCGTGTGGCCCGGGCCCTTCGGCGCGATCATGACGACGTCGACGGTCGACTTCGGCTCGATGAGGCCGAAATGCACGTTGAGGCCGTGCGCGAAGGCGATCGCGGCGCCGTCGCGGATGTTCGGCGCGATCTCGTTCTTGTAGATGTCGGCCTGCAATTCATCGGGCGTCGCCATCATCATCAGGTCGGCCCATTTGGCGGCATCGGCGACGCTCATTACCTTGAGCCCGTCGGCCTCGACCTTCTTGGCGGTCGCCGAGCCGGCCTTGAGGCCGATGGCGATCTCCTTGGCGCCGGAATCCTTGAGGTTGAGCGCATGCGCCCTGCCCTGGCTGCCATAGCCGATGATGGCGACCTTCTTGCCCTTGATCAGGTTGAGATCGGCATCACGATCGTAATAGACACGCATTTTACTTCCTTCCCGTTTTGAAGATCAAAGGCCCTGAGGCCCGGTTTTTGCTCCGAAAAGAGCGAGAAACTGTTGCGTCGCGCGGATGGCATCGCCGCCGATCGCCGCCTCAGTCAATTCCAGCCGGTCACCGAGCAGCAGACGGATCTGCACATCCCGGCCAACCAGCCCGAAAAAGGTACGGAATGCCGTCTCGGCATCCGCAAATTCAAGGAGCCCTGCCTGCCGGCCGGCTTCAAGCACCGGCTTCAGTCGCTTGGCCAGGGCAAAGCGCCCATTCTCCAGCACGACGGCGCCGAGATTGTCCTTACCCGACCCCGCATGACCAACCGCCACCCTATTGAGCGCGATCGAGGTATCGCTCGAAATGACCATGAGCCAGTCGCCGGCAAAGCGCTCGAGGCTCGCCGTCAGCGAGGCAAGGTCGAGCCCCTTCCCGTCAACCTGCGCCACCCGCACCTTCGACGCCTGCCACTGCACGGTCGCCGTCAGCAGCCCGTCGCGGTCGCCGAACCATTTGTAGAGCGTTTCCTTGGAACAGCTCGCACGCCGCGCCACGGCGGTCATGGTCAGGTCGTCGCCTTCCTCGACCAGCAGCCGCAGCGCCGCATCCAGGACG
This sequence comes from Mesorhizobium salmacidum (SeqCode), assembly GCF_037179605.1. Classification (NCBI taxonomy): domain Bacteria; kingdom Pseudomonadati; phylum Pseudomonadota; class Alphaproteobacteria; order Hyphomicrobiales; family Phyllobacteriaceae; genus Mesorhizobium; species Mesorhizobium salmacidum (SeqCode). The sequence continues at coordinate 281,889 of NZ_JAPYKS010000007.1, forward strand.
GCCTGCTGCCGCTCCGTTAGCGTCTCGCTGTTGTCGATGTCGGGCACGATGTGCAACACGCTCTTTCCTCGCGGACGACCAAGCCAGTCATTTTCGGCAAGCCGTACCGTACGTTACGGTTCGGCCTTTCTATGGCCTATTGCACCGAACCTGGCAAGCCCTATTTCTCTCCGGTCGGCTTCGCTGCCGCCGTCCTAAAGGGGGAAACATGTTGGCCGGTTTGCTGGCCTTGGCCATAGCCGCTGTGTTCACCGGTGCGGCGATCTATGTCAGCGTGGCCGAGCAGCCGGCGCGGTTGCGGCTGGATGACAGGTCCCTGCTCCAGGAATGGCAGCCTTCCTACAAACGCGGTGCGGCCATGCAGGCATCGATCGCCATCGTCTCCTGCGTTCTCGGCCTTGTCGCCTGGTGGCAGACCGGCGGGCTTGCCTTTCTCGGCGGCGCGGTGGCGATCATCCTGCCCTGGCCGTGGACCCTTGTTGTGATGATGCCGACCAATCGAGTGCTGGAGGCAATGGACCCGGAAGCGGCCAATCCGCAGGCCAGGGCGCTGATCGTCAGATGGGGCAATCTGCACCTGGTTCGCGCGGCGCTCGGTGTGCTGGCGACGCTGTCTTTTCTGTGGGGCAGCCATCTGCCTTGACCCGCCAGGCCGGGCTCGTCTCCGCGGAATCAGTCCGCGGCAGGCGGATGGCGCAGCCGGCCGAGCAGTGCCGAGACCGTGCTCAACTCATCCAGCGAGAGCTTGGCACCCACCAGTTCGGCGATCGAGCGCCCGTAGACCGCCCACATCCGGCGGCGCGTCTCACGTCCCCTGGCCGTGATGCGGATGGTTTGCCCACGGCCGTCATCGGCCACCGGCAGTTTCTTGACCAGCCCGTCGGCCTCGAGCCGGGCCAACAGCCGCGAGATGTTGTATTGCGCAAACAAAGTGCGCTCGATCAGTTGAAATGGCCGCAAGCCGCCCTCGCCAGCCTCGGCAAGCTCGTGCAGCACGTCGTACCATGCAAGCGGCGGCAGGCCGCCCTCCTTCAGCGCGTCCTCGGCACGTTCCATCAGTTGGCGCGAAACCCGCATCAGGCGGGCCCAGACCTTGATGGCATCAGGCGAAGGCATGGCTGTCTCTGTCATGGCCGTATCCTAAGAGATAGATGCAGATGCATCAAGCTTGACGATCAATGCATACGCATCTACATAAATGCAGTTGCATCGATATCGAAAGGCACATTCCATGAAACCCGCCGACACCCTCATTCTCGTCAGCCATCCCCTCTGCCCCTATGTCCAGCGTGCGGCGATCTCGCTGGCCGAGAAAGGCGTCCCGTTCGAGCGGATCGACATCGACCTCGCCGACAAGCCGGACTGGTTCAAGGCGATCTCGCCGCTCGGCAAGGTGCCGCTGCTGCGCGTACAGCGAACTGGCGACGAGACGATAATCTTCGAATCCGCGGTCATCCTCGAATTCCTCGAGGAGACGCAGGCCAATCCGCTCCACCCTGCCGACCCCTATGCCCGCGCCCGGCACCGTGCCTGGATCGAGTATGGCTCAGCCATCCTCAACGCCATCGGCCGGTTCTATTCAACGCCGAGCGAGGCTGGCTTCCTCGCCGAGTCCAGCGCGCTGTCGGCGATGTTTGACCGCCTTGAGGCTGAACTCGCTAACGATACCCTGCGGAGCGGGCCATGGTTCGCTGGCAGCCGCTTTTCCCTCGTCGATGCCGTTTACGGTCCGGTCTTCCGCTACCTCGACGCTTTCGACCGGATCGGCGATTTCGGCATCCTGGAAGGCATGCCGCTTGTCCAGGCCTGGCGCGAAGCGTTGAGCGACCGCCGGTCGATCAGGCAAGCCGTGGCGCCGGACTATCCGCAGCGCCTGCATGCTTTCCTGCGGGCGAAGGGGTCTTTTCTATCGAGCCTCATTCGGCAACGCGATCCGGCCAGCGCGCTTCGGCAAGCCCAGCTCGCCTGAACGGATCGATCACCGTGCCGGCCACCATCGAGGCCAGGAACCGCGGCGCCGGCGGAATCTTGGCGATCGTCGCCACCAGCCTGTCGCGGATGAAAGGCAGCGCCACGGAGTCCGACTGGTAGAAGGGCGTGAATGCCAGCGACAGCGCCTGGAAGGCCCGCACATGCCAGCGCCGCGCTTTCGCATAGCCTTCGAGCGCAGCCTCGACGCTGCCCGTTCGCTCCAGCGCATGGCTGAGCGCCGCGGCGTCGAGCAGCGCCATGTTGGCGCCCTGGCCAAGCTGCGGACTGGTCGAATGCGCGGCGTCGCCGATCACGGCCAGCCGCCGGCCAACTGGAGACTTCATCGTGTGATGGCCATAGCGGGCCAGCGAGAGCTGGTCGAAACTGCCGATCTGGTTGGTGAACGCCTCGACCTGCGGCCACAGCCGCACCACCCGCTCCTTCCAGGCATCGATGCCAAGGTTGCGCACGGCATCGGCATCCGCCGGTTTCAGGCTCCAGAAGAATGCCGCCATCCTTTCGGAACCCGGCTCCGGCCGGCCGATCGGCAGCACGCCGATCATCACGCTGGCCTTGTCGTAGCGCTGCAAAAGCGCGTGCTCGTCAAAGCCCTCGCCTCGCCAATCCAGCGATGCCCATAATGCGCCATAGGTGAGTGGTCGTGGTGCCCCGGCATTGCCGGCGCACTGCCGCAGTTTTGAACGCGAACCGCTGGCGTCGACGACAAGATCGAACGGCCCTGCCCTTCGTCCATTGCCACGGACCAGCGTCGCCCGGTCGCCGATGTCCAAAGTCTCGATTTCGACGCCGGTTTCGATGGCGATGGTCTCACGCCGGGCAGCGCGAAACAGCACGCCGAACAGGGCCGCCCGGTGCACCGCCAGACCGAAGCGGCCGCCGTGCTGGGCGTCGTAGCGGACGTCGAGCACGGTGCGGCCGGTGGAGGCATCGGCGCCATGCAGCCGGTCGATCCTGCTGCCCAGTGCCATGATGTCGTCGAGCAGGCCGAGGTCGGCAAGCACCGTCAATCCGGTCGGCTGCAGGATCAACCCGGAGCCGACCGGCTTCGGTTCCTCGAAGGGCTCGAAGATGGTGACCCGGTGCCCGGCACGCCTGAGATAGAGCGCCATGGCCAGCCCAGCCGGACCGGCGCCTGCAATTGCGATATCGTAGGAAATGCCGTTGCCCCCAAGCCGCACTGGCCGGGACAATCCTTCAGCCGCCGGATGAAATCAAGTCGCGACGCCGAAGGCTACCCGGCTGGGTCAAGCCGGTGTTGAATCGAAGGCAGTGCGCGCGTCGCGCACCGCATCGTGGTTGTTTTCAGCCCACTGCAACAAATGCTGCAAAGCGTCGAACATCGAGCGCCCAAGGTCGGTCAGGCTGTATTCGACACTGGGCGGCTTGGTCGGAAACACTTCGCGACGCACATAGCCGTCGCGCTGCAGATCATGGAGCGTCTGAGTCAGCATGCGCTGCGAAATGTCGGGAACCAGCCGCCGCAGCTCGCCGAAGCGATAGGGCTGCTCGGCCAAGGCCGCCGTCAACAGCGAGCTCCATTTGCCATTGAGCCCCTGAATGACGTCGCGGACCGGGCAATCGGCAATGTTTCCGCCTTCGGTCATCGCTTTGTAGACTTCGAGTTTGGATTTCAGATTGACGGTCCGGCTGTCCATGACTGGTTCCCTGCGTGTGCCTACCTCCCGAAAAACTGCCTTCTTTACTGCAGCGGGTCAATTCCTATTTTAGTGCTGGTCTCTTTTTGAGATCACCACCCGAACCGCCCTTCCGGCGCAATGTCAGGATCCTCCATGACCGCAACTCTTCTCGTCACCGGCGCGTCCGGCCAGCTCGGCCGCAGCGTCATCAACCATCTGCTGGACACATTAGAGGTGCCGGCGGCCCGGATCATCGCCACGACCCGCACGCCCGCCAATCTTGCCGACCTGTCAGCGCGCGGCGTCACCGTTCGCGAGGCTGATTTCGACGATCAAGCCTCGCTCGCCGACGCCTTCGCCGGCGCCGACCGGGCGCTCATCATTTCGACCAACGAGCTGGCGATCCAGGGAAAGCGGCGCGAACAGCAGCTTGCCGCCGTCGCGGCGGCCAGGCAGGCGGGCATCGCCCACCTGCTCTACACCTCGATGCCCAACACGGAGCCGGGTTCGCCGGTGCTCTTTGCGCCCGACCATTACGACACCGAACAGGCGATCAAGGCGAGCGGCATCCCCTACACGATCTTCCGCAATGGCTGGTATGACGAGAACCTGTTCATGGCGATGCCGCAGATCCTCGCTTCGGGCCAATGGTATACGTCCGCGGCCGACGGCGCCATTTCCTATGGCGCGCGTGACGATCTCGCCGCCGCCATAGCCGCGGGGCTGGCTTCGGACAACACCGAAAGCAAGACGTATACGCTGACCGGCCCCAAGGCCTATACGTCAGCCGAAGTCGCGGCACTTGTCACCGAAGTCACCGGCAAGCCGATCCAGGTCATTCAGCTCTCGGACGAAGCCTTGACCGAGGGGATGAAGAGCGCAGGCCTTCCCGAGCCCATCGCCCGGCTTCTCGTATCCTTCGACGCTGCCACGCGCGTTGGCGGCCTTGGCATGGTGACGGACTCCGTCGAAAAGCTTTCCGGCCGGAAATCGGTACCGCTGAAGCAGTTCCTCGAGGCCAACAAGGCCGCACTGGCAGGCTGAAACCAGCGCAGCGGGAAGTCTTTCTCCCGCCGCGCTATTTCGGCGTTTTGACAAGCCCGAGCCGGACCAGGCTTTCTCCGGTGGCGGCGAGCGCGTCCTCGCGCGAGCGCGGCGCCCAGCCGAGCATGCGCACCGCCTTGGCGTTGGTGGCATTCTTGACCTTGCCGAGTTCCGTCACGAGTTGCGCGGCTTCCGCGTTGAACAGCCCCACCATCCGCACCAGCCAATCGGGAAGCTCCCGCGTCGAGACACGCGACGCGGCGGCGCCGAGCCGCATCTTCACCGTCTGCGCAATCGCCCGCACAGTCATGAAATCGCCGGCGACTGCCAGAAACCGCTCGCCCTTGGCGACGGGATTGGTCATGGCGCGCACATGCAGGTCCGCCACGTCGCGCACATCGACCACGCCGAAGGACAGGCGCGGCAGCCCTGGCATGGCACCGTTCATCATGCGCTGGACAAATGCGGTGGAGGTCGAATGGTCGGCCCCTAGAACAGGCCCGAAGATTCCCACCGGATTGACGACCGCCAATTCCATGCCGCCACCCTCGGTGCCGATGAAATCCCAGGCCGCGCTTTCGGCGAGCGTCTTCGACTTCACATAGGCGCTGACCTTGGCAGTTGGATCGGTCCAGCTCTCCTCGGTGAAGGGCCGGCCGTCGGGCGGCATCTTGCCATAGCCGATGGCCGCGAAGGACGATGTCAGCACGACGCGTTTGACGCCGGCGTCTCGCGCCGCCCTGAGCACGCGCAAGGCGCCTTCGCGAGCCGGGATGATCAGGTCATCCTCATGCGTCGGCACACCGGGCGGGAACGGTGACGCGACATGCAGGACATAGTCGCAGCCGGCGATAGCGTCGGGCCAGCCGGCATCCGCCATGAGGTCGGCGATGGCAAAGGAGAGCCTGTCGCCCGGCTCGGCGCCGCCGGCCTTCAGCATGGCGATAACTTCGGCTTCGCGCTTGGCGGAGCGCACCGTCGTGCGCACGCGATAGCCCGCCTTCAGCAGGGCAAGAATACAATGTGCACCGAGGAAACCCGATCCGCCTGTGACAAGCACCAATTCGCCGCCCATCTCAGCCTCCCCGTTTGGGTCGAGACGATCGAACTCGTCAGATCGCCACCTGCGTGCCGATTTCTACCACACGTCCGGTCGGGATCTGGAAATACTCCGTCGCATCCGCCGCCGTGCGCGCCAGGCCGATGAACAGCCGGTCCTGCCATAGCGGCATGCCGGAATTGGGCGACGCCTTGAGCGAGCGCCGCGACAGGAAGAAGGATGTCGTCATGATGTCGAACTTCCAGCCCTGCTTGCGGCAGATCGCCAGCGCGCGCGGGATGTTGGGCTGTTC